>SFHK01000032.1 GCA_004556395.1 Clostridiales bacterium
TAGAAATCCGCCAGCACACCGCGCAGCGGCCGTTCCTCAGAACAGCCCCGTAATGTTCCCCTCGTCGTCCACGTCGATCTTCTCCGCCGCGGGAACCTTTGGAAGGCCGGGCATCGTCATGATGTCCCCCGTCAGCGCCACCACGAACCCCGCGCCCGCAGACACGCGCAGCGCGCGCACGGTGATCTCGAAATCCGTCGGCGCACCGAGCAATGTGGGCTTGTCTGAGAAGCTGTATTGCGTCTTCGCCACGCACACCGGCAGTCCGCCATAGCCCAGCTCCGTCAGGCGCTTTGCCTGTTTTTTGGCTTCGGGCGTCAGCACCGCGCGGCGGCCGCCGTACACGCGCGCCGTCAGGTCATTCAGCTTCTTCTGGATGCTGTCCGCCGCGTCATAGGCGAACGCGAAATAGTTTTCCTCCCCGCACAGCCGCACGACCTCGCGCGCCAGCGCCAGACCGCCCTCGCCGCCCTTCGCCCAGACCTCGCTGGGAAGCACCTTCACGCCCTCCGCGTCCATCGCGTGCGTGAGCGCGTCGATTTCCGCGTCGGTATCGTCCGGGAAGCGGTTGACCGCCACCACGCACGGAAGCCCGAACACGTCCTTGATATTCCGCACATGCCGCCGCAGGTTTTCCGCGCCCGCGAGCATCGCGTCCACGTTTTCCCGTGCCAGCGCATCCTTCTTCACGCCGCCGTGCATCTTCAGCGCGCGAACCGTGGCCACGATCACCACCGCGTCGGGACGCAGACCCGCCATGCGGCACTTGATGTCCAGAAACTTCTCCGCGCCCAGATCGGCGCCAAAACCGGCTTCCGTCACGGTATAGTCCGCCAGACGCATCGCCATACGCGTGGCAAGCACACTGTTGCAGCCGTGCGCGATATTGGCAAACGGCCCGCCGTGCACCAGCACGGGCGTATGCTCAAGCGTCTGCACGAGATTCGGCTTAAGCGCTTCCTTCAGAAGCGCCGTCATTGCGCCCGCCGCCTTCAGATCGCCCGCCGTAACCGGCTGATCGTCATAGGTATAGCCGACGATGATGCGCCCGAGCCGCGCCTTCAGATCGGCAAGGCTCTGGGACAGGCACAGGATCGCCATGATTTCGCTGGCCACGGTAATGTCGTAGCCATCCTCGCGCGGACAGCCGTTCGTACGGCCGCCGAGCCCGTCCACGATGCTGCGCAGCTGACGGTCGTTCATGTCCACGCACCGCCGCCACGTAATGCGCCGCGGATCGAGGTTCAGCGCGTTGCCCTGATAAATATGGTTGTCGATCATTGCCGCCAGAAGGTTGTTGGCCGCGCCGACCGCGTGGAAGTCGCCGGTGAAATGCAGGTTGATTTCGTCCATCGGCGCCACCTGCGCATAGCCGCCGCCCGCCGCGCCGCCCTTCAGGCCGAACACCGGCCCCAGCGACGGCTCGCGCAGCGCCGCCATCGTGCGCTTGTCCAGCCGGCTCAGCGCGTCGGCCAGTCCAATGCTGGTAGTCGTCTTGCCCTCGCCCGCGGGCGTGGGCGTGATCGCCGTCACAAGCACGAGCTTGCCGGCCCTTCCCTCGCGCTCGTCCAGAAGCTTCAGGGACACCTTGGCCTTGTTACGGCCATAGCGTTCCAGATATGCTTCGTCGATTCCCGCGCGCGCGGCAATCGCTTCAATGTCCATAAGAGGGGTATTCCGGGCGATTTCAAGATCGGTGTGCATAGTAAAACACCTCCTGCTCCCATCATACCCGAATCCGCCGCCCGCGTCAACCCTTTCTTTCTTCCTTCATGCCCTTGCGCAGCGTCACAAGGATTTCCACGCTTTCGCTCGTTTCCTCCACCCGCAGCGCCGCGTTCGCGTCTGCTTTGCCGCGTCGGAATGTCTCCCCGGGAAGCCTGTCCGGCGGGCTGGAAGCCGCCCTTTCTATTCCCGCGCGCCCTTGCGCAGCGTCACAAGGATTTCCACGCTTTCGCTCGTCTCTTCCACCCGCAGCGCCGCGTTCACGCCCACCTTGCGGAGTTTCTCCACCGTGCCGGAAATCGCATTCACGAACATGCGCGCGTCCCGCACCACGCCCTTCACCTTGCGGCTCGCCGCCCGCCGCTCGCGCAGAAGGCTCTCGATCAGCGCGTCCGTCTGGCGCACGTTCAGCTGCCCCCTTGTGATGCGGCGAACCGCGTCCAACTGCGCCTTCTCATCGCCGTCCAGCTTCAGAAGCGCGCGCGCGTGCCGTTCGGTCAGCTTTTCCTCGCCCACCGCCCGCCGCACGGCTTCCGGCAGCCGGAGAAGCCGCAGAAGGTTCGCCACCGACGACGGACTGCGCCCCAGCCGACGCGCCAGCGCGTCCTGCGTCATGCCCGTCTCGCGCAAAAGCTCGCGCATCGCCTGCGCTTCCTCCAAAAACGTCAGCTGCTCCCGCTGAATGTTTTCAATCAGCGACAGCGCGCGCATGTCGGCCTCGTCCGCCTCCATTACAATCGCGTCCACCCAGCTGCGCCCCAGCACGCGAAGCGCGCGCAGCCGCCGTTCCCCGGCGATCAGCGTATAGCCGTCCCCCGCGCTCCTGCGCAGAAGCAGCGGCGATAAAAGCCCGTTTTCCTCGATCGACCGCGCCAGCGCGCGGATGCTCTCCTCATCAAAAAGCGCGCGCGGCTGATACGGGTTTGCGCGAATCTCCGCCACCCGCACGCGCGAAAGCACCTTGGCCGAAGGCTTCAGCCTTCTCTCCATCATAAAACCATCCCCTCCGTTTATATATACGGAAAGGATGGTTGCTTTCAAAACCAGTCGACGAAGATATCGCCCCGCCGTCATCATGTGCGCTTCATTGACAGTAAATGACTGTGCGCGATTTTCGATCTCCGTCACTTCAGCGGCCGCTTCTCGGCGATGCCCGCCCTGCGGGGAAAGCGATCCGGCGTTGCGCCGGTTTTCAGAATCTCGATCACGCGGTGATCCCAGTCGCGGCCGGGCACGGACACCGGGCACACGCGCGCCAGCCGCCCGTTCAGCTGCGCAAGCGCCGTCTGCGCGCGCGCGGCTTCCTCGGCCGCCATCGGCCCCTTCAGCGCCAGCATCCGCCCGCCGGGCTTCACAAACGGCAGCAGCCACTCGCTCAGCACGTTCGTTTCCGCCACCGCGCGCGCGCAGGCCACGTCATAGGTGTCCCGAAATTCCGGCTTCTTCGCCGCGTCCTCGCAGCGGGCGTGCACGCAGTCCGCGTTCAGCCCGAGCGCTGCCACGACTTCCTTCAAAAACGCCACGCGCTTGCCCAGCGCGTCCATCAGCGTAACGTGGATGTCCGGGCGCATGATGGCCACGGGAACGCCGGGGAAGCCCGCGCCGGTGCCCACGTCGATCAGCGTGGAAACGCCGTCCAGAAACGGCAGAATGGTCAGGCTGTCCAGATAGTTGCGGTCGACGGCCTCCTGAGCATCCTCGCCCACGCGCGTCAGGTTCATTTCCCGGTTCGCCGCCGTCAGTCTGTCGTGATACGCGCAAAACGCGTCCGCCTGCGCGTCCGTCATCGGCACGCCCATTTTTTCTGCCTGCGCCTTCAGATACGCCTTCATGCCCTGTTTTCCCGCCTTTTCTTCTCCATAAGAATCATCAGAACCGTAATGTCGCCCGGCGACACGCCCGGAATGCGCGAAGCCTGCCCCAGCGACGCGGGCTTTACCTTGTTCAGCTTCTGCCGCGCTTCCACGCGCAGCGTGTCCACCGTCATGTAGTCCAGATCGTCCGGCAGCCGCATTTCCTCCTCGCGCAGGAACTTCTTCACCTCGGTGCGCTGGCGGTCGATGTAGCCCTCATACTTCAGCTCGATCTCCGTCTGCTCCCGCGCGTCGGCGCGCAGCTCCGGCATGCCGGGCACGCAGGCGGCGAGATCGTCGTAATGCACGTTCGGGCGCTTGATCAGATCACTCAGGCGCGCGGAAGCCGAAAGCTCCGTCTCGCCCTTTTCGCGAAGCAGCGCGTTCACCGACTCCGACGGCGCGACCCACGTTTTGCCCAGATACGCGCAGCCCTTTTCCAGCTGCTCGCGCTTTTCGCACATGCGCCGGTAGCGCGCCTCGCTCGCCAGTCCCGCGCGGTAGCCCATCTCCGTCAGGCGCAGGTCGGCGTTGTCCTGCCGCAGAAGCAGCCGGTATTCGGCGCGGGAGGTCATCATGCGGTACGGCTCGTCGGTGCCCTTGGTGGTCAGGTCGTCCACCATCACGCCGATATAGCTGTTCGCACGGTTGAGCGTGATCATTTCCTCGCCCTTCAGCTCCAGCGCCGCGTTCATGCCCGCATACAGACCCTGCGCCGCGGCTTCCTCATAGCCGGACGTGCCGTTGATCTGCCCCGCGCAGAACAGACCGCGGATGTGCCGCGTCTCAAAATGATTGGTCAGCTGCATCGGATCGATGCAGTCGTATTCGATGGCATACGCCAGCCGCATCAGCTCGGCGTGCTCAAGGCCGGGCACGGAGCGGTACATGCGCCGCTGCACGTCCTCGGGAAGGGAGGACGACATGCCCTGCACGTACCATTCCACCGTGTTCAGCCCCTCCGGCTCCATGAAGATGGGATGGCGTTCCTTGTCGGCGAAGCGCACAACCTTGTCCTCGATGGACGGGCAGTAGCGCGCGCCGGTGCCCTTGATCTCGCCGGAATACATCGGCGACAGATGCAGGTTTTCGCGAATGATCTCGTGCGTTTCGGGCGTTGTGTAGGTGAGATAGCACAGCGCGCGATTTTTCAGCGGCGCCGCGTCCGTCAGGAAGGAAAACGGCACGATGGGCGAATCGCCCTCCTGCGGAGTCATCTTCGAGAAATCGACCGTGCGCATGTCCACGCGCGCGGGCGTGCCGGTTTTGAAGCGGCGGATGGAAAAGCCGTTGTCCAGCAGCGACTGCGTGAGCCCCGTTGCGGCGATGAGCCCCTGCGGGCCGCCCTCCCACGAGCATTGGCCGATGATGATGCGGCTTTTCAGATACACGCCCGTGCACAGCACCGCCGCGCGGCAGCCAATTTTAGAACCCGTCGCCGTTTCCACGCCGCGAATCTCGCCGTTTTCCACGATCAGCCGCCGAACCTCGCCCTGCCGGAGCGTCAGCCCCGGCTGATTCTCCACCGCGGCGCGCATCCGCGCCTTGTAGGCCATTTTGTCCGCCTGCGCGCGCAGGGAATACACGGCCGGGCCTTTGCCGGTGTTCAGCATGCGCGACTGGATGAACGTATCGTCGATGGCGCGGCCCATTTCGCCGCCCAGCGCGTCCAGCTCGCGCACCAAGTGCCCCTTGCCGGTGCCGCCGATGGCGGGATTGCAGGGCATCATGGCCACGCTGTCCAGATTCAGCGTCAGAAGCAGCGTGCGCTGCCCCATGCGCGCGCCCGCAAGCGCGGCTTCGCAACCCGCGTGCCCCGCGCCCACCACGATCAGGTCAAATTCCTCGGTAAACAAACCCGCTTCCCTTTCCTTCCGTCAGCGGTACTGACTCATATACAGATCCGCGTAGAATCCGTTCTTCTTCAGAAGCTCCTCGTGGCTGCCCACTTCCATGATCCTGCCGTCCTTCATGGCCACGATCACGTCCGCGGAGCGGATGGTTGACAGGCGATGCGCCACGACGAAGCTGGTTCTGCCCTCCATCAGGCGCTGGAACGCGTCCTGAATGCGCAGCTCGGTGCGCGTGTCGATGGAGCTGGTCGCCTCGTCCAGAATGAGGATGCGCGGCGTTTTCAGCATCACGCGGGCGATGCAGATCAGCTGCTTCTGCCCCTGCGAAAGCCCGCCGCCGTCCTCGGTGAGCATCGTGTCGTAGCCGTCCGGCAGGCGCTCAATGAACGAATGCGCATGCGCCGCCTGCGCGGCCTCCACCACCTGCTCGTCGGTCGCGTCGGGCGCGCCGAAGCGGATGTTCTCGCGCACCGTGCCGCTCATCAGCCACGTGTCCTGCAGAACCATGCCATAGGCACTGCGCAGCGCCTCACGGCCATATTCGCGCGCGTCCACGCCGTCCACGGTGATGCGCCCCGCGTCCGGCTCGTAAAAGCGCATCAGAAGGTTGATCAGCGTCGTCTTGCCGCAGCCCGTCGGGCCCACGATGGCCACGCGCCGGCCGGCCGGAGCGCTCAGGTTCAGGTGCTCGATCAGCTTTCGATCCGGCTCATAGGAGAACGACAAATCCTCGATCTGCACATCTCCCTTCAGACCCTCGACCGACGCGCCCTCCGCGGGGTCGGGCGTCATCTCTTCCTCGGCGATAAACTCAAACACGCGTGCCGCACAGGCCAGCGCATTCTGGAACTCGGCCACCACGCCGCTGATTTCGTTGAACGGCTTGGTGTACTGGCTGGCGTAGCTCAGAAAGCACGTCAGGTCGCCGACGGACATCACCCGCGGCCGGGCGATCGCGAACAGCGAGCCGATCACGGCAACCAGCGCGTACACCACGGAGTTGACGAAGCGCGTCGCCGGGTTGGTGATGGAGGAGAAGAAAATCGCCCTCAGGGCGCTGGCGCGCAGGTTTTCATTCGCCGCGCGGAAGCGGCCGCGCATCGTTTCCTCCTGCGAGAACGCCTTCACCGTCTTCATGCCGGACACGCTCTCGTCAATGATGGCCGTCAGCGTACCGCGGTTTTCGGACTGCTTTTTGAACATGCTGTACGTGCGCTTCGCGATAAACGAGGACACCACCAGCGACAGCGGCGTAACGACCACGACCGCCGCGGCGATCAGCGGCTGCTTGACCAGCATGAAAATCAGCGTGCCCAGAATCGTAATCACGCCGGTGAACAGCTGCGTAAAGCCCATCAGAACGCCGTCCGACAGCTGCTCCACGTCCGACATGACGCGGGAGACGATGTCGCCCAGCGGCTGCGCGTCGATGGTTTTCAGCGGCAGCTTCGCGATTTTGCGGAACGCCGCCAGCCGAATGTCGCGCGACGTGTCGAACGACAGCCGGTTGTTCACCGCGCTCATCATCCACTGAACCAGCGCCAGCGCGCCCGCGCACACGCCGATTTTCAGAAGAATCCCGCCGATGCCCGCCATGTCGACCGTTCCCCTGCCGAGCGCCAGATCGACCGCCTGACCCGTGAGCACCGGGATATACAAGGACAGCCCCACCGACCCCAGCGCCAGCACCAGAGACACAAGAATCCAATATTTCCGCGCGCCCAGATATTTCATGAGCGTCTTTATTGTGCTTACCTGCTTTCGCATACGTGATCGCCCTCCGGGAACTGGCTGAAATAGATTTCGCGGTACAGTGCACTCGACTGCATCAGTTCCTCATGCGTGCCCTGCGCGGACACGCGCCCCTCGTCCATCACCAGAATCCGGTCGGCGTAGCGAACGCCGGACGCGCGCTGGGAGACGATAAACACCGTCTGGCTGCCCTGCCGCGCGCGAATGGCGGCGCGCAGGCGCGCGTCGGTGGCGAAGTCCAGCGCCGAGGCGCTGTCGTCCAGAATCAGAATGTCCGCGTTTCGAACCAGCGCGCGCGCAATGGCCACGCGCTGCCGCTGGCCGCCGGACAGCGCCCGTCCGCCCTGTCCAACCGGCGCGTTCATGCCCTCGTTTTTCTTGGAGAGAATGTCCGTGCCCTGCGCGCCGTCGATGGCGTTCAGCACGTCCGCGTCCGACGCGTCCGTCTTGCCCCAGCGCACGTTGTCAGCAATACTGCCGGAGAACAGCACCGTCTTCTGCGGCACCATGCCCACGCTGCGGCGAATGTCCTCCGGCGACAGCCGCTTCACGTCCTGCCCGTACAGCTCCACGCTGCCGCGCGTCGCGTCATAGAAGCGCGGAATCAGGTTGACCAGCGAGCTCTTGCCGGAGCCCGTCGGGCCCACGATGCCGATCGTCTCGCCGCGATGCGCGACGAAGCTCACGTCCTCCAGCGACGGCGCGCCCGCGCCGGGGTATACCAGCTCCACGTGATCGAAGCGCACGGCCACGTCCGCCGCCCTGTCCAGCGCCGCGCCGGCGGCGCGCTCGGTCGCGTCCTCGGGCAGGTCGATCACGGTCTGCACGCGGTCGAAGCACGCCAGCGCCTTGGAAATGGAAACGATCAGGTTGGCGAGCTTGATCAGCTCCACCAGAATCTGGCTCATGTAGTTGACCAGCGCCACAAGCTGTCCCTGCGACAGCGTGCCGGTGTCCACGCGCAAAGCGCCGGTGTGAATCAGCACGATCAGCGCAAGGTTCACGATCACGCTCGTCAGCGGGTTCGTCAGCGCGCTCACGCGCCCCGCCGTGCGCTGGCTGGCGTTCAGCTTGTCGGACGCGTCTGTGAAGCGCGCGTTTTCGCTGCCGTCCCGCCCGAACGCGCGAATCACGCGCACGCCAGTCAGGTTCTCGCGCACCAGATTCATCACGCGATCCATGTTCGCCTGCGAGCGCTTGAACAGCTTCAGAGACCACGCCATCACACCGAACACGACGATGGACAGCGCCGGAATCATCACCGCGAAAATCCACGCGCTCTTTCCGTCCACGGTAAACGCCATGATCATTGAGCCGAACACGACGAACGGCGAGCGCAGCATCAGGCGCAGCGCCAGATTCAGGCCGTTCTGCACCTGATCCACGTCGCCCGTCAGCCGCTGCGTCAGCCGCGAGGAGCCGATTCTGTCCAGCTGGGAAGCCGACAGCCGCGTCACGCGGTCATACAGCGTCTCGCGCAGGCGCGACGCGAAGCCCACCGACGCGCGCGCGGCAAAGTACTGCGCCGTGATGGAGAACACAAGCCCCACCACGCCCAGCAGCAGAAGCAGGCCGCCCATCTTCCACACATAGGCTTCGCCCTCGCCGCCGCGGATGCCCTGATCGATCATCTTCGCGACGACCAGCGGCACAAACAGCTCGAACAGCGCTTCCAGCAGCTTAAACAGCGGCCCGAGCACGCTCTCGCGTCCATAGCCCTTCAGATACGTACCCAGTTTCTTGATCATGTTCCGTTCACAAGCCTTTCGCTTATCCGATTTCGGGGGTTTTCAGCGTCAGAAGATCGTGCGCCACCGGCTCATAGAAGCGCCTGCGCACGGCCTCCACATTTCGTTCGCGCGCCAGAATCCACATCAGCTTGACCACGGCGGTTTCCGGCGTCATCGTGTACGCTTCGATCACGCCGCCCTCGGTCAGCGCCCGGCGGCCGACCTCGTACAGCGCCAGATCGCTGCCCTCGTAGGGTACCTGCGTCGTGAGCGCCACAACTTTCCCCGCCTCCCGCCAGCCGCGAATTTCCTTTAAAAGCGCGCCGCCGTCGGAGCTGGGCAGTCCGCCCACGCCGAAGCTCTCCACCACCAGCGCGTCCACGCAGCCGCGCAGCGCGTTCACCGCCTGCCACGGAAGCCCGGGCGTCAGCTTCACGACCGCCACGCGCGGATCCATCTCGTGGTAGAACGTCGGTTCATTCGGCCTGTCCTCGCGAATGTAGCGCAGCACGCGCCCGTCGCGCACCAGCGCCACCGGCGGATAGTCCACGCTCTCAAAGGCGTTCCGGCTCTTCGTGCGCACCTTGCGCGCGCGCGTTCCGGTGATCACGTGGCCGTCGAACACGATGCTCACGCCGTGCGACGCAGCGTCGGACGCATAGCAGAACGCGTCGTACAGGTTCGTGCGCGCGTCGGTATCCTCCGTCACGATCGAGCGCTGCGCGCCGGTCAGGATGATCGGCTTGGGCGAATGCATCACAAGATAGCTCAGCGCCGCGGCGGTATAGGCCATCGTGTCGGTGCCGTGGGAAATCACGAAGCCGTCGTACGCGTCGTAATGCTCGCGGATGCACTCGGCGATGCAGACCCAGTTTTCCGGCCGCATGTTGGTGGAATCCAGGCTCAGCGGCTGCACCGCATCCACCGAATACAGCGATTCCAGCCTCGGCACGTGCGCCAGCAGCGCCTGTGCGCCCAATCCCGGCTTCAGTCCCTCCTCGCCGGTTTCAGAGGCAATCGTTCCCCCCGTTGCAATCAAAAGAAGTTTTTTCATCGGTACCTCCCGCGTTTTTCTTTACGGTCACGCGTCGAAAAAGCCCCGGCGCCGCCGCCGAGGCTTCACCGCCGCTATTATACACATCTCCTGCAAATTTTCAGTGTATTTTCGGTATACATCAAATTGTAATCGGCGGGAACGCCGCCGTTTTCGAACCTTGCGACGTTCGGCCCGTCCACGCGCGCATACCATGTCTCCGCTTCCGCCCGCGAAAGCCCGCCGCGCATTTTGCGCGCGAGCAGCCGTTTCCGAAGAACCGGCTCCGGCGCGCGAAGCGCAATCGTGCAATCGCACAGCGTCCGCGCTTCATTCCAGCCGGGCGCATCCAGCAAAAGCCAGTTGCCCTCCACGAGCAGAACGTCCCCGGTCACAGCCGCGCCGCGCGCGTCCACGTCGTGCGTCGTCCGATCGTAGCGCGGCCAGACAACGCCGTTCTCCGTTCGCGCCCGCGCCAGCGTTTCCGCAAAATGGCGCACGTCGAACGTCTCCGGCCGCCCCTTCACGTCGCGCAGACGCGTGCGTGCGCCGTCGATCGTCCGGTATGTCTCGTTGAGATACGCATTCGGATAGTGAAACCCGTCCAGCCCCAGCGTCTGCACGCGCGCGTCCGCCTGCCGTTCCGCCGCCCGCGCGCAGAGCACCTCGGCCAGCGTGCTCTTTCCCGCGCCGGGCGGCCCCGCCAGAAACGCGACGGCGCGCCGGGAAAGGCGGCCGCGCAGCGCAAGCAGCGCGTCGATCAGGGGATCGATTGCCTGTTCCATTTCCCGGCGCGGAAACTCGGCTTCCACCGGAAAGCCGTTAATCGTCAGCCGATAGCGTTTTCCGTCCATCCTGCCTTACGCCAGATTGACGATGCGCTCGGCCTTTCCGCTCTGGGCGGCCTTCAGCACCGCGTCCATCACGCACACGGCCTCGATGAAATCGTGCGCGTTCTGATGCGGCTCTTCCCCGCGCACGATGCGCACGAAGTTCTCCGCTTCGATGTCGTAGCCCGCGCCGATGTTGATCGCCGACGTGGTGACCTGCCTGCCCAGCACCGTCGCGCCGTAGTTGTAGTTTTCGTCGCCGAACGTCAAGTGCACGGCGTATGCGCCGTAATCGAGCACGGCGGCAATGCCGCGGTCGGTGTGCTGCGCCGTGACGGCGAACGGATGATAGCCGAAGATCGTGAGCGCCGTTTCCGCCAGATGCGACGCGTAGAACCAGAAGTTGCCGTAGGCATTCTGCATGCTGACCGGTGCCCACACATGTCCGCCGACGAGCTTGCCCAGCCTCTTCTGCTCATCCGCGGCCGCCTTCAGCTTCATCGTGTCGGGTACCAGCTTCACGGACGAGCCGCCCGTCAGCCGCGCGCCGCGCTTCTCCGCCAGCCGCACCAGCTCCAGCGCCTGCAGCGGGTCGCGGGTCACGGGCTTGTCGATGAACGCGGGAAGCCCGGCCTCAAGGAACGGCTTCGCATAGGGAAAGTGCAGCTTGCCGTCGCGCGACGTAACCATCAGCGCGTCGATCCTGCCGATCATCTCCTCCAGATGGTCGCACACGAGCTCTACGCCGCATTCCCTCTGAATCGCCTCGCTCGCCGCGCGCTCCTCGCCGTAAACGGCGACCACGCGCATGTCCTCATATTTCCCGGAAAGGTTGAAAATCTTTGAAAACGCCATGGCATGCGAATTCTCGCTGCCGATGATGCCCACGCGAATCATAACGTTTTCCCTCCTCAGCAAAATTTATCCAGCGGATTCAGCTCGTGCGCGCGCTGAATCACGCGAATCTGCCGCCTCACCTGCTCCGGCGTGACGATCAGCGCCTCGCCGTTCGTCAGGTGGTTGTAGATGTTGGTATAGTAGTCCCTCACCGCGCTCTCGAACGGGTTCTCGCCCTCGCCCGCGACCCAGTGCGCTTCATGCCACGGCAGCTTCTCGGAGCAATACGCCGGTTCGCCGTCGGGCGACGTGAGCGGCGTGCGGATCACCTTCTGCTCCGGCGCTTCCTTCGGGTCAAACCAGCGCCATTTTGCTTCCTTGATCGACGCCCACAGGCCGCCATGCGTGCCCTGCACGTTGTACGTGCCCCACGGATACGCGTTGGAGGACGAAATCTCCACGTCGACCACAGGCCGCCCCGGCAGCGTCATGATGAGCTTGACGTAATCCTCCGCGTCGCCGAAGGTATCGGCGCGATCCATTCTGCAGAAGATTTCCGGCATTTCCTCGCCGCCCAGCAGCGTCAGCGCCTGATCCAGCGGATGCGGGCCGGTGTTGAACAGAGAGCCCGCGGTGAAGTCCTGAATCGTCTGCCAGTCCCAGCGGCGCGCGAAGCCGGAGAACTGAATATCGATGGACACGATGCGCCCCAGCACGCCGGAATCGATGACCTCGCGCACCTTCTTAAAATACGGCGCGACGCGCGACTGCTGGAACGGCGCGAGCATCCTGCCCGATTCCTTCGCCGCGGCGATCATCTCGTCCACCTGCTCCGCCGTGCCCGCGAACGGCTTCTCGCTCACAACGTTGAAGCCGTGCTTCAGAAGATCAATCGCCACGGGCGCGTGCATGTAGCTGAACGTGGCGTTCACGACGAGATCAATCTCGTCCCTGTGATCAAACAGCTCGCGATAGTCGGCAAACGCGCGGCAGCCGAACACGCGCTCGGCCTTTTCGCGCCGCTCAGGCAGCGCGTCCACCACAAAGGCTACGCGGAAGCGCTCCGCATCCTTCAGAAAATGCTGACCGTGAATCGAATAGCCGCTTCGACCCTGCCCGATGATGGCAACATTCAGTTTCTTCATAGCTGTGTCCCCTCTTTCCATGCTTGTAATTTCATTCCAGACCCGCGAAAGCAAAGGTCTGTCAATTCAATCCCACATATCCGCTCGCTTCCAGCAGCCGCTGCGCCGTGTCGCCGGTCAGCCATGAAAGCAGCGTCTGCACGTTCGGGTTCGCTTCTCCCCTGCGGGTGACCGCGTAGAGCGTGGAGATGAACGGATAGCTGCCGTTCCGGATGTTTTCCAGCGTAGGCTCCACCCCGTCGATCGCCAGCATGCGCACGTCGCTTTCCATCATGCCGCTCACGAAATAGCGGAAGCTGTAGCCGATTGCGCCCGGAAGGTTACGATACTCGATGTTGTCCACGATGCCCACCATATCGTCCACCACATAGCCCGGCGCGTCCATCAGCGGGAGGTCGCCCATGATTTCCTCAAGCGCGGTCTGACTGCCGCTGTTCTCCGGGCGCTGGTACGCGACGATTTTCCCCAAGCCCTCTATACCAAGCTCCACCCAGTCGGTCACCGCTCCTCTGTAGATGTCCCGTATGTTCTGCGTCGTCAAACCCGTTACAGGCTCTTCCCGCGGCACGATAAATACAAACGCTTCGTAGCCGATGGGTGTAAGTTCCAATTCCACGCCCGCTTCTTTCGCCATCTGTAATTCCTCATCCGAAGGCTGCGCGCAGAAAATCACGTCCGTGTTTCCGTAAATCAGGCGTTTATATGCGCGGTCGGTTTTGCTGCATGTAAGCAAACTGTCTGCCGAGTCGCTTCGGTTGTACGGCGTATAGCGCGTATCCTCCGGATAAACCGCCTGTGCGAACGCCGCGTACACCGGAAACAGCGCCGTCGCGCCATCCAGACGCGGAAGCGCGTGCGCGGAATCGAAGCCAACGTTCTCCCGCAGCGCGCCCGCCGCGTTCTTCTGCCCTTCAAACGGCGCATAGTCGGCAAGGTTCAAAGATGAATCCACCGCCTGCACCTCGCGCATCACACCGTCCACAAAGCCGAACAGGTGGCTTCCATTTCGGTTTTCCGCCGAAATCACGCCGTCCCCCTGAATGGCAGCCGTCCAGAAGCCCTCCTCCGACAGCCGTTCGCCCTGAAGATTCACGATGAAATAATCGCCCATACCCTTGAGCGTCCACAGTCCGCTCTGGATTTTTCCGAGAATTCCGATCTCATTATACACGACAATGGCGCAACAGTCGTTGTAATCGTCAATCTGCGCATATTCCGGCTTCAATACAACGTCGCCCCGCAGGTTGATCAGGCCGTACAGGCCTTTCTTCTCAACTTTAATCAGACCGTTCTTGCCCGACTCAAAGCGCCCATACGTCTGGGAAGACAGGTACTCGGCTGTTTCACCCAGCAGAACAACCAGACTGCCATCCTCCGTTTTAAACACGCCGTCGCAGAACAGGGACAGCCTTTCGTATGTCGGCGGACACCGGAACGCGCCGGTTCGATCGATCACGCCGTAGCGCCCGCCCTCGCGCACGACCGCATAATCGCCGGAAAAGCCTCCCGCTTCATCGAATTTCGGCTCAATTACAAGGCTGCCCGCCGCGTCGACATAGCCCCACAGCCCGTCCTTCTTCACAGCCGCCATGCCGCCCGAAAACAGATTCGCTTCGTCGAACGTGGGCGACACGACCCATGCGCAATTCGAATCAATATAGCCAAACAGCCCGCCCACCTGCACCGCGGCCATCCCCTCCGAGAAATTCCGCACGTCGTCAAACTGCGGCTCGGCAAGCCAGTTCCCGTCATAGCCCATGTAGCCGATAAGGCCGTTCTGCCGGATTATCAGCACTTCGTCCTCTCGGTCTACGGAATCCGCCCAGTGCGCCTGAACGACGTTTCCGTCCGCGTCCACAAGATCACAGCAGGACTCCCAGTTGTCCGGATAACTCTCCACGATATACAGCGGCGGGTCGGTCTGAAGCGCGATCGTCTGCGCCCGTGCGGCGAACATCAGCAGAAGAAGCGCCGAAAGTAGAATCGCGACATGCCTTTTCATAGGAATCCTCCCTCCATTGTGCGCGTCTATTTACAAACATTATATCCTGCTTTCCAGAAATCGTCAATCGCGCCGCGGAAGGTTTTGCAATTTGCGCTTGCATAACGCCCCCGCTTGTGTCATAATAGGATGGGATTTTTTAGACGGAGGCTTTTCATGATTCGAAAGACCATCCTGCTTCCCGTTTTGCTGATGCTTTTGCTTCTGTGCTGCGCGCGGGCCGAGACCGCGCCGGAATGCATCATCCTTGGCGAGACGCAGGTTTCCATCGACATGGCGAACGCGCGCACGCATCAGCTTACGGCGAGCGTGCTTCCCGCGGAGGCCGACCAGACGATCGTCTGGACCTCGTCCGACCGCTCCGTGCTCACCGTGGAGGACGGACTCATCACCGCCCTGAAAACCGGCAGCTGCACCGTCACGGCCTATGTGCCCGGAGAAAGCACGGTTTTCGCGCAGGTGAACGTGACCGTGACCAGCAGCCTGCTGCCGACGGCGCTGACCGGCCTTCCGGAGCGCATCATTCTCGAACCCACCCAGACTCTTCCGCTGGACGTGACCGTGCTGCCCGAGGGCGCGGATTCCACGCTTCTTTGGCGCACGAACAATCCCTCCGCCATTTCCGTGGACGAAAACAACGTGCTCACGGCCAAGCGCGAGGGTTCAGCGCTTCTGAAGGTTGTTTCCGCGCGCGACCACAGCGTCAGCGCGCAGATCATCGTAATCGTAAAATACAAATCCGCGCCGGACAGCGTAACGCTGAGCCAGCATGAAGCGACGCTCGCCGTGGGTGAAACCCTGTCCGTCGACGCGTCGACCGCGCCGGAGAACGCGTCCTCGATCGTCCGCTACAAGTCCACCGACACCACCGTCGCCACCGTGGACGACGACGGCCAGATTACCGCCGTGGGCTACGGCCAGTGCGAAATCCTCGCGGGTTCCGCGCGCGACACCCGCGTGCAGGATCGCCTCATGCTGACCGTGACGGACGAGCGCGTGCCGGAGCGCATCGTCGTTTATCCCTCGCCCATTTCGCTCGAGCCCTCGCAGACGCAGGCGCTGGACGTGGTGATCTTCCCTCAGACATTGAACGCCGCCATCGCCTACAAAAGCGCCGACGCGAGCGTCGCCAGCGTATCGGCGGACGGCGTGGTAACCGCCGTCGGAGAGGGCGCGACGGACGTTTTCGTGTATTCCGTATACACAAATAAGGTCTTCGCGAAGGTTCCCGTGCAAGTGAAATACGGCAAGGCGATTCAGCGGCTTCTGCTTTCCTCCGGCGAGCTCACGCTGAAGCGGGGCGACACCGCGCCGCTGGGGCTTACGCTGTATCCCGAGGACGCGAGCCGCGCGCTGGTGTATGAATCCTCGAATCCCGAGGTCGCCTATATAGATGAAAGCAGCAGCATTGTGGCCGCCATGTACGGCGAAGCCACCCTTCGCGTGCGCTCCTACCGGGATCTCTCCCTGTACGCCGAAATGAAGGTCACCGTGGCCGACGACCGCTGTCCGCGCACGATGACCGACCCCGGAAAGAAGGAGCGCTACGTGCTGCGCGCGGGCGAACGCCTTTCCGTTTCCCTCGCGTTTACGCCCGAGTCCGCCGACCGCTCGGTGGTGTGGATTTCCAGCGACGAACGCATCGTTTCCGTCTCCGAGGACGGCGCGCCCGTCGCCCGTTCGCGCGGCGTGGCGACCGTGCGCGCGCAGAGCGCGCTCAATTCCGCGCTGTATATCGACTATGCCGTCACCGTCGAGGACGACGAATATACGCTGCTCATGCCCGCGCGCCGCACGACCGTGGACGAAATCGACGACAACCTCGCCGCCATTGAAAAAATCCGCCTGTGTGCGCACCACGCGCTGGACGAACTGAGCGCCGCGGAAACCATTCCCGCGGAGGAAGCCGTGAAACGCGGGGAAATCGTCGACGAGGCCTTTGAAATGTACGCCTTCCCGTGGATGGTCACGAGCGTGCAGGCCTACTGGAACGACACCAACTCCGAGGACGGCGCGAAGGACTTCAAGCCCGGCGTCGTGTACTACGGCCTGCCCTACATGTCCAGCTACAATTCCTTCCACACCTACAGCGTGAAGCACGCGCTGGCGGAAAAGAAATACGTGCCGGTCGAGGGCGAAAAGTACTACCTGCTCAATCAGGAAGGCAAGTTCACGCGCAACTATGCCGGAAACGATTGTTCCTCCTTCGTCGCGCTGGCGATGTTCGGCTACGCGGACTACAAAAATAAGGATGTAAAAACCGACACGCTGCTCAAGGACGACCGGCTGCGCGCCATTACCGACGCTTCCACGCTGCGCGCCGGGGATATTCTCGTGCGCCATAATTCGCACGTGATCATGTTCCTCTACTGGGCGGACGAAAACCGCACGCAGGGCGTATTCATCGAGCAGGGCGGCAGCGAACCGGCTATCAACACGATTTCCGCGTCGGTTTATACGATTTCCGATTATCTGGACCATTTCTATCGCATTCGACGCATACGCGGCTTTCGTGAACAGTGAACAGGAGAAGAGCCATGCTGTATCAGATTTTGAACGCAAAAATTCTTACGCCGCTTGAGGAAACCGCCGGCGCGGTCGTCGTGCGCGACGGCCGGTTCGCCGAGATCTCCGCGCGTCCGCTGGATGGCGTGCCATCCGTCGACGCGCGCGGGCTGTATCTCGCCCCCGGCTTTATCGACCTTCACGTGCACGGCGGCGGGCGCTGCACGCCGATGAGCGGCCGCGCGCAGGACGTGCTTGCCATGTGCCGGGCGCACGCGCTGCGCGGCACGACCTCCATCCTGCCCACCACGCTGGCCGCGCCGAAGGACATGCTGCTTCGCGCCGTTTCCGCCATTGAGGAAGCGCGGCGCGCGGACGCTCCCTTCCGCATTCTGGGCGCGCACATGGAAGGGCCATGCCTGAATCCGGCGCAGGCCGGCGCGCAGGCGCCCGGCGCGCTGACCCTGCCGAAGGATCTGAACCTCGATGAGTTTCTCGACGCCTGTCCCTCCGTGCGCATGATGGGCGTTGCGCCGGAGCTGGACGGCGGCATGGCGCTCGGCGACAGGCTGGCGGAAAAGGGCGTCGTCGCGTCGATCGCGCATTCGAACGCCACCTATGATCAGGTCGTCGAAGCCTCCGTGCACGGCTACCGCGACATTACGCACCTGTACTCCGCCTGCAGCGGCATCGTGCGCGTGGGCGGCTTCCGCGTGCCCGGCGTAATCGAAGCGGGGCTGAATCTCGACGAGTACACCGTTCAGGTCATCGCCGACGGGCGACACCTGCCCATCCCGCTTCTGCAGCTGATCTATCGCTGCCGCGGCGCGGAAAACATCATCCTCATCACCGACGGGCTGGAATTCGCCGCCGCGGACGATCTGAAGGAGGGCGAAATCTACACGCAGTTCAACGGCGTTCGCGCGCTGTACGAGGACGGCGTGATGAAGCTGCCCGACCGCACGGCCTTTGCCGGCTCCGCCGCCACGATGGATCAACTGGTCTTCCATATGCGCAAGGCGGGCGTTCCGATGGCCGAAGCCGTGCGCATGGCGACGCTGAACCCGGCCATGCGAATCGGCGAAACGAAGCTCGGACGAATCGGGCCGGGCTGCGCGGCGGATTTTTTGCTGTTTGACGACGACATAAACGTGAAGCTGGTGGCGACGGGCGGCCGCGCGCTGCGCGACGACTGGAAGATTCTGGAGGATGCGCGCGCATGATCGACGTATGCCTGCTGGGCTGCGGCGGCATGATGCCCCTGCCCGGCCGATTTCTTACCTCTTTATATGTGCGCACCGACGGCCGCGCCGTGCTGATCGACTGCGGCGAGGGCACGCAGACCGCCGTGCGCTGCGCTGACCTGCGCTTCAAATGCATCGACGACGTGCTGATCACGCATTACCACGCCGACCATGTAAGCGGCCTGCCCGGTCTGCTTCTGACCCTCGGAAACGAGGGACGCACCGCACCCCTGCGCATGCACGGCCCCGCGGGGCTGAAGCGCGTGGTGTCCGCGATGCGCGTCATCGTTCCGGAGCTGCCCTACGAGGTCGAAATCGACGAGCTGCCCGCCGAGGGTGCGACGTTTTCCGTCGCGGGCAGCCTGCGCGCCGTCGCCTTTCCCGCCGACCATGGCATGCCCTGCTTCGGCTACGCGCTGTATCTGGATCGACCCGGCAAGTTTGATCCCGCGAAGGCGCGCCGGAACGGCGTTCCCCTGTCCCTGTGGAGCCGCCTGCAGGCCGGGAAAGCGCTGGACGGCTTCCGCCCGGAGGACGTGCTCGGCGAAGCCCGGCGCGGGCTTTCCCTGCTGTATTCCACCGACACGCGTCCCGTCGCGGATATGGTTCGCTTGGGCAAAGAATGCGACCTGATGGTGCTTGAGGGCATGTTCGGCGACCCTGAAAAGGACGAGCGCGCCCGCGTCACGCACCACATGACGATGCGCGAAGCCGCCGAGATCGCCCGCGACGCCCAGCCCGCCCGCCTTTGGCTCACCCATTTCAGCCCCGCCACACCGCATCCGGAGGAATACCTTGAAGAAATGCAAACCCTCTTCCCCCGCCTTCAAATGGGCGAATGCGGCCTGAAGGAAACCCTGAATTTCGTTCAGGCGGCTCAACAACTCAAGACCCTCTCGTCATGGGAATGACCTTTTAAAACGATCGGGATGCCATATCTAACGCGGGTGGGCATCCCCGAATGACCATTAGAAATAAGGAGAACATCATGATTATTACGAAAAACGAGTTTCGAAGCAAAATCTTCCACCTGCTGCAGGCATGGTGCGACGAGCTGATCCATCTGCATATTTCCATGCCGGGAAATACGGACTTCGACGGCGCCATTCTCTGTCCCGCCTGCAAGGTTATTCACGGCCGCTGCCACGACGCGATCTATCCGATGATGTACATGGCGGACGCGACCGGCGACCAGAAGTATCTGGACGCGGCGAACAAGCTCTTCCGGTGGGGCGAAAACATGCTCTGCGACGACGGCGGCCTGTACAACGACGCGCAGTCCACATGGAGCGGCATTACCGTCTTTAACGCCGTTTCGCTTTGCGACGCGCTGAAAAAGCACGGCCATCTGCTGGACGCGCAGACGAAGCGCGAATGGGAAGCGCGCCTGCTTCGGATGGGCGACTGGCTGTTTAAAAACCTCCGGCTTGGCATGCGCACGAACATCAACTATTTCGCCACCAACTGCAACGCCATGGCGCTGCTGGGCAATTACTTCGACCGGGACGATTACCGCCAGCTGGCGCATGAGCTCGCGCATCATTGCATGAAGCACATCAGCGAAAACGGGCTGCTGTTCGGCGAGGGGCAACCCAACGACGCGGTCAGCGAAAAGGGCTGCACCGCCATCGATATGGGCGGCTACAATGTGGAGGAATCCCTCCCCTCTCTGTGCCGCTACGCGATGGAGAGCGGCGACAAGGAAGCGTTCAACGTCTTCGTCGACAGCTACCGCGCACATCTGGAATTCATGCTGCCCGACGGCGCGTGGGACAACAGCATCGGCACGCGCGCGTTCAAGTGGACGTACTGGGGCAGCCGCACCAGCGACGGCTGTCAGGAGGTGCTGTTCCATCTCGGAAAGCAGGATCCCGTGTTCGCGGAAGCCGCGCTGCGCAATCTGGATCTGTATGAAAAATGCACACACAACGGTCTGCTGTTCGGCGGCCGCGACTACTACGCGCACGGCGAACACGCCTGCTCTCATCACACCTTCTGCCACGCAAAGGTGCTGGCGGGCGCGCTGGACGAGGGCTTTGAGGATCTGGAGCGCATGCCCCTGCCCTCCGACAATTTCAGCGGCCTGAAATACTATTCGGAGATCGACAGCTACCGCGTCGGCGTGGGCGACTGGCGCGCCAACGTGACCGCGTATGACTTCAACTACATGACCGGCGGCCATGCCTCCGGCGGCGCGCTCAACCTTCTGTGGAACCGCAAGGTCGGCCCGATCATCGCCGTCGGCGCGGTGGACTACAGCATGCACGAAATTCACAACCAGCAGCTTTCGCTGAAAAAGGCCGAGCATCGCTCCGTGTGCCCGCGCGTTGAACTGGTAAAAAACGGCGTGCGCTACGCCAACCACTACGATTTCCGCGCTTCCATGAACGCCGAGGAGCGCAACGACAGCGTTATCATCCGCGCCAACGCCGTGCTGTGCGATAACCACAACGCGCCGATTCCTGAGAACTACGCCTGCACGCTCACCTACACCTTCGCGAAGGACTGCGTGCGCATTCACGGCAAGCTGGACGCGGCGATCGCCGATCAGGCGGTTTACTATCTGCCCATCGTTCAGGACAGCGCCGCCGTCACGGTGGAAACAGGCGCGCTTCTTTCCCACGGGAAGAGCTTCAATCTGAACCCCGGCTTCATCTGCACGGAATACAAAATCGCGGCAAACGAGCAGGGCGAGTTCGCGCTGACGCTCTCCGTGTAATCCAAATGAGGTGAACGACATGGCGACAAAAATGCAAATGGCGGATATGCGCTTCGTAGACGGCTACGGCCCTGATGCGCAGAAGGTCGCCGTGCTGGAAAAGCCGTTCCACATGTCCATCCGCCGGGCGGAAATTCCGATCCCAGCGGAGGATGAGGTGCGCATCCGCATCAAGTGGGTCGGCATCTGCGGCAGCGATCTGGAGGCCTACCGCGGCACGCGCGCACCGGAATTCATCACCACGCCCGCGAGACTCGGCCACGAGGTGAGCGGCGTCATCGACATGGTAGGCGAAAAAGTCAAGGGACTACGCGTCGGCGCGCACGTCGCCTGCCGGTATGTATGGGGCGCGTTCGCCCAGTACATCGTCTGCAAGGCCTTCAACGTCATCGCCCTGCCGGACGACTTCCCCATGCTGGACATCAGCCCCATCGAGGTGCTCCCGGGCATTCTTCATGCGGCGGAGCTGGGGCAGATTCAGCAGGCGAAGAACGTTCTGATCATGGGGCAGGGCGTGAGCGGCCTTATCATGACGCAGGTCGTCCACCTGTTCAGCCCGAAGTGTCTGGCCGTGACCGACCTGAGCGAAACCAAGCTCGCGCTGGCGCGCAAATACGGTGCGACGCACACCTATCTCCTTCCCGACAAGAACGCCCGCACGATGGATTACGCCGGAAAGGACTTCTCGGACGGCTTCGACGTGGTCATCCCTTGCCTTCTGGAAGGCGACGGCATCGTCGACGCGATCGACGCCGCCGCGATGTGCGCGCGAGTGGTCATGTACGGCTGCATCGGCGTGTGCAATACGCCCGTGGATTTCTTCAAGGCGCACCGTAAGCGTCTGGAATTCTACTTCACCGAGCCGCGAAGGGACATCGATATGCGCCGCTTCTTCGACGAGGGCGTGCGCCTTGTAACCGAGGGACTGGTCAACACAAGCGAAATGATCACCCACACCTTCCCGCTGGACGAAATCGACGAAGCCTTCCGCCTTCGCAACGCGCAGCAGAAGGACGTCATCCACATCGTTATCGACTGCGAAGAAAACAGGAGTGTCAGAGCCAATGAAGATTACCGGTTTTGAGGTATTTCCCGTGCTGCCCCGCTGGCAGTTTCTGAAAATCGAAACCGACGAGGGTCTATGCGGCTGGGGCGAGCCGGTTGTCGAAGGCCGCGCGCACACCGTGAAGGCCGCCGTTGAGGAGCTCAGCTATTACTTTATGGGAAAGGATCCCGCGAACATCGAGGATCTGTGGCAAACCTTCTACCGCGGCGGCTTCTACCGCGGCGGGCCGGAGGTTATGAGCGCCATCGCGGGTATTGATCAGGCGCTGTGGGACATCAAGGGAAAGGCGCTGAACACGCCGATTTACAACCTGCTGGGCGGCAAGTGCCGCGACAGACTGAAGGTTTACTGCTGGATCGGCGGCGACCGCCCCTCGGATATCGCGGCCGAGGTTCTGAAAAAGCAGCGAGAGGGCTACAGCGCCGTAAAGATGAACGCGTCGGAGGAAATACACTACATCGACTCCTTTAAAAAGATCGACGCGGTGTTGAGTCGCGCCCGCGCCATTCGCGAAGCGGTCGGCATGAACATGGAATTCGCCATCGACTTCCACGGCCGTATCCACAAGAGTATGGCAAAGGTGCTTGCGAAAGAGCTTGAGCCCTATCACCCCATGTTCATCGAAGAGCCTGTGCTTTCCGAGAATATCGAAGCCCTGCGCGATATCGCAAACGCAACGTCCACGCCGATTGCCACAGGCGAGCGGATGTTCAGTCGCTGGGATTTCAAGAAAATCCTGACGGAGGGCTACGTGGACATCATCCAGCCGGACCTCTCCCACGCGGGCGGTATCAGTGAATGCAGGAAAATCGCGGCCATGGCAGAGGCGTTCGACGTTGCGGTCGCGCCGCATTGCCCGCTCGGCCCCGTGGCGCTCGCCGCCTGCACGCAGCTGGACATGTGCACGCCAAACGCCTTCATTCAGGAGCAGAGCATGGGCATCCATTATAATCAGGGCGGCGACCTGCTGGACTATCTGGAGGACGCGTCACCCTTCCGTTATAAAGACGGCTTCATCGATCCGCCCACCGGCGCGGGACTCGGCGTAAGGGTAGACGAAGTAAAGATTCGCAAAATGGCGGAAGCCGGCCACAACTGGAAGAATCCCGTCTGGCGCAACTACGACGGTACCATCGCTGAATGGTAGCAAAAAGGCATTCTCCGCTTCCAGCTGTGTAAAACGGAGAATGCCCTTTTCGAAAGGAGCATCATGAGAGAGGAAACCATCCGACTGATCCGGCAGCATAAGGTCATTTCCATCGTTCGAAACCTTCCGTTTGAGAGCCTCGCGCCCTTTGCCAATGCCGTTTTGCACGGGGGTGTCCGCTTGGTCGAGGTAACTTTCATGCAGGACGATCCCAGAAGCTGGGAGCGCACCTGCGAAAGCATCCGCCTGTTGAACGGCATGGGCATATGCGCAGGCGCAGGCACCGTTCTCACGGAACGTCAGCTGACGCTCGCCCATGACGCGGGCGCGCGCTACATCATCTCTCCGAATACCGATGAGAAAGTCATCCGCCGGACGCGCGAGCTTGGCCTTGTCTCCATCCCCGGCGCATTCACGCCGACCGAAATCTCAGGCGCGTATCAATTTGGCGCCGATTTTGTGAAGCTTTTTCCCGTAAGCGCATTAGGGCCAGCCTATATAAAGGCCATCCGCGCGCCGCTCTGCCACATACCGCTGATCGCCGTCGGCGGAATCAGCAGCGCAAATATGCATGAATACATCGCCGCAGGATGCGCTGCCGTCGGCGTCGGCGGAAATCTCGCAAACCTCTCGCTGATCCGTTCCGGAGCCTTCGACCGGATCGAACAGCTCGCCCGCTCTTACGCTGACGCCGAATCACCCCCTCATCCCTGATCGAGAAGGGCTTATCGTCGCTTCGATTCATCCGCGCTGATCACCGGATCTCTCATAATCCTCAGGACGATCCAGTCGGCCATTTCGATTGTGCCCTCGTATTCATTGAATCTGGGATTGGCGATCACAAGTATCGCGCCCTCCTGCGGACATTCGTCGCTCATAAAATTGATGATCATGCTTGTTTCCCCGTTTCCGGAAAACAGATTGATGACGCCCGTCTCATCCGCCGCGACGGCAAGAACCGAATTGAGAATTCGGGTGATCTTCAGAAGCAGCATGCAATCGCCGCATTCTCCCTTTGCTTCCAGCCATTCCTGAATGGTGACGAACCTTGGCTTTACTTCAGCGCGCACGGCGCACAAAACCGAAGCGAGCGCGAGAACAATGAACAGCGCCAATGCAGTTATTTTCTTTATTTGTGATGTCAACTCCTTCCGTAAATGCCGGTTGGTATTGCTGGTTTCTCTGCGTGTCTTCTGTCAGCGCCTGTTCCTATTTAAGTCGGCTCTGAATTGCGCGGCGGCGCGTCGAGCGACGTCTTTTTCGCCATCTGCGGCATGCGAATTTCTCGATTTGCCTCCAGTAAGCCCTCGAACCGAGCACCTCATTGAGCATTGTCGCCTTAATATAATTATACCATACAATACGGAGATTACAATCCTTTAATCCAACTGCGATTTGAGAATCCTATCAGTGCTTTCCATTGTACCTTTATAGATAAGAATTTGAGCCTGTGACTCACATCACAGGCTCTTTGGAATCCGGCGATGACCTACTCTCCCGGGCCGTTGCCAGCCAAGTACCATCGGCGCGAAGAGGCTTAACT
>SFHK01000033.1 GCA_004556395.1 Clostridiales bacterium
ATACTCAACGTGCGCGGTGTTGATCGTGATTCCGCGGGCCTTCTCTTCCGGCGCCTTATCGATTTCGTCGTAGCGCATGGCCGTCGCATGGCCCTGCTGAGACAGCGCGATCGTGATCGCAGCCGTCAGCGTCGTCTTGCCGTGGTCAACGTGGCCGATCGTGCCGATGTTTACGTGCGGCTTATTGCGCTCAAATTTTGCCTTGCCCATTGTCGTCAGTCCTCCCAAATGAATCATAGTTTTGTGGAGCGGGTGATGGGAATCGAACCCACGTGATCAGCTTGGGAAGCTGGAGCTCTACCATTGAGCTACACCCGCGAACCCATGCCTAATCGATATACATTTTACTAAGAGCGTCAACATTTGTCAACGGGTATTCTGCGTATCTGACCGTCAAATATGTGTTATTTTCTCAAGAATTCCTTTACTTTTCCTCCAGATACCGCTGCAGCTTCCGTTTCACGCGCTGAAGCGCGTTGTCGATGCTCTTCAGATGCCGTCCCGTCTCGGCGCTGATTTCCTGATAGCTCTTCCCTTCCATATAGTTGACGAGCACGTCCAGCTCAAGCTCCGACAGAATCGAGCCGATTTTGCCCTTGATGGCGCCGACGTCCTCCTTGGAAATGATCATCGATTCGGGGTTTGAGAAGTTGTCCTCGGTGATCACATCCAGCAGCGTCCGGTCGCTTTCCTCGTCGTAAATGGGCTTGTTGAGGGACACATAGCTGTTCAGCGGAATGTGTTTCTGGCGCGTCGCGGTTTTGATGGCGGTGATGATCTGGCGCGTGATGCACAGTTCGGCAAAGGCGCGGAAGGAAGCCTGCTTGTCCGTCCGGTAATCGCGGATGGCCTTGTACAGGCCGATCATTCCCTCCTGCACAATGTCCTCATGGTCGGCGCCGATCAGGAAATAGCTGCGCGCCTTGGAGCGCACAAAATTCTTGTATTTGTTCAGCAAATACTCCAGCGCGTCATTGTCGCCTTCCTGCGCCAGCCGGACGAGCTCCTCATCCGTCATGTTTTCGAATTTCTCGTACATCGCGTTCCTCCGCGCCTTTGTTTCTTACCGCCATCAGCCGTTTCGCGCCCTCGAGGCCTGAAACAGCATGATGCCGGCCGCTACCGATGCGTTCAGCGAATTGATATGCCCCTTCATGGGAATTGAAAGCGTCTTGTCGCAGTTCTTCAGCACCAGCTGGGAAACACCCTCGCCCTCGGCGCCGATGACGATGGCGACCGCGCCGGTCAGGTCCGCCTCATAGACGTTCTCGCCGTCCATGTCCGCCGCGTACACCCACACGCCGCGTTCCTTGATTTCCTCAATGGCGCGGCACAGGTTGCTCACGCGCGCCACCTTCATATATTCCACCGCGCCCGCCGCCGCCTTCACACACGCCGGGTTCAGCCCCGCGCTGCGACGCTCGGGAATCACCACGCCGTGCGCGCCCGCGCATTCCGCCGAGCGGATGATCGCGCCCAGATTGTGCGGGTCGGTAATGCCGTCCAGAAGAATCAGAAACGGCGCTTCTCCGCGTTCCCCGGCGCAGGCGAAAATCTCGTCCAGCGTGCTGTAGGACGCGCTGGAAGCATACGCCAGCAGCCCCTGATGATTGGGGTACACCTGATCGAGCCGCACGCGCTCGACCTCCTGCACGACCACGCCCGCGTCCTTCGCCATGCGCACGATGTCGCGCGCCGCGCCGGAAAGGTCGCCCTTCATCACCAGCAGCTTTTCAAGCGGCCGACCCGCGCGCAGCGCTTCCCTTATGGGATTACGCCCCACCAGCAGGTTTTCGGGCGCTTCGTTTTCCCGCTCGCGCGGAAGCGCTTCCTCGCCCATCCGTCTCTTCGGATCGACCGTCGGACGACGGGACGCGCCGTAGTTGCGCTGCGCCGTGCCCGTCCAGCCGGACGGGCCGCCATCCGGACGCTTGCCGTTGTGATTGCCGTGGTATCCGCGGCGTTCCTCGCCGCCTGAAAAACGATCGTATGGCATAGCTACTCCTGTCCTTCCGTCTGCATACAAATGCCCAGAAACCCCTCCATGCGGGCGCGCTGCCCGGTCAGATACAGATAGCCGATCAGCGCCTCCAGCGCCGTCGCCCGGTGATACTCCCTCGCGTCGGCGTTCTTTGTGGGGGTTTGGCGGGCGTTTCTCGCGCGCCGCACGACGCCCGCCTCCTCCTCGGTCAGAAGGGGTTCCACGCGCGCGAGCGCCTCCGACTGCGCGTGCGCGTTCACATATCGCACTGCCGCCAGATGCACCTCGCGCATGTGCCCGCCGCCCGCCGACACCAGACGCGAGCGAACATACAGATCATACACGCTGTCGCCCACAAACGCCAGCTCCAGCGCACCGGGCAGCTGCCCGTGCGCAAACCGCATCGCGTCCGTCTGCATGCGTTATTCTCCCATCAGCTTCAGAAGCTTCTTATAGGCTTTCGCCCATTTCTCCGCCGCGGCCGGGTCAAAGTCGTAGGCGCGGTTGTCGAAGGAGTTTGCCACGACCTCGCGCAGCTCCCACAGATCCTTCACCGCTCCCATGCCCATCGCCTGCACCAGCAGGTTGCCGATCACGGTGCCTTCGCTCGCGCCGATGCGCACGGCGCGCTGCAGCGCGTTCGCCGTATAGGCGTTGAGCAGCTCGTTCTTGCCGCCGCCGCCCACGATGTACAGCGTGTCGATCTTGCCGCCGGTAATCGCTTCCAGCGTCTCCACGCCCCAGCGATACTTGACCGCCAGACCGCGATACACGATGTCCGCGATCTTGCCAACGCGATCCCCGCCGAGCTCCACACCGTCGTGCGTCTTCACATAGTCGGCCACGCGGTCAGCCATGCCGTCGGGCGCGAAGAATGCGTCATCGTCCACGTTGATCACCGCGTCCACCGGCTCCTTCACCCTGCGCACCTCGTCCACGATGTCGGCGAAGCTCAGCTTTTCAAGCCCGGCCTTCGCGCGCTCCTCGTTGAACTGCTTGCGGCACTCCTGAATAATCCACAGACCCATGATATTTTTCAGCAGCCTCGTCGTGCCGTTCAGGCCGCCTTCATTGGAAAAGTTCGCGTCCATGACGCTCTCGGTACATACCGGCGTTTCCGTTTCCACGCCCAACAGCGACCACGTTCCGCTGGAAAGATAGGCAAAGCTCTCGCCCTTCCTCGCCGGAACGGCCGCGACGGCGGACGCGGTGTCGTGCGACGCGACGGCCACGACGGGAATGTCGTAATCCAGCGCGGGGCAGATTTCCTTTTTCAGCATGCCGCGAATCTCGCCCGGCTGCTGAATCGGCGCGAACAGCCCCTCGGGCAGACCGAACGCCGACAGAATCTCCTTCGACCACGTGCGCACGGACGGATCGATCATCTGGCTGGTCGACGCGATCGTGTACTCGGTGCCCTCCCTGCCGGTCAGATACCACGCGAACAGGTCGGGCATAAACAGAAGCGTGTTCTTCGCGTCGATCAGATGGGCAGTTTCCGGATTCTTCTTCATCGCCAGCAGCTGATAGAGCGTGTTGAACTGCAAAAACGCAAGGCCGGTGTGAGCAAAAATTTCTGCCTTCGGCATGATCCTGAACGCTTCCTCCATCATGCCGTCGGTGCGCTCGTCGCGATAGGATACGGGTTCAAAAACAACCTCGTCTCCGCACACAATGCCGAAGTCCACACCCCACGTGTCGATGCCGATCGACTCGATGCGCACGCCGCGCTGCGCGACCATGCCAATGGCGGTTTTCATCTCGCCGAACAGGCGCTTCATTTCCCATTTCAGAACGCCGCCCACGCGAACCGCCTCATTCGGAAAACGATACACCTCTTCCAGCTCCAGCTTCTTTTTGCCGTCCGCCGGGTCAGTGCCCAGCATGCCAAGAATTGCCCGGCCGCTGGACGCGCCGAAGTCAAAGCCCAGATAGTACCTGACATTGTTCAGCATTTTTTGCCTTCCTCCCACTATGCTCCCATTTTCTATAGTATATCAGATATCGCGCGGTTTGTCACACATTCAATAAAAAGTTCATATATGACAAAAGTTGTTGTCAGAACATAGTCTTATGCGTTTTCACTCGCCTTTCCATCCACAGGATTCATCCACATCTTCCACAGGGTTATCCACGTTTTACCGCCCTTTTCAGGCCGATCTCCCCGGTTTTCCACCGAAATGTGGAGAATTTATCCACATTCTCCACAAGTTATCCACAGGTCGGTGGGAAGTTGTGGATGGTTCCAGATTTTGTCGAATATATTACAGTACTATTACAGACCCCGGTTTGATCCGGTCTTCCCGGCGACAAATATCACAATTTCTCCGTGTTTTTTTCGTGACGTCTTTCATTCATTTCTCCGTCATAAGGGTATTCGTACTATACACACAAGCGATGTCGCCTGTGGATAAAAAAAATCCGCGGACGCGAGCTTTCTCACGAACGCGGAAGATCTTCTTTCCATTTATTCTTCGATCAGGCGAATCGACGGCTGAGCGTTCAGGGACAGCGGCGCGGGTTCGCCCGTCATCAGACGGTAGAACGCAGCCGAGCCGATCATCACGGCGTTGTCTGTGCACAGCGCGACCGGCGGCATATAGACCTTCAGTCCCATCTTCGTGCCACGGCGCTCCATTTCCCGCCGCAAAAGACGGTTGGACGCCACGCCGCCCGCCAGCGCCACCGACTTCGCGCCGGTATCGCGGCAGGCCGCCAGCGTTTTATCCACAAGCATATCGACGACCGCCTTGCGCAGCGACGCCGACCAGTCCGCCACGCGAATCTCCTCGCCCTTCTGCCGGAGCATATGCGCCTGGTTGATCACGGCCGTCTTCAGGCCGCTGAACGAGAAATCGTATTTGCCCTCCGTGTGAATCTTCGGAAAGCGATAGGCCTCCGGATTTCCCTCCTCAGCCAGCTTATCCAGCAGCGGTCCGCCCGGATACGGAATGTTCAGCACGCGCGCCGCCTTGTCAAAGGCCTCTCCCGCCGCATCGTCCGTGGTACGCCCCAGCATCTTGTACGCGCCGTAGCGCTCCACGCTCACGATATGGCTGTGCCCGCCGGACGCCACCAGACACACAAACGGCGGTTCCAGCTCCGGATTAGCGACAAAATTGGCGCTCACATGCCCTTCGATATGGTTGACGGCAATCAGCGGCAGACGGCGGGCATACGCGAACGCCTTCGCCCAGCTTAGGCCGGTCAGAAGCGCGCCGACGAGCCCGGGCCCGAACGTCACGCCCACCGCGTCAATCGCGTCCATGCCCAGTCCCGCTTCGGCCAGCACGCGGTCGAGCAGCGGATCCAGCGCTTCCACATGCATGCGCGAAGCGATTTCCGGAACCACGCCGCCATACAGCGCGTGCGTATCCACCTGCGACGCGATTTCGCCCGACAGCACGCGGCGGCCATCCGCCACAAGCGCCATCGCCGTTTCGTCGCAGGAGGATTCCACCGCCAGTATGACCGCGTGTCCGCGCGCCTTCAGCTCGCGCACCCGTTCCCTCGCTTCATCCGCGTAGCTCATCTTCCGTCCTTCTTCCTTTTAAAACCAGCCGAATCATGTACAGAATCGCGCAGGCGAGCAGACACCGCAGCACCGAGGAAATCCCCACGCCCAGCGCCATGTTCATAAAGAATTTTTCCGGCATCACGCGAATCAGCGCGTCCTCCGCAGGGTTCAGAAGCCACAGGTCGTTGCCAAAAAACAGCCTGTGAAACGCTTCAAACATGCTGCGAAATCGCGTTGCCGCGAAGATACCGACCGCGGCGCATACCGCGATCACGCCGCCCGCCGTGCGCACGAACGCCCGCGGCAGCCGCGTTTTCTCCGACAGCACCGCAAAGACCAGCGTCAGTCCCATCAGCACATACATTCCGACGCGCACGCCGTTTAAAAGAGCGCGCACATCCTGCATGTGCGCTTGGGCGCGTTCGCTGAGTCCATCAATCGAGTCGCTGCGGCCGGACAGGTATTTCGCCACGTCCTGATTCAGCGCCAGCCTTTCCTCCGTCGTCACGGAAGAGCTTTCCTCCGTCACGCCGCTTCGCATCTGCGCGAGGTTGTATATCTCGTCGTTCAGCCCCACGGAAAACAGCGCCGTCAGAAACACCCACAGCGTCAGAAAGAATGCCGCGAGATACGTGCACAGTGTCTTCATGCTTCCTCCCCGCGCGCCCCTTCGGCGCGCACCGGAAGACGGCCTCCGCGCGTGATTCGAAGCGGTCAAAGCTTCTGCAGATAGGCCGTCACGAAGCCTTCCAGATCGCCGTCCATCACGTCGTCGATGTTGCCCATCTCGTAGCCGGTGCGGTGATCCTTCACCAGCGTGTACGGCTGGAAGACGTAGGAACGAATCTGGCTGCCCCATTCAATCTTCTTGAGCTCGCCCTTTACCTCGCCCATCAGCTCCTGCCTCTTCTGCTCCTGAAGCTCAGCCAGCTTGGCGCGCAGCATGCGGAAGCAGGTTTCCTTGTTCTGCAGCTGGCTGCGCTCGTTCTGGCACTGCACCACGATGCCGGTGGGCAGGTGGGTGATGCGCACGGCGGAGTCGGTACGGTTTACGTGCTGGCCGCCCTTGCCGGACGAACGATAGGTATCGATGCGCAGATCCTCGGTCTCAATCGGAATCTCGCCCTCATCCTCAATAACGGGCGCCACGTCCAGCGAAGCGAACGACGTGTGCCTGCGCGCCGCCGCGTCAAACGGCGAAATGCGCACCAGACGATGCACGCCGCGCTCGCTCTTCATAAAGCCATAGGCGTAATCGCCGGAAACCTCCCACGTGACCGACTTGATGCCAGCCTCGTCCCCTTCCAGCATGTCCAGTTCCTTTACGGTAAATCCCATGCGCTCGCCGAAGCGGGTATACATGCGATACAGCATCTGCGTCCAGTCCTGCGCCTCGGTTCCACCCGCGCCCGCGTGCAGCGACAGAATGCAGTCGCAGCCGTCGTATTCGCCGGTCATCAGCGTGGTCAGCTTCAGCGCTTCCAGCTCCTCGCGCAGCTTTTTCAGCTCCTCGCCGATTTCGCCGGCCATTTCGTCGCCGCCCTCTTCCTCGGCCAGCTCCATCATGACCTCCACGTCATCCGCGCGGGACTGAAGGGATTTATAATGGTTGATGCGGTTTTCGCAGGAACGCATCTTCTGGTTCACCTTCTGGGCACGCTCCACGTCGTCCCAGAAGCCGGGCGAAGCCATGTCCTCCTGATACTCGATCAGCTGTTCCTTCAGATGCTCGATGTCCAGCGACTTGCCCGTTTCCTCAATCATAGCCTTGAGACTGGTGATCTCCTGGCGAAACACTTCCGATTCATACATACGCTTTTCCCTCCATCCGTTTTCGTCAGGTTATCCGTTCCTGCCGCAGCATTCCTTGTACTTTTTCCCGCTTCCGCAGGGGCAGGGATCGTTCCGTCCCACCTTCTGACCGGCCTTCACCGGCTGCTTGGCGACGGACTGATCGGCGTTGGTCACGATGTTCCTGGCCACCTCTTTGCGCTCCGGCGGCCGGGTGATGATGGCGAAGTGCAGCCTGCGGAGCGTGTCCTCCTGAATCAGGCGCACCATTTCCTCGAACATGTCGTAGCCCTCGTGCTGATACTCCACGATGGGCTGACGATTGCCGTACGCGCGCAGACCGATGCCCTCGCGCAGCTGATCCATGCAATCGATGTGATCCATCCAGCGGCGGTCGACGCTGTTCAGAAGCAGCGTGCGCTCCACCTCGCGCATGTCAAAGCCCGCCTCGGTAATGCTGCGCTCGCGCTCCTCGTAGAACTTACGGCTGCGCTCAAGCAGAAGCTTCGCGAACTGGTCGCGGTCGCTCAGCTGCAAGCCCTCAAAGACCTCGCGCACCGTGCCGGGAATCAGGCACACGCGCTCCAGATATTCGGACAGACCGGCAATGTCCCAGTCCTCCAGCGCGGCGTTCTCGGCCACATGGCGCTTGACGGCTTCCTCAATGAGCGCCTCGCGCATATCGTCGACGCGCTTTTTCATGTCGCCGCCTTCCAGCACCTCGCGCCGCTGCGCGTAGATGATGTTGCGCTGCTGATTCATCACGTCGTCGTATTGCAAAACGTTCTTACGAATCTCGTAGTTGCGGCTTTCAACGCGCTTCTGCGACGACTCGATCTGCTTGGAAAGAATGCCGTATTCGATGCGCTCGTTTTCCTTCACGCCCAGTCGATCGACGATGGGCTGAATGCGGTCGGAACCGAACAGGCGCATCAGATCGTCCTGCAGCGAAATAAAGAACTGGCTGGAACCGGGGTCGCCCTGACGACCCGCGCGGCCGCGCAGCTGGTTGTCGATGCGGCGGGATTCGTGCCGCTCGGTGCCGATGATGTGCAGACCACCCAGCTTCACAACCTCGTCGTGCTCCTTCGAGGTTTCCTCGCGGAACTTCGAATACAGCGCGTTATACTTCTCGCGCGCCTCGCGCACGATCTCCGGCACGTCCTCCGCGTAGCCGACGGCCTCCTCGATGACCTCTTCCTCGTAGCCCTGCATTCTCAGTTCATGCTTGGCCATGAATTCGGCGTTGCCGCCCAGCAGAATGTCGGTGCCTCGACCGGCCATGTTCGTAGAAATCGTAACCGCGCCCTTCTTACCGGCCTGCGCGACGATCTCGGCTTCCTTCTCGTGGAACTTGGCGTTCAGAACGGTATGCTTCACGCCGCGCAGCTCAAGCAGACGGCTCACATATTCGCTCTTTTCCACTGAAACGGTACCCACCAGCACCGGCTGACCGGTGGCGTGGCGGCGAACGACCTCCTCCGCGACCGCTTCGAACTTGCCCTTCATCGTGGTGTACACCGCGTCGTTCATGTCCACGCGGATCATCGGGCGGTTGGTGGGAATGGTCACGACGTCCAGCTTGTAAATGCCCTGGAATTCCTCTTCCTCCGTCTTGGCCGTACCGGTCATACCGGAGATTTTCTTGTACATGCGGAAATAGTTCTGGAACGTGATCGTGGCCAGCGTCTTACTCTCGCGCTCCACCTTCACGTGCTCCTTGGCCTCGATGGCCTGATGCAAGCCGTCGGAATAGCGGCGGCCGGTCATCAGACGGCCGGTGAACTCGTCGACGATAATCACCTGTCCGTCCTTCACCACGTAATCCACGTCGCGCTTCATCAGCACGTTGGCGCGCAGCGCGGCAAGGATGTGGTGATGCAGCTCGTTGTTCTGCGGGTCGGTGAGGTTTTCAATGCCGAATGCCTGCTCGGCCTTGCGAACGCCTTCCTCGGTAAGGATGATCGTCTTTTCCTTCTCGTCGCGAACATAGTCCTTGTCCTCGCCCTCGCGCAGACGCTGCACGAAGCGATCCGCCTGCTGATACAGCTCGGTGGACTTGTCGCCCTGGCCGGAAATGATCAAAGGCGTGCGCGCCTCGTCGATCAGGATCGAGTCGACCTCGTCCACGATGGCGAAGTTCAGCGGCCGCTGCACCATGTCCTCCCTGCGAACGACCATGTTGTCGCGCAGGTAATCAAAGCCCAGCTCGTTGTTGGTGGCATAGGTCACGTCGGCGGCATAGGCGGTCTGGCGCTCCTCCGGCGTCATGTCGTGCAGAATCAGGCCGACCTTCAAGCCCATGAACCGGAAGATCTTGCCCATCCACTCGCTGTGATATTTCGCCAGATAATCGTTCACCGTTACGATGTGCACGCCCTCGCCCGGCAGCGCGTTCAGATAGGCGGCCAGCGCGGCCGTCAGCGTTTTGCCCTCGCCGGTGCGCATCTCCGCGATGCGACCCTGATGCAGCACAATCGCGCCCACCAGCTGCACGCGGAAGGCCCGCTGTCCCAGCGCGCGGTTCGCGCCCTCGCGCACCGCTGCCAGCGCGTCGACCATCAGATCGTCCAGCGTCTCGCCCTTCTGCAGCCGCTCGCGGAAGAGCGCCGTCTGCCCGCGCAGCTCCGCGTCCGTCATCGCCTGCATCTTCGCTTCCTGCGCTTCGATGGCGTCGACGATCTTCATCAGTTTTCTGACCTCCGCCTCGTTCGAGCCGGAGAGAATTCGCTTAAAGAAATCAAACATTTTTTCCATGAACGGTACTCCCCCGTTTCCAAATCAGTTTATTATAGCATGCTTTTCCATTTCTGGCAATAGCTACGGCACCTGACCTACCGGACCGACGCCGTGCAGCACGCGCTGCGTCCGCCATTTCATCCGCGCCGCGGGCTTCATCCGCCCGACAATGCCCAGGTACGCGTCCCGCGCCAGCGCGTAGGTCTGCCGGTCTGCCGGGCGCGCGGCGTAGCGGCACACGGCCACCGCCGCCGAGAAGGCGACGAACGCCTCCGTGCAAACTCCGCGTTCCAGCGCCCGCGCCGCCAGAGACGACGGCGTGTCGCCGGGTTCATAGCGAACGCCCGCCTGTGAAAGCGCCGTGAGCATCGCCCGATACCAGAACATCAGCCGATCCTCTCCGCTGAACCTCTCCGAACCGGAAAGCGGATCCGTCGCCTTCAGCCGCCTGCGCACCAGAAGCGCCGCCGCCGCAATCACAAGCAGCAGAAGAATCAGAAGCAGCACAAGCCGCCATGCGCGGCCGCGCGAGGAATCCTCCTCCTTCGCGCGCGGCATGTTGTCCGGCTCCGGCGTCGTTTCCGGCTCATCGTTCCCGGTATTTCCAAACATCCCGTCCCCGTTCGGGTCGGGCGTAGGCGTGGGCGTCGGCTCGTTCCCCTCCGAACCGTTCGACGGGTTCGTCGGTTCCGGCGTGGCCGTGGGCCCGTCCTCCGTCATTCCGTCCGTCGGCGCGGGCGTAGCCGTGGGCTGCGCTCCGCCCGCGTTTCCGCCCTGCGCATTTTCGCTTTCGTCCGACTCCTGCTCATCCTGCTGATCGTCCGGCGGCGTAGCGTCGAACACCACCCAGCCGAAGCCCTTGAAATAGACCTCCGCCCACGCGTGCGCGTTGCGGCCGGTCACGACGCATTCACCGTTTTCGTCCGGAACGGCCAGATAGCCCTCCACATAGCGCGCCGGAAGCCCGGCAATGCGCGCCATAACCGCCATGGCCGACGCGAAATACACGCAATACCCCTCCGGCGCTTCCAGCACAAAATAGGACACCATATCGCGTCCCTCCGGCACGGGCTCCGGCGTAAGCGTGTATTCCCCGCGCAGCTTCAGCCAGTCGCAGATGGCCGAAGCGCGCTGATACGGCGTTTCCGCCCCGGCAATAATCTCATACGTCTGCTGATACAGCGCCGAATCGATGCCCAGCGGCAGATCGCGGTTCAGCACCAGCGCGGCCGCGTAGGCCGGATCGTCCGCCCCTTCGCAGTCGGCCAGCGCCTGTTCTATCTCAAGCTCGCCCACGGTAAGGCGGTCAATATCCAGCGTATACCAGTCTCCCGCGCGCAGCGGACGATTGATGAACAGCTCGCCCAGATTGTTGAAGTACACGTTCGCGTCCGCAATATCCACGTCTTTCGTGCGCGACGGTGCGTAGATCGACCAGCTCGGGTTATCCATAAGCACCTCGACCCCGATCGTCCCGTTCGCAAGATACCGCTCCGCGAGCCTTTTGCCCACGTCAAACGCGGCCTCGAAGTCCGACCGGTAAATCAGCCCCTCGATGCCGTGCATCATATATCGGCGAACCTTGCCCGCCTTGTCCTCATTGCTTTCGTCCACCCACGCGTGTGTGTCGTACACATAGCGAATCCCTCCGCGCAGGTATACCGTCTCGGAGGTCTCCACGCGCATCAGCTCGCTGTCAGAAGGATACGCCGGGCCGCCGAAGCGGTCGCGCCGCATAATCCAGCCGTCGGAAGCGATGGAAAACGAGCGCCGTTCGTTCAGGTTGTCTTTTTCAATGTTCAGCGTGCGCAGGATGAAGCGAAGCGTTTTCTGCGACGCCTTCTCCAGCACCGGCAGGCGAGCGCCCGCCGCCGGCGTACAGCCAACGGCCACAATCGCGGCCACGAGCGACAGCGACAAAAGCGCCTTCGGATGCGCCTTCTCCGCGGTTCCAGAGCGCGCGAACATGGCTGAAAGCGCCGCCAGCACCGGCGCAAGGTGCCACGACAGTCGGCTGTCCCCATAGAACCAGCCAACCGCCAGCACGGCCAGCGTCAGAAACGCCATCAGATATACGCCCCTGGACTGCTGCGCTATAATATAGGAAGCAACCAGCATGGCCAGCATGACGCCCACGCCAAGCTCGTTCATGTATTCGTCCAAAGACTCCTGCGCCCTCGCCGCGCGCAGAATCTCCGCGATTCGCGTAACCGGCCGCCATCCGGCGATCAGCGCGATTCCCATCGCCGCCGCAATCGCCGAAACCGTAATCAGCGCCGAGCGCCGCGAAAGCGAAAAGCCGAAAAGTGCGCCCGCCGCCGCAAACGCGCCGCCATATATCCACGCCCAGTGAACCGTCAGCTCCGCGTCGGCCGCCAGCAGCATCGTCAATCCCGCCGCCAGCAGCGCCGCGACGAGCGCTTCGCCCAGCCGGGCGCGCGTATGCGTATCCAACATTCTCATTGCACCTCCGCCCCCTCTCCGGCGCGGAAGGGATTGTCACGGCGGGCGATCACGTCCGCCAACTCCAGCCTCGCCATCAGCGCGTCCGCGTCGGCACGGCCGGTATCGGTAATCCAGATCACGGCCACAGCCACGCCGCTCATCTGCCGAAGGCGAATGGCGCAGTCCGCCAGACGCGAAGTAAGTCGGCTCGTAATCAGCACAATCGCGCCCGTACGATCCAGTCGGCGCGTCGCGTCAGCCAGCGCCTGTTCATACGGCGTTTCCGCGTCAAAGGCCACGCGTGCCAGCGCACCGGCAAACGCGCCCACATCCTGCGCGCCGTGCCCCTCAATTTCCCCCGCGCGCCCCAGAAGCAGACGCACGGGTGCGTCCTCTTCCAGCTGCGCGGCGATCACGCTCAGCGTCGCTTCGCACAGTGCGTCCTCTATCGTCCGCGCACGCTCCGCAACCGCGTCCAGCCGCGCGAGATCCGGCATCACCAGCATGTCGGGACGCGCCGCCTCGTCATAGGTGCGTACCATCGGCTTCAGGTTGCGCATCGAGGGATCGTAGGTTTTCATCGTCAGCTTCCAGTGAATTCGCTTGATCAGGTCGCCGTCGCGCCATTCGCGCACGCCAGACGGCGAAGACGCGTCGTCCGGGAACCGGCGAACCTCCTCCGGCCCGGTGTCGCCCATCTGCATCTGAAACGGAAGCAGCGGCCTGCGCCGCGGCAGCACCGTCACCTCTCCGCCCGCGGCGAAAAGCGTTCTGCGAAACGTGAACAGATCGAACACGTCCGTCACCCATACGCTTCCGGAAACCGGCGCGTACACGCCCCTGTGCTGAAACACCTTCTCGCCCGACGCGCGATACACGCGAAACGGCATGCCGCCAAAGCGGATGGAATCCGTTCCCGCGCCGCCCGCCACGTTTACAACGATGTCGCCGACCGGCAGAATCGACCGGAACGAAACCTCCGCCTGATACGCCGCCTTTTCCCCGCGCAGAAGGCGCGTCGCCGCGCAGACGACCCGCGCCTGCAGCGTAAGCAGCGCCGTCACCACCGACGCGAGCGCCAGAACCAGCATGACCAGCATGCAGATGGCCGCGCTCAGCAAAACCGGCGAGCCGATCGTCAGCGCGATCACGGCTACCAGCAGCATGATAAATATGAAACTGCTCGTTCTCGGCTTCACTTTGCCCTCACCGGAACGGGTACCCCGGCAATCAGCCGCAGAACCGCGCGTTCCGCCGTCATGCCCTTCGCGCTCAGGCGCGCCTCCGGACTCAGCACCACGCGGTGCGACAGCACGGGAGACGCCATCTTGCGAATATCCTCCGGCATCACATAGTCGCGCCCGTCCAGCATCGCGCAAGCCTGCGCCGAACGCATCAGCGCCAGCGCGCCGCGCGTGGAAATGCCGCGGGCGAACGAACGATTCGTGCGCGAATTCTGGGCAATCGCCGCCACATACGCACGCATCTCCTTGGACACGCGCACCTCGCCCACCATCTTCTGAAGTCTCAGAATGTCGTCGCGCGTGCACACGGGCTGCAGATCATTCAGCGGCTTCTCGCCGGACATATACATGTTTAGAATCTCCGCTTCCTCCGCCTCAGTCGGATAACCGATCGACACGCGCATGAAGAATCGATCCAGCTGTGCCTCCGGCAGCGGATACGTGCCCACAAAGTCCACGGGGTTCTGCGTAGCCAGCACGATGAACGGCTTCGGCAGCGGATGCGTTTCGCCGTCCAGCGTCACCTGCCCCTCCTCCATAACCTCCAAAAGACTCGACTGCGTCTTGGGGGACGTGCGGTTGATTTCGTCCGCCAGCAGAAGGTTGGCAAACACCGCGCCTTTCCTGTACTCCATCACATTGGTTTTAAAGTCAATAAACGTGTAGCCCACTACGTCGCTTGGCGTCACGTCGGGCGTAAACTGAATGCGTTTATAATCCAGCGCCAGCGAACGGGCGAACGCGGAAGCCAGCGTCGTCTTTCCAACGCCGGGTACGTCCTCGATCAGCACATGCCCGCCGCACAGGATGGCGTTCAGAATCAGCTCTACCACGCCCTCCTTGCCAACGATCACCCTTCCGATGTTCTCCGTAAGCAGCTGCCTGAGTTTCTGTGCCGGTTGCATCATGGTTTTTCTCCTCGAATATTCCAGAGTAGTCCCCTCCGTCTGTCGCACGACAAACGAAAAAAGTTCCCTTTCTATTATATCCCCCTCGCGCCCCGCACGCAAGTTGAGTCTGTGTTGCCTGCAAAGCCATAAAAAGGTCATAAAAAGACGCCCGGAAATTTCCGAGCGCCTTTTTATTCATTATGATTGCTATTCCAGCCTGGCCAGCAGCTCTTCCATGCTGATGCCCTTGGCCTTCATCACGGAAAGCAGCTCCTCGGCGCGCTTCCTTTCTTCGCTCTTGGTTGCTCTTCTGCCCTGCTGCGTAGCGGGACGATTCTTAATCTCCACCAGATGCTCTCTGTGAGCCAGCACCTTGTTCAGCTGCTCGGTGCTTCTTGCCAGAGCAACCTTGCGCTCTTCAAGCTTTTTCTCGGTCTTCGCAACCAGCACCTCGCGCTCGTTGTTCAGCTTGGTAAGGGATTCAACCTTCTTGTCGGCAATCGCAATGCGTTCGTCCAGCGTAGGATACGCCTTGCGAGTCTTCTCAACCACAACCGTCTCCGTCTTGGCTTTCTTTCCGGAACCCTTTACGCCTCTGGGCATTTAAAAACATCCTTTCTTCTTCCGTCGTTTCTGACAGGCTTCTCATCGCATCCTTACCCATTATAACACATTTTCTTCGAGATTCACGTATATATCAAAGAAATAACATTTTCATCCTGTCGACACACTTTTTCTCTCCCTGCAAATCTTATATGATTCCGCATCAGTAAATATGACATTCTTTTTGATTGGCCATCGCTGCGTCTTCTTTTCATGTCAAAGCATATCTGGAACAATCTATAAGTACGCATTTGCATATGAACATCGATATTTCCAATAACGCAAACTCCATTAAGGCAATTTACCTTATCAAAGCAATATTTCACTTGATTTATATACCTCCCAGTGCTACAATAAGATCCGTTCATATTCAGGCTGCCTATAAGGGCAGCCTTTCAAAGGAATCGCGGTTAAATAAGGCTAACCCATGAATGGAGGGCCGCTATGAAGTATCCGATTAAGAAGAACAGCGTTCAGGAGACGCTGATTGTGCCGTTATATGGGCGGAAGATGTGTTCGGAGCGGTTTCCGGCGCTGTTCAGGGATGAGACGGCCATTCGGTTGATTGAGCGGGTGGATTACGATTTTTCGATGCCGGCGAAGAAGTCTGAAAGCGCGATGCAGCAGTTCGGGTTTCTTGAGGTCGCCATGCGGCAGAATGATCTGGCGTGGGAAGTGCGCGACTATCTGAAGCTTCATCCTCGGGCGGCCGTGGTCAACCTGGGCTGCGGGCTGGACGACACCGGGCGGAGCTGCGACAACGGGACGTGCCGAATCTACAATCTCGATTTTCCGGATGTGATCGACGTGCGAAACGCGCTGCTTCCCGCCGGGGAGCGGGAGGAAAATCTTGCCTGCGATCTGAACGACACCTCGTGGTTTTCGAGGATTGACGCGTCGGACGGCGCCATATTCTTCGCCGCGGGCGTATTCTACTATTTTCTGACCGAGCAGGTTCGGACGCTGGTACAGGCTATGGCAAAGGCGTTTCCGGGCGCTCGGCTGGTATTTGATGCGGCGTGCCGCGCGGCTGTGAAGCTGATGCTGAAAACGTGGATTAAGGACGCGCGCATTCAGGATGTCGGCGCGTACTTTTCGGTTTCGGATGCGAAGCAGGAACTTTCGCCGTGGGTAGAGGGAATACGCGTATCCAGCCGCGGATATATGTTAGGGTATCAGCGGCTGAATGATCCGTCCGTGCGGGCGCTTTACCGGCTTCTGGCGAAAATTGGTGATCGGCTTATGAAGATGCAGATCGTCCGGCTGGATTTTTGAGAGCCTGATTGTCGAAGTGGTTTCACGGCATGCGTGAAAGGGGCGGCGCATGCCATGTTATTTTATCGAAAAAACGATTGACACGCGCAGGTATAATGAATAACGTCGTTTCATAACAGTGTTACCGATGGAGGAAAGCGAATGGCGAAGCAGATTGAGGGTGTTTCGGAGCGCATATTGGCGTGTGCCCGCGGCGAATTTCTGGATAAGGGGTTTACGGGCGCTTCCCTTCGCACCATCGCGGCGGCGGCGGACACCAGCACCAACTCCATCTATGTTCGCTTTGGCGACAAGGAAGGGCTGTTTTCCGCCATCGTGGAGCCGCTGCTGAACGAAATGACGGAGCGCTTCCTCAAGATACAAGAGGAATTCCGCCAGATGGATCGCGCCGCGCAGGCCGCGCACATGGCGCAGTATGCCGACGGCGGCACGTTGGAGCTGGTGGAGTACATGTATGAGCATCTGGATGAATTTCGGCTGCTGCTCGACGCTTCCTACGGTACGCGGTTTCACAATTTCGTGGACGCGCTCGTGCGCATCGAGGCGGAATACACCGGGAAATACATAGAAATCGTCGGCTATCCCGCGCAGCTGGGCGACGCGCTGACGGAAAAGCTGCTGCACATCGTCACGACCTCCCGCTTCGAGAGCATCTTCGAGGTCATCCGCCATGGGATGAGCCGCGCAGACGCCATTGAATACATCCGTCTGCTGAGCCGGTATCATCGCGCGGGCTTCTTCGCGATTTTCGGCTCGCAGCTGTAAGCTTCCCCAACTGCCGGGAACGGCAGTTTTTCTCGCGCCATAAGTTAGTCTCATCTAACCAAAGGAGGAATCCGGTATGAAATAACAGAGTCCCGTCCAGCGCATATGGGCGCTGGGCAAAGAGGAGCACGGGCGGCTCATTACGTCCGTCGTTCTCGCTGTGATGGGCGCGGCGGCCGGCATTCTGCCCTACTTCGCGGTGACAAAGCTGATCACGCGGCTGCTGGCTGGCGAGACGGCTCTTTCCGCGTATGCGCCGTGGCTGCTTCTGGCGCTGGGCGGCTATCTGGTGCGCACGGCGCTGTATAATCGCGCGCTGTCCATTTCGCACAGAACCACCTTCAGCACTCTCAAATCCATCCGCGAGACGCTTCTCGCCAAGCTGCCTCGCCTTCCGTTGGGCACGGTGATGGACACCTCCAGCGGCAAGCTGAAGGAAATCATCGTCGATCAGGTGGTCGGTATGGAAACCACGCTGGCGCATCTGTTCCCGGAAATGACGGCGAACATCGTCGCGCCGCTTCTGACGGTCGTCTATCTGTTCGTGCTCGACTGGCGAATGGCGCTTCTGTCGCTGGCGGTGTTTCCGGTGGCGTTCGTGTTCATGATGATGGTCATGGGCAATTATGCTGGCCGGCATTCTGCTTCGAATCCACGGGAATCTGTCTCTTTCGGACGCGCTGATGACGCTGATTCTGTCCTTCATGGTGTTCAGCCAGATCAAGCTGTTCGGCATGGGCGTTTCCATGCTGCGCATGACCGCGGCGGCCATCGACCGCACCATCGAAACCGAACAGATACCCCGCATGGACGAAAACGGAAAGGCGCTCGCACCGAAAACGCATGACATCTCGTTTGAGCACGTGAGCTTCTCCTATGAAAAGAAGCCCGTTCTCCGCGACGTCACCGTGAACCTGCCGGACAAGACCACGACGGCCGTCATCGGTCCCTCCGGCAGCGGCAAGACCACCTTCTGCAACCTGATTGCCCGCTTCTGGGATGTGGACAGCGGCTGCGTGCGAATCGGCGGCGTAGACGTGCGCGATTACACGCTGGAATCGCTGATGGATCAGATCAGCGTGGTATTCCAGAACGTTTATCTCTTCGCCGACACCATCGAGAACAACATCCGCTTCGGCTGCCCGGACGCCACGCACGAGCAGGTGGTAGAAGCCGCCAGAAAGGCCTGTTGCGACGATTTCATCGAAGCGCTGCCGGACGGCTACAACACCGTCATCGGCGAAGGCGGCGCGTCGCTCTCCGGCGGCGAAAAGCAGCGCATCTCCATTGCGCACGCCATGTTGAAGGACGCGCCCATCGTCATTCAGGACGAAGCGACCGCCACCGTGGATCCCGAAAACGAAGACCGGCTTCAGAAGGCTATCGAAGCGCTGACCCGCAACAAGACCATTCTGATGATCGCGCACCGGCTGAAGACCGTGTGCAACGCCGATCAGATCCTGGTCATCGACCATGGGCAGATCGTCCAGCAAGGCCGTCACGAGGAGCTGATCGCCCAGCCCGGCATCTACCGCAGCTTCGTCGGCAGCAAAAAAAGCCGCCGCGTGGAAGCTATAAACCGTTTCTTCTATTATATAGCAGGGCTGCCGCATGACAAACCGTCTGCGGCAGCCCTTTTGAAATGGTCATCCAGTCGAATTGGGATTACGGCTTTTCGGCATACGCTTCGTCAAACCTGCGAAGCGCCGACGTGAACTCGCCCACGATTACCGGAGCCGAAGCATCCTCGCCATTGTGCGCCGGAAGGAAGGTGTCCCCGGACTCCTGGCGCAGCGTGATTTCGGTTTCGTCGTAGCCGCGATACAGCGCAAACTGCTGAAGCGCCGTTTCCAGCACATCCCGCGCAAGCGGTTCTTCCGGCTGGAAGACTCCGTCCTCGCTGTTCTCGAAAAGACCGGCTTCCATGGCCCACGCAATCGCGTCGGCATACCAGCTTTCGGGCTCCACGTCCGCAGGGACGATTTCGCCCGTCGGCTCGGGGCAATTTTCCGCATGCCACAGCAGCAGCGCCGCCAGCTCGCGGGAGCAGACGACGGATTCGCCGCCATCCTCCGCGGCGATTCTGGTGATCTCGCTCGCCAGAGAGGCTTCGTGGTTTTCATCCTCCGCGTAACGCACGGCAAAGGCGTAAGTCTCGCCCTCGGCAAGGCCGACGAATACGCCGTTCGCCTGCCACGTTTCGCCGCCGTCCTTGGAATACTGCGCTGCCGTTCCGGCCGAGCTTGCCGCCGCTTCCTTCAGAATCACCCAGCCGGACGCGGACGCAAGCACCTCCGGCGCGGCGGGCGCATCCTGCTGCGCCTTGTTCACGGTGAAGGACACCCGCGTTGTCGCCTTCGCGCCGCCCTCATAGGTGACGGTAACCGCCGCGGCATACGTTCCCGCGTTCAACCCGGCCTTGGGCTGAATGCGCCGCGAGGTCATCGTTTCGCCCGCCTTCACAAGATCGCCCTTGCCGCCCACGGAATACGCCGCTCCGCTTACCTGCACACGGTCGATAACCGCGTCGCCGTCGCCCGTATTGGTAATGTAGATATATCGCGCGAGCGGGCGCTCGTAGCCGTACGTCACGGCTTCAAACGCGCGCACCTTCACCGCCAGACGCGCCTTCACGGAAATCGTCACCTGCGTCGTTTGACCCGCGAAGGAGCGTTCCGTCGCCTTCACGCGCACCTCATACGCACCGGGCTCAAGTCCCGTCACCGCGCCGTCCGGACAGGTCGTCCAGCCCGCTTCGCCGCTCTTCCGATATTCCATGGCCGTGGACGTGCCTTCGATTCGGCCGTCGCTCCGTCCCGGCGCAGTTTCGTCCACGCCCTGAAGCCCCGTGGGCGCATCCGGGCGTGCGGGAATGTTCACCAGCACGACCAGACTCGGGAGATAGTTGCCCTGCGCCGCTTTTCGGAGGAACAGCCCTTGACCAGGCTGAACCATCATGCCGCTGGCAACGATTTCCCCGCTGAAGTCCACGGCGCGGTTCATTTCGTAGCCGACCCAGACGTCGATCGTTTCCGCCCGATAGTCAATGGTATAGCCCTCGCCAATAGCCGGAGTGTTCGGGCGCGCGGCCACTACCGTGACGGTGGTCGTCGCGCTCGCGCCATAATAGCGCTCGTCGCCAGAGTAGGTAACCGTAACGGTGTACGTTCCCAGCTTCGCCCACGTCGCGGTGAACGGACGCTCATAGCGCGCGTCGGCGCTCAGCGACACGTTTTCGCTGCTCAGACCCTCTATATCCACCGTCACCGTTCCCGTCGGCTTGCCGACGTCCGCGTCGCCGCGCACGCTGCCGACGACCGTGCCCGAGTCGTTATAGGCAATATCCCTGATGAAATCCAGCGCAACCACGGGCGTGAGCTTGCCAATGATGTAATGATACGCGTTGCCGCCCAGCGCCTCATAGTTTTCGTTGCCGTCATATCGCACGGAGATCGTGTGCTTCCCTTCCGCGGTTGGAAGGTCGTCAAAGGCGCTGAAGCCGCCCGCCTGCGAAAGCGCGCAGAGCACGGACTTGCCGCCGTCAAAAACCACCCGCACGTTGCCCGGCTGCACGGGCTTGCCGTCCGTCGTCAACAGCTTTCCGTTCAGGAAAACGCTTCCCTCGCCGCGCTGAATCTGCACGTCCGCCAGACGCACGCCGCGCTTTTTCACTTCAAATGTGCGCTCGGTTTTGTAGCTCGAATGATTGCCGTCCGATTCCAGAACGAGCTTGAGCGTATGACTGCCCGCGCTCACGCCGGACAGCGTACAGCTGAATTCGCCCGAGCTGCCCAGCGCGCGCGTAGCGACCGTATTCCCATCGACGATCAGCTGCACCGGCTTCTCGGGAACCGTGCCGGCCTGGCCGCGAATGTATCCGCTGATGGTGATGTCGTCGCCGTAGGAAGCGCCCTCGGTCACATTGAACTCCGTTTGCAGGAACGGATAATAAATCGACAGCAATTGATCCGCATCCATGGAAGCCGCATGCCGATCGTCACCCGGATATTCGATCTTCATGCTATGCACCCCGTGCGGAAGTCCTGTGAACGAAACCGAATACCGTCCCTCGGCGTTCAGCGTTCCGCTCGCCGTGAAGGGCGGCAGGCCGCTCGTGTGCGTCAGATACGTGGTGACGGTAACCTTCACACTGCCTGTCGGCGCGCATTCGCCCGCGCATATAATCCTTCCGCTGACGCTGGTCGTCATTCCGTAGACGTTGCCGCTTCTCGTCGGGTTTTCCACCGTTGTGGCCAGCTTCTCCTCCGCCCATGCCGACGTCGCCAGCAGCGCGACTAAGACCAGAACCACCGCCAGCCAACCAAGCCTTCTCCGTCCGTTTCCTCTCACTTCTCATTCTCCTCTCCGGTAAAATGGGTCGTTCGCTTCCTGAATCGAATCCATTGCGTGGTAATCGCGACCGCCGCGCTGAAACCGGCCACACCCGCCAGCACGAAGCCGCCCGCGCCCGCATGCACCTGCATCGCGCCGAACGTACCGCTTGCCGATACCGGCTGACGCTTCGTCACTGCGGAAAGTACACCGACGAGCAGCGCGCATACGCCTGCGCAAAGCGCGCCGAGCCGATAAACTGAGCACCGCCTTTTCCGCCTTTGCCCTTCCAGCAGACTCTTTTCGACCCGCCGGACGCGCTCCGGCGTATCATACATAGGCCCACTCCTCCCCCCCGAAAGCATATTGGCAATTCCCTCATTCTTACAGGTACATGAAACGCCAAAAACTCTCAGTCGGAAAATGGGAAAATTTTCATCTTCTACTTTTTCATACGCCGCGCGATCATTCTTCCAAGCAGCCGCCCCGCCAGCATGACCGCCACCGGCAGCGCGTAGGCGACATACTCCGCCGCGCCGCCGCGAGCCACGAGAAGGTTATAGCTCGCGTGCAGCGTGATGACCGCGCCCAGCAGACCGCATGTGCCGGCTGCCTTCAGCCAGCTTTGCCCCCACGCATACGCTAACCCACGTCCGATCATCGCGCCGCAGATCACGTGCATTGCTCCCGTTCCGAGTCCCCGGAACGTAATAAACGTGAAATCGTCCGCGCCCCCGTGAACCAGATAGCAGACATTTTCAAAGGTCGCGAAGGCGATGGCCACGGTAAACGCGGCGCTCTGAATCCGCTCCGGCTTCGGCTCAAAGACCGTCAGATAAAACAGCAGCGGCAGAAGCTTCATGACTTCCTCCACCACCGGCGCGATTTCCGCCGTAGCCGTCAGATTTCCGGCCTGATATATCGCCGAGAAAAAGCTGTTTATATACGCGGACAGCAGGCACGCCCCCATGCCTGCAAGGCAGAACAGGAAAAATCGAACGCGCTCCTTCCCCATGCAAAGCATGGCGATCAGAAGCGGCGAGACCACGCAGACGAAGATATTTTCGATATACGTCATGCCTCCACCGCCCTTCGCGTCGCGGGAAACAGCGCCAGTACCGTCCCCGTCAGCAGAAGATCCAGATAAAAACAGGGACTGCGCAGCGAGTCGCTCTCAAAGAAACAGCCCGCCGTCCACAGCGCATATTCGGCAACCGCGAAGCACAGCGCCGCCGCGTGGAACGCCCGCGCGCGTTTCTGCGACAGCCCACAGATGGCGCGAAAAGAAACCAGCATTATCAGGCCGCACCAGATCAGGTTGGACAGAATGTCGCCATATGTACAGAAGAACACCATCAGCGGCACGCCCACCGCCGGAGTCAGCCACGCGGCGCGCGTACTGCGCCCCTTTCCGTCTGCCAATGCGAGCTTGTCCTGAAGAATCAGAAGAAACAATACACTGGAAATCCAGCCGACCTCCGAAACATAAAACACCTGCGGCGTCTGCGAAAACAGAAACAGGTACAGCGTCCAGTACAATGCGCCCAGCGCAAAGCAGCCATAAAAGCCAACCATGAGAAAATAGGCCTGCCTGCAGGATTTCAGATAGCAGACGCCCGAAAGCACCGCGCCCAGCAGCGCCGCGAAGAGCTGTATCAGATTATCGATCTGCGCCGCCATGGTCGTCCTCCCGCTTTTCCTCGTCCGTCCTTGCCTTTTCAAGCTCCCGGATGCGGAAGCACAGCATCGTCACGCAGATTCCCAGCACAAACGCAAGCAGGCCAATCAGAACATAACCCGCCGCGCCGCCGTTTCGAAAAACGCTGGCCGCCGCCTGAACGTCTTCCACCTCATTTCCGGCCACCGCGCGCATTCTCTCCGGCATTTGAACCGCCAAAACCGCCGTCACCAGCACGCTTGCCGCAACCGCTCCGGCCGTAATCGCACGTAAACGCCGCTGCCTTCGCATCTGCGCCACACGACAGCAAACCGCCCGCACCCGCTCCTCACGACTGCGCATCCATAATCCCCTCTCGTTCCAGAAGTCCCCGAAGACTGATTTTCCCTCTGTAAGCAATATTCGTGATCTGACGGACAGTTTTCCCCATCACCACGCCCGTCTGCGCATAGCTCATTTCCTCGAAATACAGCAGATACAATGCTTCCCGATAGGTCGCGTTCAGCTCCGCCATGCAGGCATGTAAAACGCGATGGCGTTCCTTCGTACGCGCCACTTCCTCGACCAGCGCCCGTTCATCCGCCGTTTCCGGCAGCATCTCCATGCAGAATTCGCGCTGCCTTCTTCCCTTCCTGCGCAAAGCCATGTGCCGCGCCGCCTTGTAGAGATACGCGCGTAACCCGTCGTCCCGGATTGTGGGCTTCTTGAGAAACAGATAGGCAAAGGCCTCGATCATCAAATCCTCCGCCTCATGAACGTCATGCAGATACCCGTTTATGTATAGCGTCAGCGCATTCCCGTAACGCTCCATCAGCTCCGATAGCCCCTGCTCGTCCCCGGCCAGATACCGGCGGTACAGCGCTTCGTCCGAGTTCATACCACCCGTTTCCTTTCCAAGCATTCCATCCCCACAATCCCATTATATACGAATCCCCCCAGAATCACAAGCTCCCACTAGGAATTTGCTCAACCTCTTTTTCCACCTCCTGTGTTATAATGTTTTCGTCGTGAAAGCATTTGACCTTCAACAAATGAATTTACATAGTCTACTCCCTCTGCTCAAAGCGGCTACATTATATAATTATAGGTATTTTAAAATCGGGAAGGAATGACTAACATCTATCTATTGCCCATGGCGGGCATACAAGCAGCCGCCGGACAGGAGCTCTTCTCCCCTACCTGGCGGCCTTATAGATTCTATTCAGATGATTGCGGCAAAACAAATCTGCCGTTCCTCAGCAAACTTTTCTTTCACGGAAAAATGCGCCAGCTCCCGTTTCCGGATGTCTCCGGTCTCAGAAACCCCTGAAAGCGTGTTCTCTCGAACCTTCGTGATTCAGAATAAGCGCTTCTCCCAGCTTCCTACCCGTTCTTTGTGAACCCCGGCGCTGCCAACCTTGAAGAAGTCCGCAAACGCCTGATACGCCCCGGGTTCCCTCTTCGGAAGCGTCGTCCGATAAAGGTGACAGGTCATATGATAACTGAACTGGTTTTTGATCACCATAATCGTCATCCACTTTCCCTGCTTCATCTCCTGAATCACAAGACTCGTGAACCCG
>SFHK01000098.1 GCA_004556395.1 Clostridiales bacterium
CGGCACTTCGCGCCGCCCGGTATCACCTGCGCGCCGCCGGAATCCTTCCGATACGCGCCCGCGTCCCGTTCACAGCGACTTCGCCGCACTCCTTCCGGCCAGACATCCGCTCGCCCACGCCCACGCGAGATTGTACCCGCCGCACGGCCCCGTCACGTCAAACAGCTCCCCGCACGCGTACAGTCCGGGCGCGAGCTTCGATTCCAGCGTCTCGGAACAAAACTCCCGGCACTTCGCGCCGCCCCGCATCACCTGCGCGCCGCCGGAATCCTTCCGATACGCGCCCGCGCTCCGTTCACAGCGGCTTCGCCGCACTCCTTCCGGCCAGGCATCCGCTCGCCCACGCCCACGCGAGATTGTACCCGCCGCACGGCCCCGTCGCGTCAAACAGCTCCCCGCACGCGTACAACCCGGGCGCAAGCTTCGATTCCAGCGTCTCCGGACAAAACTCCCGGCACTTCACCCCGCCCAGCATCACCTGCGCGGCGTCAAAGCCCGGAAGGCCCGTCACCGGAATCACCCAGTCGCTCAGCTCGTCGGCCGCGCGCGCCGCCTCCTCCTGTGAAAGCGATCCGGCCAGACGGCTCAGGGGCGCAATCCCCGCGCGCTTCAACGCCGCCTGCCCGATCCGCTTGGGCACCACGCCGGTCAGAAACTCCTCCAGCGCCCGCTCCGGAAACCGCCGCGCGCGCGCCAGCACCGCCGCCGCGTCCAGACCGCCGCCCACGTTCAGATGCGCCTCCACGCGCTCGCCGCGCCGCAGCGCCTCCGCCGCGAACATCGAAAGCTGCATCGCCGCGATGCCGCTCACGCCGTCCTCGGCAAACAGAAGCTCGCCCGTCTCGCGTGAAACCTCCCGCCCGTTCACCGAAAGCGCAATCGTCCCCGCGCAGCGCAGCCCCTTCAGCCCCGCCACGTCCGACGGCCGCGCGCACAGCCGCGTGAGCGCCGGAAGACAGGGCGTAAACGTATGCCCCAGCGGCGCAAGCAGCGACCGGAACGCGTTTGACCCGCCAAGCTTCGGCGCGGCCATGCCGCCCGCCGCGACGATCACGCGCGCCGCCGAAAGCGAACGCCCGTCCGCCGCCCATACGCGCCATCCCCTCCTGCCGCCCTCCAGCCTCGAAACATCAAACTCGCAGATCTCCTCAACGCCCGCCTCGCCGGCCGTCAGCCGCAGACAATCCAAAACCGCCGAAGCCTGATTGCTGCCCGGATACGCACACCCGTTCTCCTCCACCGCAACCGGCAGCCCCAGCGAAGCAAAAAACGCGTCCGCGTCAAACCTGCCCAGAACCGCCCGTATAAACGCCCGATCCCCGACATATTCCTCCGCGCGTAACCCGTAATGATATAAATTGCACCGCCCGTTGCCCGTGGCCAGCAGCTTCTTCCCTACCCGAGCCTGCCGCTCGACCACCGCCACGCGCCCCGCGCCCGCCCGCGCCGCCGAAAGCCCCGAAGCCAGCCCCGAAGCCCCGCCGCCAATCACCAACACATCGTACATGTCCCTCTCCCTTTTCCCGCCCGGCGCGTCCGCCCCGGACAAACCTCTCTCGTAACTCATCCCTCCGATGGACTGTAGGAAAAACAAAGCCCCCCGCCCGCTGCACCAACCCCCGAAAATCCCCCTCAGAACAACCCCGGGAGAGCGCGAGAGGGTCACAACCCTCTCGCACCCCGTCCCCCGAGGGGATGTAGGGGAGCAGAGCGCCCCACGCCCCGCGTCGTCGGAAACAAAATCCTTCAAAAGAACATCTCCTGCTCCACCAGAAACCAAACTCCACGTCACCCCATCCCCGGGAGAGCGCGAGAGGTTCGCAACCCTCTCGCACCCGTCCCCCGAGGGGGTATAGGGGAGCAGAGCGCCCCACGCCCCGCGTCGTCGGAAACAAAATCCTTCAAAAGAACATCTCCTGCATCACCGGAAACCAAATTCCGCGTCACCCCAACCCCGGGAGAGCGCGAGAGGGTCGCAACCCTCTCGCACCCCGTCCCCGAGGGGATGTAGGGGAGCAGAGCGCCCACCCCAACCCCGGGAGAGCGCGAGAGGGTCGCAACCCTCTCGCACCCCGTCCCCCGAGGGGATGTAGGGGAGCGGAGCGCCCCACGCTCGCGCCGTCGGAAACAACGTCCACAAAAGAACAGTCTGCTTCGTCGGAAACCAAAATCTCCATCAGAACAGCCCCGGGAGAGCTCGAGAGGGTGTGAACCCTCTCGACTTCCAATCGAGGTCGGCGACCTGCGCGTCGGACGCGGGTGCTGATTTTTTCGCAGGGGAGCTTGCCTCCCCGGAGAAAAAATCGCTTCATTGCAGATTCCGCGCCCGGAAATCCGCAGGATTTCAGCGGAATCTGAGAAAGGGTGGTGCGGAGGGGAATCTGTCCCCTCCGCCTCCGGGTGAGCTCGAGAGGGCCGCAGCCCTCTCGAACTTCCAATCAAAACGACTTCCGCAGGAAATCGTATCCTTTTCCTCAGGGGGTGGCAGTGGCGGGGGAGCTTGCTCCCCCGTCCACACGCGTATCGCTTAACAGCGATACGCTGTGTAATGCCCTCGAGCACGCCGTATACAGCCGCCGTCTCTCACCGTCGGACAGCCGCGCCTCCGGCCACAGCACAATCACCGCGTCGAATTCCAATCCCTTCATCAGGTGGTATCCGCCCACTACAATGTCGCCGGGATCGGTCAGGATGTCCTCGTCGCTGCCGTCCAGCAGATGCGCCTTGGGAATGAACTCCGCCACGCGCTTCGCCTCGGCCAGCGTGCGCGTGATAACGGCAATGGAGCCATACCCCGCATCCACCGCTTCGCGCACGGCGTCCAGCAGCGCTTCGTCCGATTTCGGCCCGATGCGCGGCGGCTTGCCCTCGCGGCCAAACGGCACCACCTGCTCGTCGTCGGGCAGAATCGCGTTGCACAGCCGCGTGATCGGCAGCGTGGAGCGGTAGCAGCGCGTCAGCTGCACCAGCGGCGCGTCCGGCACGCCGAAGCAGTCGTTCCACCGCGCGGGATCGCAGGGCGGCATCGCCGGGCACGTGCGCTGCTTGGGATCGCCCAGCAGCGTAACGAACGCCGCGGGATAGTACAGCGCCAGCATGGCCAGCGCCACGTCGGAATAATCCTGCGCCTCATCCACCAGCAGATGGCGGATGTTCTTGTCCGGCGCGGCAAAGCCCAGCGCCAGCGCCAGATAGGCGATTCCGACCGCGTCCTCCCACCACACGCATCCGGCCGCCGCGTTTTCCCGCGCCGCCACGATCAATTCCTCCGGCGCGCCCTTCAGCGCGTCGACATACAGAAGCGGCATGCGCACGTCCAGCATTTTGCGAATCTGCTGCCGAACCGGCTGCAGCCTGTGCGACACGGCAAAGCGCGTCGCCATTTCCAGATCCTTCCCGCGATAGCTGGAGATCAGCTGCTTCTCGTATTGCGCGTACAGCGACTTCTCCCATTGCTCCAGCCGGCTGTCCAGCACCGTCTGAATGCGGGTGATGCGCAGCGCGGGCGAAAGCAACTTGTAGTCGGTTCGGTACATCCGCGTAAGCTCTGCCCCGGTCACCAGCGTGTTCCCGCTCAGCGCCACGTCCTCAAACGCCGGCCCCTTGCGGGCAAACTCGGCGACAAACCCGCGCATGCGGTTCAAAAATGCCTCGCCGCTTTTGTATCTCACGCTCTCGCGCCGGAGCACGTTGCTCTCGTCCAGCAGCGCCTCTGTCTGTAAAAGCGGAATTTCCACCTTCTGCCCGAGGATTTCGGAGGTGATTTTGTTCAGCGTAACCGCCGCGGCGTTCTCCTCACCCAGCTCCGGCAGCACCGTGGAGATGTATTCGGAGAAGGAATTGCTCGGCGACAGGATAGCGATTCGCTTCGCGTCCAGATGGTCGCGGTGGCGATACATCAAAAACGCCGCGCGGTGCATGGCCACGCTGGTCTTTCCCGAGCCCGCGCCGCCGATCACGGACAGAAGCCGGACGTTCGCGTAGCGTATGGCGCGGTTCTGCTCCTCCTGAATGGTGGAAACGATCTGCCGGATATGCCGGCTCGTCGCGCCGGAAAGAATGTCCAGAAGCATCTCGTCGTCGATGCCCACATCCGTGTCCACATAATACTTCAGGCGGCCGTTTTCCATTTTATACTGCCGCTTCAGCGTCATCTGCCCGCGAATTTCGCCCGAGGGGCTTTCATAGGACACCGTCCCGGGCATCGCGTCGTAATACAGGCTGCACACCGGCGCGCGCCAGTCGTGCACCAGAATTTCGCCATCCGTGTCCTTCAGGCTGTAAAGCCCGATGACGATCTTCTCCTTTTCCTTCGCGCCGTCCTCCTGAAAGTCCACGCGCGCAAAGAAGGGATTCATCAGCATGGCTTCGTACCGCTTCGCCAGATTATCCGTCAGCGTCTTTCGCGCCAGAAAACGATCCACCTCTGCGGAGAGCTGCTCCATATCCTGCACGCTCAGCGCCGTCGGCTTCAGGCGCAGCTCCTCCCACGCGTCCGCCAGCAGCGCGCGTATGGAGCCCAGATGCCCCTGCGAATAGTCGCGCGATCGCTCGACCACCGCCAGGAGCAGCTGCTGCACGTGCGCGGTGTACTGTTGTTCTTTGGTAAGCTCGGTTTGTCTGTCCATGGTTGTCCCTCCTTTGCCGTATCGGTCGCCTCCGCCTTTCAAACGATATTCATGCGCAATAGTATACCACACATACGTTCGATTGTAAAGATATAATGTATTCCGCTCCGTCAGCGAGAAAAATTCGCAGAATGCTAAAGCGCCGCCGATTGACATAGCATGCGCCCCAAATTATAATTCATTCTTTATTCAGTGAATTTTCCCCACCCATGCGACATACTTGAGAGGCGGCGTTTGCATGAATCAGACGGTTATCATCCTCGATTTCGGCGGCCAGTATAAGGAGCTCATCGCCCGGCGCGTGCGCGAGCTCGGCGTGTATTCGGTCATGCTGCCCGGCTCCACCCCCGCGGCGCGCATAAAGGAAATGGCGCCCATCGGCCTGATCTTCACCGGCGGGCCGGACAGCGTATATAAAGAAGGCGCGCCGGACTGCGAGGACGAGATTCTTCGCCTTGGCGTACCGATTCTGGGCATCTGCTACGGCATGCAGCTTCTGGCTCACAAGCTGGGCGGCCGCGTCGCACCCTGCGAAAAGAGCGAATACGGCACGCTGAACGCCGAGTTCGACGCCACCTTCCCCCTCTTTTTTGACGTAACCGACCCGCAGGTGCTGATGAGCCACACCGACCGCGTGGTCGAAATGCCCAAGGATTTCCGCTGCCACGCGAAGACCGCGCTGTGCCCCGTCGCCGCGTTCGCAAACGAAAAGGCGCATATCTACGGCGTGCAGTTCCACCCGGAGGTCGAAAACACCCACGACGGTCAGAAGATTCTCCGCCGCTTCCTCTATGACGTGTGCGGCGCGACGGGCGACTATAATATGGAAGATTACCTCGAAACGCAGCTGCGCGCCGTGCGCGAGCAGGTCGGCAATAAGAAGGTGCTTCTCGGCCTGTCCGGCGGCGTGGATTCGTCGGTCTGCGCGGCGCTCCTTTCCCGCGCCATCGGAAAGCAGCTTCTGTGCGTCTATATCGACCACGGCTTCATGCGCAAAAACGAGACCAAAGAGGTCTCCGACGTATTCTCCGGCATGGATCTGAACTTCATCCCCGTCGACGCGTCCGAGCGCTTCCTTTCCGCGGTCGCCGGCGTGACCGAGCCCGAGCAGAAGCGCAAGATCATCGGCCTTCAGTTCGCCCGCGCCTTTGAAGAGGAAGCCCGCCGCCACGCCGACGTGTCCTTCCTCGCGCAGGGCACCATCTACCCGGACGTGGTTGAGTCCGGCGCGAATCAGTCCGCCGTCATCAAGAGCCACCATAACGTCGGCGGCCTGCCCAAGGATCTGGGCTTCGAGGGCGTGGTGGAGCCGCTCAAGGGTCTCTTCAAGGACGAGGTGCGCGCCCTCGGCCGCATGCTCGGACTGCCCGAGTCGCTCGTCTCCCGCCAGCCCTTCCCCGGCCCCGGCCTTGCCATCCGCGTGATCGGCGAAATCACCCGCGAGAAGCTCGACCTCCTGCGCGACGCCGACTGGATCGTCCGCGAGGAAATCCGTACCCGGGGCGAAAAGAGCGACCAGTACTTTGCCGTGCTCACCGATACCCGCTCCGTCGGCGTGATGGGCGACGGCCGTACCTACGAATATACCCTCGCCGTCCGCGCCGTCCGCACCAACGACTTCATGACCTGCGAACCCTGCCGCCTCAGCTACGACACCCTGTTCGCCATCGCCTCCCGCATCCCCAATGAAGTCCACGGCATCAACCGCGTCGTCTACGACATCACCGGCAAACCCCCGGCGACGATTGAGTGGGAATAATGACATCACAATTTGCCAGAGTAAATGTAGCCTTCTACGATTTACTGCTGCGTTTACTTTGGCAAATTAGTTGTTGGGAATCGTCCCCATGTTTCGATGAGATTGTCTCTAAATTCTTTTACCATATTTACAATTCTCCAATGATATAGTATAATATGGCCGAGCGCAAAATTCTACATATAATAAGTGTCCATCACATGGAGGTGTTTTTCGTGAAAAAGTCTAATCCTCTTTCTTTGGAATATTTGACCGGATTATTTAGGACCAGCACAAAGATTCCTAATCGTATAGTCAATAGAGAAGGAACCACCCTTGAGTTCAAAGAAACATATAATCACGCCAATATGGCGCAATACTTTAGAACCATTGCTTCGTTCGCAAATAACACCGGAGGCCACATTATTTTTGGTATAGGAGACAAGCCGAGGGAGCTAAAAGGGTTGCAAGGTAAGAGCCTACAGCAGTTTGAAAGTCTCAAGGTCGAAGAATTTACGAAGAATCTGCTTGATTACTTTTCACCAGAGATCAAATGGGATCACTGCACCTTTGAATTTAAAGAAAAAAGCTATGGTGTAATTTACATATATCAGTCAGAGAATAGGCCTTGCATTTGCAAGAAGCATTACAATTCGCAAAATCAAAAATATTCTTTAGTTGAAGGAGATATTTTCTACAGGTATGGAGGACGCTCCGAAAAAATTCGTTATACGGAGTTAGCTGCAATCATTGATGAACGCAGAAAAAAAGAAGAAGCACAATGGCTTGATTTTGCACATAGAGCAGCACGAATTGGTGTTTCTAACGCTTGTCTATTGGATATGGCTTCTGGAAAGCTCGCT
>SFHK01000099.1 GCA_004556395.1 Clostridiales bacterium
GGCCTGTCCGAGGGCGAGCGCGGGCGCGGCCACGTCGGCCATGGTCAGGAAGGGAATGTGCTTTGCGCGCGTGAAAATCCAGCCCGCGAGCACGCCGCCCAGCACGCCGCCGTAGATGGCCATGCCGCCGCCGCGGATGTCGAAAATTTCCAGCGGGTTATCGCGGAATGCGCTCCACTCGAAGGCGACATAATAGGCGCGGGCGCAGACGATGGCGAAGGGCACGATCCACAGCGCCAGCGAAAGGGACGTATCCGGCGCAAGGCCGTAGCGCTTTTCGCGGCGGCTCATCAGCAGGATGGCCAGCAGCACGCCCATGGCGATCAGTACGCCGTACCAGTGGATGGAAAAACCGAAGACGATCAATGCCGTGCGCGTGATTTTCATGATGAAACCAGACCTCCGAAGCGCTTTCTCGTTAAATTATAGGCGAAAACCGGGGAAAATGTCAATCGGTTCCCGAAGGAAGGTTGCAATTACAGCGGCTTTCGTATATAATTCATGGATGCTGACTTATTATGCCCACGGCGGGCTGTCGCATGCGGCGGGAGGATTGAAATGGCCAGAAAGCGCGTAACCGGACGGTTTTATGTATTTCTGATGCTGGTGGCGGCACTCGTGCTGTTTCTGTTCCGCGATTCCATTTTCGGCGCCAGCGAGGTCGTCAACGTGCTGGACGGCGCGGCCTCGGACGTGCGCAGCGCGCAGGCGGTCATCATTCGCGACGAGCTGCCCGCGACGGAGACGCAGGTTACGCGCGTGGAGTACGTGGCGGATGAGCACACGCTGGTGAAGAAGAACGACATCGTCGCCTATGTGTACTCGCTGGAATACAGCGAAAAAAAGCTGCAGGAGCTCAACCGCACGCGCAAGAACATTCAGGAGTATCACAAGGTCGTGCTGGGCAAGGAGCTGGATTCCCAGCTGGAGGTATACGACCTGAACGTGAAGCAGAAGGCGCTGGAGCTGAAAAGTCTGGTGCTGCGCACGACGCACGGCAACCTTCTGAAGCTGATCGATCAGCTGACGGACGCGATGGAGCAGCGCCGGCAGTACATGAGCGCCAACATGCGCTCCGACGCGAAGCTGATTAAATACTACGACGACGAAACGCAGAAGCTGAACAGCATCGAGTCCTGGCGCACGGCGCGCACCGCCGACCGGGACGGCGTGGTGAGCTTCTACATGGACGGCTACGAGTCCGCGCTGTCGGTCGACCGGCTGGAGGAGCTGTCGGTCGCAGACATGCGCGCGGTGCTGGCGGGTGAGTCGCTGGACGGCTCGGCCAGCCGCACGGTCACGCCCATCTACCGCATTGTGGATCAGAACAAATGGTATCTGTCCGTGCTGTCTGCGGACGGCTCGTGGAATCCCGTCATCGGCACGCTGTACAACTTCCAGCTGGAGGGCTATGAGGATCTGGTATACTCGGGCACGGTGATTCGCGTGCAGAAAACCGGCTCCACCGTCATGGCGCAGCTGGAGGTGACCGACCCCATCGGGCCGCTGATCTATCAGCGCGCCGGAAACGTGGTGCTGGGCACGAACCTGTCCGGCCTGCTGGTGCCGTCGCGCGCCGTTTCGCAGATGAACGGCCAGAGCGGCGTGTGGCTGTACGACGTGCCCGGCGGAACCTTCGTGCCGGTGGACGTTTTGAACAACGATGGAAAGAACGCGCTGATCCTGCCCCTGGTCGAGGGCGTTATAGGCGCCGGCTCGCGCGTTTTGATCAAATGACGGAAGAAGTTCGGAAGTATCTCGCGCTGCAAAAGCGCCTGAACGCGCGCTCGCCGCTGAAGAAGGGCGTGCGCGTTCTGCCGGTGACCAAGACGGTGGAGCCGGCGCGCATCCTGCCCCTGAAGGACGCGGGCGCGGCCGAAATCGGCGAAAACCGGGTGCAGGAGGCGCTGGAAAAGCTGCCGCTATTGAAAGGCGCGTTCGGGATTCGCATCATCGGGCGGCTTCAGACCAACAAGGCGCGGTATGTGGCGCGGTTTGCCTCGGCGGTGGAATCGCTCGACCGGATTGAGCTGGCCGACGCGCTTCAGCGCGCGCTGGACAGGGAAAACCGCGCGCTGGACGTGCTGATTGAGGTAAACGCCGGAAACGATCCCGCCAAGGCAGGCGTTGCGCCGGAGGAATTAAAACAATTTTTGCGCGCCGCGTCGGCATACGACCGGCTGCGCGTGCGCGGGCTGATGACGGTCGCGCCGATTGCGCCCGATCCGGAGCTGGTGCGTCCATGCTTTCGCCGGATGCGCCGCCTGTTTGAGGATTTCGGCGCGGGCGAATGGGACACGCTGTCGATGGGCATGTCCGCCGACTGCGACGTGGCGGCCGAGGAGGGCGCCACGCAGGTGCGCGCGGGAAGCGCGATTTTCGGAAAGAGAAACTGACAAGCCGCCTGAAGCGCGGGATATTGGGGGATAAACGAAATGGGTCAGGGTCTGAACCGGTTTCTGGAATTTATCGGCCTTGTGGACGACAACACGGCGGACGCGCGTACAAACGAGCGCCCGCGTTACCGCGAGGAAACCTACGAGGAGCCCCGCTATACGCCGCGCCCGCAGGCGCGGCCGGCATCCGACGCGCGAAGCAATCGCTTCGGCGGTTCGCAGGCGCGTTCCTCCGGCGCGCAGCGCGCGCGCACGGACAGCCGTTCGCGCGCAAACGCGGCCTATTCCGACGCGGGCGATGGCTATGAGGGCGGAAGCTACGGCATGGTTCGCTCGCAGCGCGGCGGCAAGATGAAGCCGAACCCGACGACGATCGTATACTATCTGCATTCGCTTTCGGAGTGCTCCGGCGTGATTGAAGACCTGATCGGCGGCAACTCCGTGCTTCTGAACCTGGAGGAAACCGACATGCAGCTGATGCAGCGCGTGGTGGACACGCTGGCGGGCGCGGCGTTCGCGCTGCACGCCAAGATTCGCAAGGTGTCGGAAAAGATGTACCTGATTGCGCCGGAAAACGTGGAAGTGAACATGACTTCCAGCGTCAGCCGGCACTACTGAGAGGAGACAAAATGGGAAGCGTTATATCCCGGATGATCGGAAAAGGGCTTTTGTACTTCCTGCGCCTGATCGACGTGGCGCTGCTGGCGCGCTGCGTGCTGAGCTGGTTCGTTTCGCCGTACAGCCGCGTCATGCAGTTCTTCGTGTCGCTCACGGAGCCGTTCGTCGCGCCGTGCCGCAGGCTTCTGAATCGCATGACGGGCGGGCGGCCGATGATGTTCGACTTCTCGATGCTCACGGCGATGCTGGTGATCATCGTGCTTCAGCGGCTGGTGGCCGTGATCTTCTTCTGACGGAAATTTTTGTGAAATGCGCGCCCGCGGCAGGAATCCGCCCGCGCGCGTAGAATGTTTCAGGTAACTGTGCGCGGAACGCTGCGCTTCAACACAATCCGGGCGGCGACGCCGGGCTACCAAGGAAAGGATGAATGGTATGGCGATTACGGTGAATGATATTCGCAACAAGCAGTTCAAAATGGAAGGCCGCGGCTACAACTGCGACGAGGTGGACGATTTCCTCGACGCGCTCGCCGAGCAGACCGAGAAGCTCATTCGCGAGAACACCGGTCTGAAAAACGAGCTGGCCGCCGCGAAGGAGCAGGCCGAAGCGGCGAAGGCCGCCGAGAAGACCGCGCTGGAAGCCGTTCACACGCCCGCCGTCCAGCAGGACGCGCCGCCGGCGTTCAACGAGCCCAGCTACTTCAAGAACCTTGAAACCACGCTGCGCGAGACGCTGATCAGCGCCCAGCGCATCGCCGACGAGACCATCGACGACGCCCGCAAGAAGGCGCGCAGGATCGTCGCCGAGGCCGAGGAGCATGTGAACACGCTGCAGGAGCAGTCCGCGCAGAAGATGGCGGAAGCCCGCGCCGATTACGACGCGCTCAAGAACGCGTCCGAGGAATACCGGCGCAACTTCACCTCTCTGGTGGAGGAGCAGACCCGTCTTCTGAAGGAAAACCCGATTTTCAACTGATTCGCGGCGCACAAACGGGGCCGTCCTCTGCTTTGGGGGACGGCTCCCTTTGCGTAAAAGACGGCACCACCGCGCAATTCGGCGGCGCGTCGGGCGATGTCTTTTCCGCCATCTGCGGCGTGCAAATTCCTCGATTTACCTCCAGTAAACCTTCGAAATTTGCACTTGCATCTGACGAAAAATCCATTCGCCAGCCGACCACCTCATTTGCGCGGCGTTGCCTTGGCAGTTTCTCCCGGCCACATGATTCCGCTCGATTCGGAGATACTGGCAACCGGGGGTGACGCGAATGTCCGACGACGGGCTGTTTCGCAAAATCGAGTATCTGGCGAACACGCTGGAGCGCATGCGGCTGGACGAATACCTCGATTTCGTGTCCGACCGGCGGCGGATGGCGCTGACCGCGTTTCTGGGCGGCGTGATGCGCGGCGTGGGGTTCATGTTTGGCTTTTCCATCATCGGCGCGGTCGTGGTGACGATTCTGCGCTCGGTGGTGCTGGACAACATTCCGGGCATCGGAAGCTTTCTTGCGGAGGTAGTCAATGAGATGGAATCGCGTACGCGATAGGGTGCTGTGCGCGGCGCTGGCCGCGATTCTGGTGGGCGCGGACAGGCTGATCAAGCGCTGGGCGCTGACGCTGGGCGAGGGCGGCGCGAGGGAGGGCCTTGCGCACGTGTTCCGCTTTTCGTTCGCGTGGAACGAGGGCGCAGCGTTCTCCATGCTGCGCTCGCGGCCGTGGCTGGTGGTCGCCGTGAGCGCGGCGGTGCTGCTTTTCGTGGCGGGCGCGGTGTTTCTGAGCCGCGGGCTTTCGCTGCGCGTGCGGCTGAGCCTGACGCTGGTGCTGGCCGGAGGGCTGGGCAACCTGATCGACCGGGCGCTGTACGGCGCGGTGATCGACTATATCGAGCTTACGTTCATGACCTTCCCGGTGTTCAACTTCGCCGACGTGTGCGTGACCGTGGGCGCGGCGCTGTTCGCGCTGTTTACGCTGCTGCCGGGAAAAAGGGAGGCGAGGGCATGATCTTCACCATTGACGCACTTTCTGCCGGCAGGATGAACGCCGCCCGTTCGCGCGGCTTCCTCCGGGAAAAGGAGGCTTTGGCATGATCTTCACCATCGATTCCGCGCACGCCGGAGAGCGGCTGGACGTGTTTCTCGCCCGCGAGGG
>SFHK01000034.1 GCA_004556395.1 Clostridiales bacterium
GAACGCAGATGTATGATTTGTATACTAAATATTGGTAAACCTGAGGGAGCGAAAACGCAATGACGAAGCAGAAATTGATTCAGTATCTGAATGCGGCAAGCGATGCGGAGGCGGCGGTTTACTATTACGAAGAATCAATCGGCCTGCTGCGGCAAAAGCTGAGCATGCTCGAGCCCGTCCAGCGCCCCGCGGACGCAGTGAAACCGAAGCCGTTGGAACGAAAAGGGCCATTCAGCAAATATTTTGCTGGGTTTTGGATCGCCGGAATTGCAGATGTGGTTGTCATCGTAGGATTTCTCAAATCAATGTCTAATGATAATTGGGGCTACCGGCTGGGTATGTCGCTTTTCGGCATTCCATTGCTCTTGCTGGCTGGATTCATTGCAGGTTGTGTGCTCGAGCTTGTCGGCCTTGTTCTCGTAGACGGTTTTTTGGGAAGTATATTCGATTTTGGAAATGTGAGAAAGCAAAACCGTGAGATGCTACGCGAGTGGGAAGAAGGAAACGATCGAAGAAAGAAGTGTTATGAAGAAGCATGCAGGCTCGAAGCCAAGGCAAAGAAAGAAACCCTTACGGTAATCAATGAGCTTACGGAGAAATGCAAAGAGATGAAGAAACAACGAAGCCGATTGTATGACATGAATGTTCTGCATGTCGCGTTTCGGAATATGATAGCAGTAAACCAGATTGAGACTATTTGGAGATGGGCATCTGCAATGAATTGGAAGGGGCGAATGGCGCATACGCATTGTATATGCAGGATGTAAGAGCAAATCGAATCTGTGCATCCATTGAGGAACTGCGAAAATCCGTCGAGAAAGGCTTTGAAAATATGATGCAGACGATGGCAGGCGTTATGGCGGAACTGATGAAAACAAACAGTGCCATTAGAGGCATGCGCACAGCCATAGAGTCTGGAATCGGCGGTCTGCAGAGACTTATTTATGATGAACAGGCCAGTGCGAACGAACGCTATCAGGCGAGCATGAGAGAAGCAAACGGCTATCTGAAAAACATTCAGACCACGCTTTCGGAAGCTGCTCACAACGAATATATCGCCCTGAAGGAATCAAACGTCTCCGGCTACCTGCATCGCATGTAAACAGAAAAAGGCTAATGTATGCCGCCCCAGAGAAGTATAAAACTCCTCTGGGGCGTGTTACTATGAAGCTGTTCATAGCGGCCGATAACGATATGGAAAACCGCCTTGAGCAGACGAGCCTGCTTCTTTTCAACCCTGTGCCATTTCCGCTGCGACGAATCCAAAGAACATCAAGCCCCACGCTTGACGTGATCGCCCGTTCTATCGCTTCGTGCGGATAGATTTACAAGGAGTTTTCTCCGTGAGACAATCAAAGGAAATCGGTGCGCATGGGGGAGAAGATGTCGAGGAGAACGCCGGGCTTGACGCAGCGCGTGCCGTGGAGGATATTTGAGGGGAAGGCGAGGGTATCACCTTCGCGGACGGTGACGTCCTTGCCGTCCACGGTGAAGACGAATTCACCGGAGAGGACGCGCGTGGCCTGGGCGTGCGGGTGCGTATGGGGGGCGCCGACGCTGCCGGCTTCGAAGTGCACCTCGACGATCATGATGTCGTCGGTATGGGCGAGGACGCGGCGGGAGACGCCGCCGCCGAGGTCGCGCAGGACTGCGTCCGCGGGGCGGACAACGGATGCGTTCATGGTGATTCCTCCTGATGCTATATAGTTGAATGATTCCTGTGGCAGTCGGCGATAATTGAGTGTGTTCCTCTGAGAGGAGAGCGCTCGCGCCGAGGTCAGCCAGTCGGGAGTGCTATGATCATTGTCCAAGGTATGCGGCAGTCCGGTACAGGCAACATTCCTCAAAGAGGATTGTGCTCGTGCCGAAGCGCATCAGCCGATCAGGTCGAGGGGCTTTTTATCGCCGTACTCGGCCTGCCAGTCGCGGTCGAAGCCCTGAACGGCCAGGTCGGTCATGGGGTGCCAGATGAGCTTTTCGTAGAGGGCCGGCGGCAGGGTGGCGGAATGCGCGCCGTACTGGGACACGGCGGTCACCTGCTCCACGTTGCGGAAGCTGGCCGCCAGCACGCGCGTTTTCAGCTGGTAGTGGTTATAGATTTCCAGAATGTGCTTTACCAGCTCGCAGCCGTTGCCCACGTCGTCCATCTTGTTCACGTAGGGCGCGACGAAGTCCGCGCCGGCGCAGGCCGCCACGAGCGCCTGCTGGGCGGAGAAGATGGCCGTCATCGTTACGCCCACGCCCTCGCTCTTCAGGATGCGCGTCGCTTTCAGCGCTTCCGGGCAGATGGGCAGCTTCACATAGAATTCGCCGCCGATCAGATCGCGGATTGCGCGCGCCTCGCGCACCATGCCGTCCGCGTCCTTCTGCAGGGTCTGCGCGTGAAGCATGCGCTCGGGGCCGATCAGGGCGCGAACGTCCTTCAGAATTTTGGCATAGTCGCCGTGCTCGCGGCAGACGATGCTGGGGTTTGTCGTTACGCCGGAAATGGGGAAATCCTCTAAAATTTTCGCGATCGCTTCGCAGTTTGCGCTGTCGACCAGATAAAGCATACAATGGCTTCCTTTCGAACCGAATTTCGGCGGTATTATACTCTTCTTTTTCCCCGTGCGCAAGCAAGGAATGCGCAAAATCTGTGGTTAGCGCAGGCAAAAACGTTGAAATTCGATAAAATTCCGCGCATGGCGCGCCGTTTTCACGTTTTTGTGGTATGATACCGCGTGAAGGACAAAAAGGAGGAAAACGATCATGACGAAAACCGTGCTTTCGATAGAGGGAATGGCCTGCGGCATGTGCGAGGCGCATGTGAACGACGCGATTCGCGCGAATTTCAGCGTGAAGAAGGTCTCCTCTTCGCATAAAAAGGGACAGACTGAAGTCATCAGCGAGCAGCCGCTGGACGAAGCGAAGCTTCAGGAGGTCATTGGAAAGACGGGCTACAACCTGACCGGCGTCTCGTCGGAGCCTTACGAGAAAAAGCATCTGTTCCACTTCTGAGAAACGCGGGAAAAGGGCGCCAAAGCGGCGTCCTTTTTCATGCGAATTATGAATAAATCTGGGTTTGATTGAAAACCACCTTTACGGCGGGGAGGTTCGCGTATATAATATAGGTAGAAAATGAATCCGTATTGAGGTGGAAGCTATGGTCAACTGTCCGCTGGTTCTGATTTGCGACGACGATCCCGTGGTTCACGAGTCGCTTGGTATTTATCTGGATTCCGAGGGCTATGCGCACCGTTCCGCGTATGACGGCACGCAGGCGCTGGAAATGAAAAAGACGGAGAAGCCCGATCTGATCGTGCTCGATCTGATGATGCCCGGCATGAGCGGCATCGACGTGTGCCGTACGATTCGGCAGACCGACCGCGTGCCGATCATCATGCTCACGGCGAAGGGCGAGGAGATCGACCGCATTCTGGGTCTGGAGCTGGGCGCGGACGACTACATCGTGAAGCCGTTCAGCCCGCGCGAGGTGCTTGCGCGCATCAAGGCGGTGCTGCGCCGTTTTGAGGAAAAGACGGAAGCGCCGGACAAGAGCGTGGTGCGTCTGCCGCAGCTGGAGGTCAGCCTGGATAATTATCAGGTGAAGATCATGGGGCAGGTGGTTCCCTGCACGCCCAAGGAGGTCGAGATTCTGTACATGCTCACCTCTGCGCCCGGGCAGGTGTTCTCACGCGAGCAGATTCTGTCCCGCGTGTGGGGCTACGATTATTTCGGCGACACGCGCACGGTGGACGCGCATATCAAGCGCATCCGTCAGAAGCTGCCTGCCGAGGGCGTGAAGTGGGCGCTGCGCACGGTGTACGGCGTGGGCTATCGCTTTGAGGTGCGTGCCTGATGATTCGAAGTGCGCTTCTGCGCCGCATTTATGCCGTGATCCTGCTTGCGCTGGTGGTCACGGCGGGCTGCACATGGCTGCTTTTCATGCTGATGTCGCGCTCGCTGTTTGTCAACATCCGCGCGAACGAAATGCTGCCGCGCGCACGTTCGCTGTCCGCCATCGTAAACGCCTACATGGAGGGGCGGTTTGACGAAAACCTGCTGCTCCGGCTGGTGGACGTGAACGAAAAGGACACGAGCATCATGAACGCCTATCTGATCGTCGCGGACAGGGAGGGGACGATTTCCCTCGTGAGTGACGAAAAACAGACGCTCGACCCGCAGAAGCTGGAAAATCAGATTTCCGAGATATTGAGCGGGCGCACGGTGGTATCGGTGCTGAAATCGATCGGCGGCGTGGACATTGTGACGCTGGGCGTGCCAGTGTATGACGACGGCGGGGCGATTTCCGGAGCGCTGCTTCTGTATGTTCCGCAGTATGAGACGCTGGCGGCGCGCAGCGCGCTGGCCGGCGCGCTGGCGATGGCGATGGGCATCGTGGTGCCGATTGTGTTCCTTCTGATTTACGCGCTGGTGTATCAGATGATCGCGCCGCTTCGGCAGATGCGGGACGTGGCGCTGCGCATGGCGGACGGCTCGTTCGACACGCGCGCCGACGAATCGGTAAACGGCGAGGTCGGCCAGCTGGGTTCGTCGCTGAACCGGCTTTCGAAGGCGCTGAAGCACAACATCAGCGAGCTGACGTTTGAACGCAACCGTCTGGTGCAGATTCTGAACGGCCTTTCCGAGGGCATTGCGGCCGTCGACCGCATAGGCAACATCACGCACATCAACCCCGCGCTGGAGCATCTGTTTCAGGCAGGCGGCTGTCCGGAGAATCCGCGCATGAACGTGATTCCGCGCGAGGAGGTTTGGGCGGCGTTCGATCAGGCGATCAACAGCGGCGAGGGCGCGCATTTCACGCTCAGCGAGGGCGAGCGAAACATCAGCTGCGCCATTTCACCCGTGCACGATGACAAGGGTGGCATCGCGGGCGCGGTGGGACTGTTCCGCGACATTACCAGCGAGGTGCGTCTGGAAAACACGCGGCGCGAATACGTGGCCAACGTTTCCCACGAGATGCGCACGCCGCTTACGGCCATGCGTGGGCTGATCGAGCCGCTGCGCGACGGCATGGTGAAGGACGAAAACGCGCGCAAGCGGTATTACGACATTATCCTGCGCGAAATCTTGAGGCTTTCGCGATTGATCAACGACCTGATGGAGCTTTCCCGCCTGCAAAGCGGTACGCTGGCCATCGAGCCGGAGAATTTCGAGATTGCCGAAATCGTGTATGATCTGTATGAGCGTTATTGGACGACCTGCGAGGAGCACGGACTCACGCTTGCGCTGACGGCGGATTTCGAGAAGTTCCCGCTTCTGTTCTCGAATCCCGACCGCGTGGAGCAGCTTCTGGTGATTCTTCTGGATAACGCGATCAAGTATACGCCGTCGGGCGGGCATATCGAGCTGGGCGGCGAATGGGACGACGAGCGCGCGACGCTGCGCGTGAAGGATAGCGGCCTTGGCATCGCGCCGGAGCATATCGACCATATCTTTGAGCGCTTCTATAAGGTGGACAAGGCGCACAGCGGCATGGGCTCCGGCCTTGGGCTGTCCATTGCGCGGGAGATGCTCGAGCAGATGGGCGAAAAAATCTGGGTGACCAGCAAGGTGGGCGAGGGCAGCGAGTTCTGTTTCACCGTGAAGCGCGCCGCGCCGCCGCCGATGATTATTGAGAACGAGTAGGATACAGGGAAACGGAGCTTCCGCGAGGAAACTCCGTTTCGCGTTTCTATGGGGGTGGGTACGGGAGGGGGCAGGGGCGCAAAGCGCCCCTGCCCCCTCCCGTACCCTTGCAGAAGCCGAGGGCTTCTGCAAGGCGTGCCGCCGGACGATGTGGGACGATCGATCTTTTCTCACCAAAGAAACGGGAGAAGACGGGGAGACGGCCGTGATTTTGTGAATCAGCGGATACTTTGTCGCGCTGTGGAGAGGGAGAGACTCCAATAGACGTTGTACCTGAGGGAAAAACAGAAACGAAAAGCCGCGCATACGGCGGCCGCAATCGAAGGCATATGTATCTTGAGGGGGTGCCGGGGGAGCGACGCTCCCCCGGCCCATCCGGAGAAAAGGCTTCGAATCAGTACTCTGTGCGGATTTCGCCGCGCTCGAAGTCGTAGATTTTCTTTCCATTGAAGCCGACGGCGGTGATCTGCTCGCTGTCCCACCTGGAGAAGAGGTAGGGTGAATCCAGATTCTCATAGGGGAAGAAGACGGGGATGCCGTCCACGGCGCGGTACTTATCCTCGGCATGCATCGCAAGCGTATGGCCGCCGGAGGTATAGCTGAGCGTCATGGCTTCGGAATCGAAGCGAACTTCGTTCTTCGTCACGCGGGCGATAAACGCGTCGAGGCTTTCGTCGGTATCGGAAAGCTCGATCACGCAGGCGTGCTTCCGCCCTTCGCTCCACAGCTCAATGCGGTCGTTGTCCTCGGCGTGCTCCTCGGTGGAGCGGGGCGCGGCGGCGCGAAGCTCATCGCAGGCCCATGCCCAGCCGTTTGCGCCGTAGAGCGCGGCGTACACGCCGTCCTTCTCGCCGAACACCCAGTTGCCGCGGATGGAAACGTTTTCCATCACGTCGCGGTTGAAGTGCGCGTTGATGTAGGCGAACTCGTTTGGGTTCCTGATGTCGTACATGGACATGGCTACGTTGTGCCACGCGAACGTGCTCACACAGCAGCAGCCGAGGTCGCCCGTCCAGCGGTTGTGCTCCTTGCTGGAACCGGGATGATGTGTGAAGATCTTCGCGCGCGGGTCGGCGAGAATAAGCGCGTCGAGCTCGTGCTGCTCGTGATGCGCGTACCAGCGCTGCCGGGTATTGGGATCATAGTCGTCCTGCCGGTTGATTGCGCCGACGATGTATTTGTCCGTCACATAGCTATACTTGCTGATGCGGCCGGGCTGCTGCTCCTTGGGGATGCAATGCAGGTGCTTGGCTTCGCGGTTCTCATACGCGCCCACGCGTCCCAGCGCCATTTCGAGCACCACGGGGTCGGGACGATAGTCGACCATCAGCGCGGCCACGGGCACGCCGGGCAGGAATTTCAGCGCGCGGCGCTCGGATTCGTCATTATCGAGGCCGATATACAGATAGTAGTCCGCCGCCATGCCGCCGCACAGGATGTTCAGCGCCGTGGGCGGATAGATGCGGCCGTGCGCGCCGCCGTACAGGCCGTTTTTGCTGTCCACGACCATGTCCAGAAGAAGTACATCCAGCATCATGCGGGAGATGGTCGCGAGCTCCTTGTCGCGGGAAAGGTCGGCAAGCAGCAGAAGGCAGCCGAAGTCCACGTCCAGATAGCCCAGCGAATCAAACTCGCCCCAGCCCTCCTTCGCGCGGAAGTGCACGAAGCGCTTCAGCCACGCGCCCGTCTCCGCAGCCATCTGCGTGCCGGTCTTGCCGCACCATTCAAAGGTGCGCTCGCCGTAGAACTGTCCGGCGAGGTAGAGCGCCGTGTGGTGCTGAAGGCGATGGTTCTCGGACTCATACATCGATTCGAAGTTCTTCGTCAGGAAGAAGCGGTCGACGGCGGCGCGCGCCTCGTCCGTGAGCTTGTCCCAGTTGTAGTACAGGGTGGGCAGCATGCCCATGGCGGCGAAGGTGCTTTCGCCGCGCGGGTCGCGCCCGTTGGGATGGGGCAGGTCGAACCACTTGGCCGTGCGGATTACCTGATCGATGGATTCCCGCACGTATTTCCCATAGAACAGGTTCAGCGCCGCGGTGGCGGCGTAGATGTCGCGCTTTAGAACGCGTGCGGCGGGATCGGGATACGATTCCGGATCGGCGTATACCGCGAGACCCTTTTCGAGCATAACCTGCCTGCGGGCTTCAAAGTTGTCCAGGCTTCTGCGAACGCGGGACGGAGTATCGTTTCTGTACATGGGATTCAACCTCCGAAACATTCTTTTTCAGCGTGACGCGCAAAAGGCGCGCCGATGATGGTATGATACCACATTCGGCGCGCCTTTTCCATGCAAGTCTGATGACCTGTTAGCACGGATTTGCTTTTATTCCTCTTCCTCAGGGGTAAATCGACGCTGCTGGCGATACTCCTTCGGGGTCACGCCATAGCGCTGCTTGAAGCGCTTGGTGAAATAGTGGTGCGTCGGATAGCCCACCTGCTGCGTGATGCTTTCGATGGACTGGTCGGTCTGCTCCAGAAGCTGCCGCGCCTTTTCCATGCGCTCGGCGGTGATGTAGTCGGTCACGGTGACGCCGGTTTCCTTTTTAAACAGGCGGCTTAAATAGCTGCTGCTCAGGTGCACGCTGTCGGCCAGCGAGGTCAGGCTCAGGTCGGTGTGCAGGTTCTGGGAGATGAAGTGCCGGAGCCATTCCACCTGCTGCGAGGGCTTTGCTTCGTCATCGTCGTCCGACGAGGGCTCCAGCGCGAGACGCGTGATGCGGCACAGCTCCAGCGCGTATTCGCGGATGTTGCGGTACAACCCGCTTTTTTCGAGGAACGCGTCCATCGCCTCGCGTGCTTCGCCGGTCGAGACCCCGTCCACGCTTTCCCGCATGTGTTCCAGCGCGTCCATGGCTTCCTCGTAGGGGTAGATGTGATCCTGCGCGTCGTAGGAGAACAGGTGCACCTCGTCGATGGCGCGGTCGCCGTCTCCGTCCTTGATCGCGCGGGCGAACGCCTCGGCGTGCGCGTTCAGGGAGGCGCAGCTGGGAAGCAGGCTGCGGCGAATCACCGGCCACGGGCTGTACAGCCAGTCCGGATGGAAGAAGTGGTACAGCTGCGCCTTCTGCGCGTCCAGATAGGATTGGCGCAGCTTCAGCGGCAGCTCCTGCCACGAGCCGATGCTCATTTCGATGTGGCGCTCATACTGTTCCAGCAGCATCAGGCCGATTTCCTCCAGCCAGTCGTGCAGCTCGCGGTCGGCGCTGATGACCAGCGCGGCAATTTCGTCGTTCTTCACGGAGGCGGCGAGGATCAGCGTTTCCTCGCCGAACAGCGCTTCCAGCCGCTCGATGATGTCGCGCTTGATCATTTCGATGTGCTCCGGTTCGGGCGCGTTCATCATCGTCTGCGAAAGCGTTACGCGGATGATGTTGTACGATCCATCCTCGCTCTTCAGCCCCAGCTGCTCCATGCGCATGCGAAACGTGTCCATCGAAAGCAGGCTGCCGTCGATCAGGCTGGCGATCAGATGCTCCTTTACCAGCGGGCGGTTCGCGTCCACAATCGTCTGCATCTGGGAAATGGTGCTCTTCATGCCCTTGATGGCGTTGTCGATGAAGGCGTATTCGCTCACGTGTCCGTCGGTGATGTGAAAGGGCGTTTCGGTGCTCAGCCAGTGGGTGATGGTGCGCACAGGCTTGTACATGTGGTGAGAGAACCACAGCGCCAGCAGAAGACCCAGCCCCAGCGCCGCGATGCCCGCGATCAGAAGCGACGTGCGCATGGAGTTGAGCGAGGCGTAGAACACGCCCGTGGGCAGGATGCGCAGCACGCGCCAGCCGTTGGACAGCGGCGCGGAATAGCACAGCGTCTGGTCGCCGTCTTCCGTGCGGAATTCGGCAATGTCGGATTCGTCGGACAGCGTGTCCAGCCCGGGCAGGCCGCACTCCGCGAGGGACAGGCCGATCCAGCCGGCGTTCTGGGAGGAGATGATCTGCCCGTTCGTGTCTGCCACCAGCAGCGTTTCGTCCGCCGCGGAGGAGACGCTGTTCAGAATGTCGCGCACGAAGGACTCGTTCACGTCGATCATGATGTACCCGTGCGCGTCCTCAAAGGAAACGTTCAACGGATAGCTGACGGCGTAGCACAGCTGCCAGCCCTGCATGCCGGGATATTCGGCCTGCTGCGCGGGCAGCCAGCCGCCGGACTGCGCCCGCAGGCGGTCCAGCCAGCGGTTGGGATACGCGTTGGACTCGGTGTGATCGTCGATGTAATACAGTCCCACGGTTTTGGAAAGGAACATGTTCGCGCGGGCGTTGTACACGCGAATGTCGCTGACCAGCGGGATATATCGCTTCAGGGCGGTGTCAAAGTCTGCATTATAGGTATAGGCGACGTGCAGCGGCAGACGGCCGCTGGAAAGCACCTTCTGAACGGTAATGTCGCTGGTGCGCCCCAGCATGAAGTCCAGCGCGCAGCCCTCGGCAGGGTCGATCACGCGGGTTTGCAGAATTTCGGCATACTGAACCATTACGCCCGCGCTGAGCTCCTCCACCTCGCGTCTGTAGTCGCGGAACACGCGCGCGTAGATGGTGGAGCCGACAAACGCCGCCACCATAATCAGGCAGACGCAATAGGAAAGCAGCATCTGACCGAACAGACTCAGACGGCTCTGCATTTTCTTTTTTGCCACCGCGCACACGCTCCCATAAAAATGTTCCCTGAACCCCGTATCCGTTATAGCACAAAATCCGGCCGTTTGCAACAAGACAAGTGCAAAAATTCGCGCATTCGGACGGCGAATTCCAGCCCAAAAGACAACGGAGTTTCAAAAGGTCATGAGATTTGTAGCGCAAATGTCGGAATATGGCCGTTTTGTCATGATTTTTGCATTGACTGCGGGCGTGAAAAACGGTATCGTATTCCTGTTGACATTACACAGAAGGTGGAGAGAAATTTGAACGCTGCCATCGAAAAAAAGGAAGGGAACCGAATTCACGGGGCAACGGGCTTCCGTGGGTACCTGAAGAACCCGGTGCTGACGCTGATGTTCATCCCGGTCGTCATCTATTATATTGTGTTCCACTACACGCCGATGTACGGCATCGTGCTGGCCTTCAAAGACTATTCGCTCACGCTGGGCATCATGAAGAGCCCGTGGGTCGGCTTTGAGGTGTTCAGCGAGCTGTTCAAAACGGCGTCGTTCACCCGCGCGTTCCGAAACACCATTATTATCAGCCTTCTGCGCTGGGTGACCGGCTTTCCGGCGCCCATCATTCTGGCGCTGATGCTGAACGAGCTGAAGAACCTGCGCTATAAGAAGGTCATTCAGACCATCAGCTACCTGCCGCACTTCCTTTCGTGGGTTATTCTGGCGGGTCTGTTCACGCAGCTGCTTTCCCCGTCCAACGGCGCGGTGAACTACATTATTGAAAAGCTGGGCGGCAAGCCCATCTACTTCCTCGCCGACAACAAGTACTTCCGCGGCACGCTGGTCGTGACCGGTATCTGGAAGGAAATCGGCTGGGGCACGGTTGTGTATCTGGCTACGATCGCGGGCATCGATCAGGAGCTGTACGAGGCCGCCGAGTGCGACGGCGCGAAGCGCTGGCGCAAGATGTGGTCGATCACGCTTCCGCTGATGAAGCCGACCATCGTCATCCTGCTGATCATGAATTGCGGAAGCATTTTGAACGCGGGCTTCGATCAGGTATTCAACCTGTATAACGCCAATGTCTACGAAACCGCCGACATCATCGATACCTACGTGTACCGACGCGGTATTGGCAACATGGAATACAACGTTTCCACGGCCGTGGGCCTGTTTAAGAACCTGCTCGGATTCTTCATGGTCATGGGCACGAACTTCCTCGCCAAGCAGCTCGGCGAAGAGGGAATCTGGTAAGGAGGCGGGAAAAATGACACAGAAAAAGAAAATCAAAAAAACCTATTATACCCGTCGAAATACCGCGTTTGACTATTTTAACATCGTACTGCAGGCGCTTTTAGCGCTCACGATTCTGATTCCGTTTCTGCACCTGCTGGTAATTTCCGTTTCCAGTCCCTCATACGCCACGCGCAGCGGCCTGCACCTGTGGCCGGACACGCTGGACTTCTCCACCTATAAGCGCGTGCTTTCCAGCCGCTACATCTGGACGGGCTACCGCGCGACGCTCATCCGCACCGTGCTGGGCACCGTGATTCAGCTGTTTATGACGTCGATGGGCGCGTACGTGCTTTCCAAGCGCTATTTCCCGCACCGCACGTTCTGGACGATGTGCATCGTGTTTACCATGTACTTCTCCGGCGGCCTGATTCCCAGCTACCTGCTGATGGGCAATCTGCACCTGATGAATACCTACGCCTCCATGATCCTTCCGGGTCTGGTGGGGACGTATAACATGATTCTGATTCGCAACTACTTCCAGTCCATCCCGCAGGATCTGGAGGACGCGTGCATGATCGACGGCGCGGGACAGTTTACCACATTCTACAAGATCATTATCCCCGTGTCCACTCCCATCCTCGCCACCGTCGCCCTGTGGCTGGCGGTCGGCCACTGGAATTCGTGGTTCGACGTGCTGCTGTATATGCGGAACGAGGAGAGAATGACCCTTCAGATTATCCTACGCCGCATCGTGCTCGAGGGCACGCAGCAGCTGCTGGATATGTCGTCCAACAGCACGCTGGACGATACACAGGTGGTTTCGTCTGACGGCCTGAAGGCCGCGACGATCTATGTGGCCACGCTGCCGATTCTGCTGGTCTATCCGTTCGTTCAGAAGTACTTTGTGAAGGGCATCATGGTCGGCTCGCTGAAGGGCTGACGCGCACGCCGATTCAACCCGCCTCTGTGCGGTTTGATAAATGAAAAAGGAGGAACCAACCCATGACCAAACGCATCATCACCCTCGTTCTGGCGCTGGCGATGCTTGCGACCGCGTGCGCCTTCGCCGTGGCGGAGGACTACAAGTGGTCCGGCACGATTTCCGTGGCGCAGTACGCCTTCGGCCCCATCGACGACGATCAGATCACCGCGCTCGTTGAGGAGAGGCTTCGCGAGTACGGCTACGACGTGAAATTCGACATTGTGTACCTTGAGAACAGTCAGTATGAAACCCTGCTCAACCTGCGCCTTGCGAACCAGGAAGCGCCCGACATCTTCCGCGTGAACGGCGGAACGATGGTCGATCAGTACTATCAGCAGGGCGTTCTGAAGAGCTGGACGGAGGAATTTTTCCGCGAGAACGCGCCCGACGTCGCCGCCTTTATCGACGCGGGCAACCCGCTCCAGACCAACACCAACATCGTCGACGCGACCTGGGCCATGGCCAAGCGCGATGGCAAGATGGTGTGCCTGCCCCTGATCTCCATCAATCAGGGCTCTTTGCTGAATGTAATCTACAATACCCAGTGGCTTGAGAAGCTCGACCGCGAGGTTCCTGAGACCCTCGATGATTTCGTTGACCTGATGTATGCCTTTACCAACGATGATCCCGACGGCAACGGCGAGAACGATACCTACGGCATGTCCACGACCATGCTGAACATCATCTTTGGCGCTTATGGTTCATGGACTGGCTTCATGCACATGGATACCGGATTCTGGTATAACGTCGACGGCGAAATCGTCTCCTGCGACGTGATGCCCGGCAACAAGGACGCGCTGGCGCTGCTTCATCAGATGTATGTGGACGGCGTGATCGACCCCGAGTTCGTCACCGGCGAGAACCAGGGCGGATACTGGGCCATCTCCCACTCCTTCGTAAACGGCCGCATCGGCGTCAGCCATGGCGCCCGCATGACCCACTACACCCCTGCCAACCTGTACGGCACCGGCAATCAGCCCGGCACGGTTCTGCAGGAATTCCAGGCCATTCAGGGGCCGGACGCGAAGGTCACCATCGGTCCCTGGATCGAAGGACCTGACGGCCACGTGGGCGGCTTCCTCCGCTATACCAATACGACGCTTGGCGCCAACGCCTACAACGCGAAGCTGTCCGACGAGAAGCTGGCCGCGATCTTCCAGATCATGAACATCTTCGCGACCGATAAGGATCTGTGCGTCCTCGCCGCGAACGGTATCGAGGGCAAGCATTTCGAATATCTGGACGACGAGTTCCATACCAAGAAGACCCTGCTGGATGACAGCGTGAAGGACTGGCAGCTGGGTGTGACCCGTCTGAGGGGCATCTATGGCCCGGAACATCCGCTGAACGAGGCGTGGATGGAGGAGAATTACAACAGCGCGACCAACAAGTGGATGAAGGAGGTTCAGGCTTCTTATAAGAACCTGTCCGTCACCACCGGCTATACCAATGTTGTGTTCGATTCACTGCCCTCCGAGTCCACCTATATGAGCGAGCTGCTCACCTACCGCAATGAGACCTGGCTGAAGATCATTCAGGGCGAGCTGGACGTGGACTACTACGATACCTATGTCGAAGAGTGGATGAACCGCGGCGGCGCGATCCTCACCGAGGAAGCCAACGAGTGGTACGCGGCGCACTATTAAGGCGACGCCGCATAAATGAGGTGGTCGTCCGGCGAATGGATTTTTCGTCAGATGCAAATGAAAATTTCGAAGGTTTACTGGAGGTAAAACGAGGAATTTGCATGCCGCAGATGGCGGAAAAGACATCGCCCGACGTGCCGCCGAATTGTGAGGCGGTGCCTTAATCCATCCTGCCTCCTGTAAGAGCGAAGGGGCTCTCCGGATCTTCCGGGGAGCTCCTTTTCGCTGCCATGGGGTAGAGGGAGGCGCGGAGGGAACGCTGCGCGCTCCCTCCGCGCCTCCCTCGTGCAGAAGCCGCAGGCTTCTGCACGGCATGCCGCGAAGCATCCGCAGGACGAAGAAACTGCCCGCACCCAACCGGCGTTCGCGGACGGGGAACGAAGCGGTTTTCGAACTTTTTCTAACCTTTCTAACGTTTATGATTGACAAGAAAGGTTAGAAAGGTTAGAATACGGGCAAGATAAACTTGAAGGAGGCGGAGGACGTGCGATTTCAGGAGACGGAAACGGTGGAGCTGAAGGCCATTGTTCGAGAGGAAATTAAGAAGGAGATTATCGCCTTTGCCAACTGCGAGGGCGGGACGATCTATGTGGGCGTGGCGGACGACGGTGAGGTGCTCGGCGTTGAGAACGCGGATGAATGTGCCCTGCAGATTTCCAACATGGTGCGGGACGCGGTGAAGCCCGACGTGACGATGTTCCTTCATTATGAAACGCTGGACTTTGACGGAAAGGCGGTCGTCGCGGTGCGCGTTCAGCGGGGCACGAATCGTCCCTACTATCTGGCAAAGAAGGGACTTCGGCCGGAGGGCGTTTACGTGCGGCAGGGGTATTCCTCGGTTCCCGCGACGGACACGGCGATTCGGCAGATGATAAAGGAAACGGACGGGGACAGCTTTGAGGGGATGCGTTCCATCAATCAGGCGCTGACGTTCGAGGCAGCCGAAAAGGAGTTTGCGCTGCGTAAGATCAGCTTCGGCCAGCCGCAGATGCAGACGCTGAAGCTGGTTTCCGCGGACGGGCTCTATACCAATCTGGGGCTTCTGCTTTCCGATCAGTGCATGCACACCACCAAGCTGGCGGTGTTTGAGGGAACGGATCCGAACGAGTTTAAGGATCGGCGGGAGTTCTCAGGTTCCCTTCTGAAGCAGCTGAACGAGGTGTATGAGTATATCGATTTCCGAAATCAGAACCACGCGACGTTTAACGGGCTTTTGCGCATCGATCACAGAGATTATCCGGAGGTGGCGCTTCGCGAGGCGCTGCTGAATTCCCTTGTGCACCGGGATTATTCGTATCGCGCCAGCACGCTGATCAGCCTGTACAGGAATCGAATGGAGTTTGTGACGCTGGGCGGCCTGCTCGCGGGGCTGGAACTGAACGACCTGATGATGGGCATTTCCGTGTGCCGGAATCCGCAGCTTGCAAATGTGTTTTATCGGCTGCAGCTGATTGAAGCGTACGGCACCGGCATACGCAAAATCATGGACGCATACGAGGGCGCGCGTGTGCAGCCGAGAATTGAGACTTCCAGCAACGCCTTTAAGCTGATTCTGCCCAACCGGAACGCCGCGCCGGAGGAATCGACCGTGAAGAGCGAACTCGCGCGGACGGCAAACGAGGAAGCAATTCGCAAATACCTGCTGAACCACGATTCGATTACCCGCAAGGAAACGCAGGCGCTGCTGAAAACGGGGCAGTCGGCGGCGGGACGCATCCTGAAGGAAATGGTTGAAAACGGATGGCTCGCGCGGATTGGCAACGGCCGAAGCACGGGGTACGAGCTGCGGCAATAGGCGTTTCTATTCCAGACAGGGAAGCAGCGCGGCGCGGGCTTCGGCGCAGGAGCGGAAGAAGGCGGCGGTCTGCGGGACGAGGGTTTTGAGAAGATGGTCGGCTTCGGCGCGAGCCATGGCGTGGTCGGCGGGCGTGATTTCGTTCCGGGCGAGGGCGGCGTCCAGCTCGTCCGCGTCCAGAAGGGTCGCGCGGCTGTTCGGTTCCAGAACGATATCCAGAAACAGGTCGACGAACCATGCGTCGTCGTTTTCGGGCAGGTGATTTTCGAGGGTTATGTCAATGTAGTTCTCGATGGGCTGCCCGGCCTCGTCGAACATGACCGTCATCCAGAAATGTCGGTTCTCCGGCGCGATTTGCAGCCAGCTGTAGCCGGTCTGCGTGATAGTGTGGCGGGAACCGGAGAGAACGACGGAAAACGGGGCGAGAACCTCGTCCATATATAAAAGACCCATGCGGCCGCGAACGCCGCTGTGCTCAAAGGGCATGACGGCGCAGCGGCGTTTTTCAATGCCGCGCCATTCCGCGCGGCGCATCGTTTTCTTCTTCAACATAACTGGGAACCTCCGTGGATGGTTTGGTATGTCGGTGCTTCCGCTTCGCGGCAGAAGGGAAAGAAACGTTCAGGTGTCGGCGGTTTTGGGGAAGCCGCGCAGGAGGGCTTCCGCTTCGCGACGATAAGCGGCGAGCGCCGTCGGCATGGGGAGGGCGGCGAGCGCTTCGGCGGAGACGAAGCCGTCGGCGGGGGCGTCGGCTTCGAAGAGAAAGCCGGTCATGTGCCATTCCAGATGGGAAAATACGTGCGTGGCGCGGGGCAGCGTTTTTACGAAGCGCGCGGAGACACCCAGCTCGTTCAGACAGGCGCGCACGTCCTCCGGCGTTCGCGCGTCCGGAAAGCCGGGAAATTCCCACAGCCCGGCCAGCAATCCCTTTGCCGGGCGGCGGCGCACGAACACGCGCCCATCATGCAGGACGAGCGCGACGGCGCGATTTTCGATGACGCGTGCCTTCTTTTCGGGCTTCACGGGCAGCGTTCGCGGGTCGCCGAAGGCGTACGCGTCGCAGAAGGCGCGAACAGGGCAATCGTCGCATGTTGGATTGGGCGTGCAGACGAGCGCGCCCAGCCCCATCATGGCCTGATTGTATTCGCCGGTCCGCTCATGGGGCATCAGAAGCATGGCCTGCTCATGGAGCACCTGCGGCGTGCGGATTTCCGAGGTGATATGGAACACGCGCGCCAGCACGCGCGCCTGATTGCCGTCCAGCGCCGGAACGCGCTCGCCGTAGGCGATGGACGCGATCGCGCCCGCGGCATAAGCGCCCACGCCCGGCAGCGCGCGAAGAGTTTCGGCGGTTTTCGGGAATTCGCCGTTCATCTCCCGCGCGACCAGCTTCGCCGCGGCGTGCAGGTTGCGTGCACGGGAATAGTAGCCCATGCCCTCCCAGAGCTTGAGCACCTTTTCCGGCTCGGCGTTCGCCAGATCGAATACCGTCGGGAACGCGCGCAGGAAGGTTTCGTAATAGCGCTTCACCGTCTCGGTGCGCGTCTGCTGAAGCATGATTTCGGAAAGCCAGATGCGGTAGGGGTCTGCTTCGCCGCGCCAAGGAAGGTCGCGGGCGTGCGTTTCGTGCCAGCGCAGAAGCGCGTCGGCGAAGCCGGTTTTGTCGGTTTGCAAATCAATCACCTGTATAAAACAGCATTTTCATGCCCGGGTACGCCGCGCCCCACAGGGCGTTTACGGCGCGCTCGGAGAGCGTAAGCGCGGGCGCTTCGCCGGGAAGAATTGTGCGAAGCCGCCAGCGCGCGTCGATTTCCGGAAGGGTCAGCGGACGCGGCGCGTCCCACGGCGCGCGTTCGTTTGCGTGCGCCAGCACCGCGCGCAGCGGAAGCCCGGAGGCGCGGGCGATTTCCCGCGCGGAGCCGTAAAAGAACCGGTGTGCCTGCGCCGGGACGCGCGCGGCGAGCGCCGGGCAGGGAAAATCGCTCGACGCGCAGTCGTCCGGCACGTCGATTTCGCGGCCGGGCAGCAGCCACGCGGGCGAAAACAGCCGGTTGGCGCGCAGAATCGCGCACACGGGAACGCCTGCGCGCGTCGAGAGAAGCGCCGGCGTTTCGTTCGGCGCGACGACCGTTTTCCACATAATACCGCCCCTTTCGGCGCAGTATATGCCGGAAAGGGGCGGATCATGCGGTCAGTCGGCAATCAGCGTGCCCGCGTTGCCCTTCTGCATGGCGTTGATGGACTCCTGATAGCTTTGCAGCATGCGGGTGTAGTCGGCGTCGCTCATGCCCTCGGGGCGGGTGTCCAGATACTTTCCGATGGGCACGACGGAGTAATCGTAGCCGTTTTCCTTATCGCCCGTGCGCCAGACCCACGTGGGCAGGTAGGACGGGTTGATGATGGAGAAGCTGCCGTCCGCCTGCTCCTGAATGGTGAAATCGAAGAGGATGCCGCCGTCGCGCAGCGGCAGACGCTGATCGCTCAGGAAGTTGCCCAGCGAATACAGGCACAGCGTCTGCTGCGCTTCTCCGAACTGGTTGGTGCCGGAGAGCCACGTGGCATATTGCACCACGTGCGGGTGACCGCCCACGATCACGTCGCAGCCGCTGGCTACCAGAATATTGGCCAGCTTCTTCTGGTTGTCGTCGGGCATTTCTTCATATTCCTTGCCCCAGTGCATGTAGCACACGATCACGTCCGCGCCCGCGTCGCGCAGCGCTTTGGCGTCCTTCTTGGGGTCGGAATTCTTGGTGGCGTTCACGCCGAATTCCAGCGCGCGGGAGTCGACGCCCTTCTTGTCCATCTCGTTCAGCGACACCGTGTAGTTCATGAAGCCGACCTTGATGCCGTTGATTTCATAGACGACGGGCGTGTTCTTCTCCTCAGCGGAGCGGTTCGCGCCCACGTGCTTCAGGCCGACCTTTTCCACATTCGCGATTTCCGCCATCAGGCCGTCGAACCAGCCGTCCAGCATGTGGTTGTTGGCCAGCGTCAGCATGTCCACGCCCGCGTCCACCAGCGCGTAGAGGATGTGCGGCGGGGTGTTGAACTGCGGATAGCCGCTGTAGCCGTATTTGTAGTACTGCTTGCCGCCCATGGAGCCGTCCACGTTGGTGACGGTGAAGTCCGCGTTCTCCAGCTGGTCGCGGATCAGGTTCAGCATGGGACGGAAGTTGAACGGGTCGCTGCTGTTCGTCTGCTTTGCGAGCCTCGCGGCAGACTGGAAAACCACGTCGTGAATGACGAAGTCTCCGGCCGTGCGGATGGTCGCGGAGCGAAGACCGTTCGCGTCCGTGCGCACGTTCGCCGCGGGCGTGGGCAGCACGGCGGGCGCGGTGGGTTCCGCAGCGGCGGTTTCAGCAGGCTGCACGTCGATAACATTGTCGACGACCTGCGCGGCGGGGGTTTCCTGCGGCTCAGGCGTTTCCATATAAATCTGCGCCGGGCCGTTGTTGGCGACGGCGCGCTTGCCGGAGCTGCAGCCCGACGAGCACGACTTTACGCCCAGAATAATCAGCGCGAGGATACCGATCAGGATGATGACGATGATGGCGAGCGCCAGCACCATCGACCAGTTGGTATTTCTCTGCCTTCGGCTGTAGCGGGCGGGCGACGGGGACGGCCTTCTCTGCGGCGCGCTCCCGGCCGGTCTTTTCTTCGGAACGCCCGAGGCGGCCGCGCTTCCGACCGGTCTTTTCTTTGGCGCGCCCGAAGCGGATGTACTTCCGGCCGGGCGTTTTTTCGGCGCGCTTCCTTCGCCCGCGGGGCGGGCGGCGTGACGGGGCGCGCCGGAAGTGGTTCTGCGTTTTTCCTCCATTGAGGTCCTCCTGTGTAAGGCAGAAAGGATCTGCCGCGTATCCTTTCTTCATTATAGCACATCTTCCGCGCAAATGCCATATCGCGGCGCAATTCAGGCGATGATCTTCATCGATATTTCAATTTTACACGGGCTTTGCCCCTAAATATTTCAAATTTATTTTTTTTATCTATCAAATCTATTGACGAATGGACGCGGATGGTGTATGATTATAGCGACCAACATATAGATGTCATGTGTCATGCTCGACAGTTTGAATAAGGGAGAACGAATATGGCAGGGTTCAGCTTTGAAAGCCTAAAGGACAGACTCATGGGGAAGGGCGCGCCCCGCGATGAGGACGATACGTCGGCCCGCGACGTGCAGTCGGACGGGTACGACGACGGCGGCGCGTACGACGATCAGGGCTATGATCCGAATTACGACGATCAGAGCTATGACGATCAGGGCTACGATGATTCGAATTACGAGGATCAGGGCTATGACGATCAGGGCTACGATGATCCGAATTATGACGGTCAGAGCTATGACAATCAGGGCTACGACGACCAGAATTATGATGATCAGGGCTACGACGATCCGAATTATGATGATCAGGGCTATGACGATCAGAGCTACGGCGATCAGGGCTATGATGATGATTCAGTCTATGGCGCGGAGGATGAAAATCCCGAGAATCTGGGCTACAATCCCGACGTCTTCAGAGACCTCGACAATGAAAACGCCAAGGAGAACGCCGACGGCTCCTATGACGACGGCGCGTACGACGACGGCGATCAGCCCTATGACGAGGGCGACGAGGGCTATTACGAGGACGAGGGAGACGGCGGAGCCGGCTTCGAGAACGAGAATGCCTCCGGCCTGCTGGGCTATGTGTTCTCGAACAACTGGGTGATGTACGTCTCGCTGGTTGTGCTGCCGCCGCTGGGCATCTGGCTCCTGTGGCGCCGCAACAAGTACGACATTACGCTGCGCACTACGCTGTCCGCGGTCAGCCTGATCTGGATGATCATCTTCCTGATTCTGGTGTTCAGCCGCTCCAACACGACGCCGGACAACACGCTGTCTGGCAACAACAGCTTCATGTCTCAGGTGCCTGCGGTCTCGGCCACCGCGACGGCGACGGCTACGGCCGAACCGACGGCAGAGCCCTCTACCACGCCGCGCGTGAACAACGGCTCCAACGGTACGACCGGCGACAGCAGCGTGACCTACGTGTGGGGCACGAACAGCGGCAAGTATTACCACACGCTGGAAAACTGCGGCGGCCTGACGAACGCCAGCAAGATGACGCTGGAAACCGCCACGGCGCGCGGCCTGCTGCCCTGCCCGGACTGCGCGGGCGGCACGTCCAACACCGGCACGACTGGCAGCACGACGACCAGCGGTACCACGCTGTACGCCACGTCGGGCGGCAAGTGGTATCATAAGGATTCGCACTGCCAGGGCATGACCAACGCGCAGGTTGTTACCGAGAGCAACGCCATCAAGGCCGGCAAGACGGCCTGCCCGGTGTGCATCGGCTACTATGGAACGCCCGGCGGCAAGTGGTATCACAACGTCAGCAACTGTCAGAGCATGACGAACGCCATCACCAAGACGAAGGCGGCGTGGGAATCCGACGGCAAGACGGCCTGCCCGGTGTGCATCGGAGGCAACAAGGACGCTGACAGCACGAAGACGCCTACGCAGACGATGGTGTACGCCACCGCAAAGGGAACCTACTACCACACCAGGTCCGACTGCTCCGGCATGAAGGGCGCGTCGCTGGGCACGATCGCGCGAGCGGTCAGCATGGGCAAGAAGGCATGCCCGACGTGCGTGAAGCCTGCGAACGTCAAGGTGTTTGCCACCAAGAACGGCAAGTATTTCCACACCAAGGCGAATTGCTCCGGCATGAGGAACGCCGTGTACATCACCGCGGAGACGGCCATCCAGTACAAGAAGACGGCCTGCCCCACCTGCGCCAAAATGTTCCAGAAGACGGCGGCGGGCAGCACCGGAAACACCGGCAATAATACCGGCGGCGGCGTGAGGATCAATCAGGCCGCGAACCCGAACAATGTTCCCACGGTGAATACGACCGATACAGCGACCCACGTGTACGCTACGAAAAACGGCAAGTACTTTCATACCGACAAGACCTGCTCCGGCATGACCAACGCCAAGCGCGGAACCTTCACCGCCGCCGTAAAGGCGGGCAAGAAGCCGTGCCCCACCTGCATCACGCCGGCGAAGCTGACGGTGTACGCCACGTATGGCGGCAAGTACTACCATGTGAACGCCACCTGCTCCGGCATGACCAACGCGTTCGCCGTCAAGGCGTCCACGGCGATCTCCTATAACAAGACGGCGTGCCCCACCTGCGCCAAGGTGCTGAACAAGGTGGGCAAGAACAATCAGGCGGGCAACGGTGGAGCGAACGGCGCGGGCGGAAATAATACCGCCGCCAACAATAACAAGGCCACGGCGTCCACGAACGTGTACATCAAGCTGGGCGCGGGCACCAACAACTACTACCACGTCGCCGCCAAGTGCGCCGCGACGGGTATGACCGGCGGACAGAACGTGACGCTGGAATACGCGCTCAGCCACAATTATACCGCGTGCCCGTCCTGCAAGCCGCCGTCGAAGATTCAGTCATAAGCTCAATACACACAATTCGTCCTCCGCAGCCCTTGCGGCGCGGAGGACGTTTTCGCAGGAGGATGAACGCATGAACGCGATAGAAAGGAACGTGCTGATCCGGCACTTCAATCGGTACTTCGAGCAGGATAACGGCTTTATCCTGCAAACGAAGAACACGAATCCCCGCATAGACGGGCTGCTCTGTGCACCCAATGAAAAATATCCCTATTGGAAGCTGGCAACCCTTGGCGCGAGCGACTATAAAATGCCCGCGCCGAAGGACTCGCTGGGAAGCCGAAACGAGTATGTCATGTTCATCGATGCCGAGGAGGATCTGACCAAGCAGGAGAATCTGGACTGGTACTTCCGGCGGCTGCTGGAGGCAGCCGTTACCCCGATCTTTCAGAAAACCTTCCTTTCCTGCGGGAACAGCATAGAGCGGCCGGAAGAGGAAGGGGAGGAGATGGTCGGAGTCTATCTGGGGGTGCCGCAGGTCATTGGCGATGTGGGCATACTTCGCTGTAAGCTGAATCCATTTAAAACCGCTGCCTGCCTTCAGGTGATCCTGCTGAACCGGGAGGAATTTGGCAGACTTCAGGAAATTGGCTCGAAGGCGTTCAACGATTATCTGTATCCGAAGGAAGGCCCGCGGCATTTCCTCTGCCAGCGCCATAGAACCGAGCGGTTTTAACGGCTTTCCTCAGAAAAACACATATTGCCCTTGGTGGACAGACAGCCATCCCGGACGTAGAAATGCCCGCGGGTGGCTGTGTTTTTTGCGCAAAGACGCGTTCTCCTGCGAAAGGGGAGCCGTCTTCTTTTTTCATGCGGCGGGGCATATATACTTCCAGCTTTTGCGGGAGGCAGGCATGGAAGCGCTGGAGGAAATCGCGGGCTATCTGCCCCGGCGGGCGGGGGATGCGTTGCTGGAAGCGGGAAGACGGAATCGTGTGGAAAACGTGCGCCTTCGCGCGGGCGGCGCGATCACGGCGGAATGGCACGGCGGCGTGGAGGTGCTGGCGGAAAGGATTACGCCGGTCGAGCTGCGTGGAATCGTGGCCGGGATGCTGAAGTTTTCACCATACGCGTGGGAGGACGAGCTCGGGCAGGGGTATTTCACGCTGCCGGGCGGCTGTCGCGCGGGCGTGGCCGGGCGATTCCATGCGGAGGGTGGACGGACACGTCTGGCGGAAATCGCTTCCTTATGTATACGCGTCGCCAGAGCCTGCCCGGGCTGTGCGGCCGATGTGGTGCGCCGGCTGATGGCGGACGGATACCCGCGCGGCGGGATCCTCCTGTCGCCGCCGGGCGGCGGGAAGACGACCGTGCTCCGCGACGCGGTGCGCGAGCTCTCCCTGCGCGGCTTCACCGTGGGACTGGCCGATGAGCGGGACGAGCTCGCCGCCGTCCGCGAGGGCGTGCCGGGGCTGGACGTAGGGCCGCGTACGGACGTGGTTCGTGGCATTTCCAAGGCGGAAGCGTTTTCCCGGCTCCTGCGCGCCATGGCGCCAGATGTGCTGGCGGCGGACGAAATCGGCGCGGCGGAAGACGCGGAAGCGATCGAAAACGCGGCGCGCGCCGGAACGGCCGTGCTCGTGACGGCGCACGCCGGTACGCTGGCCGAAGCCCTGACACGCCGGAACGTCGCGGAGGTATTAAACGGCGGCGCGCTGACCTACGCGTTCCTGCTCGGCGGCGCGCCGGGAACGGTTCGCGCGGTGTACCGAAGAGAACTGCGGACGGATGAGTGGAAGCCGGAAACCGACGGGAGCGTATGAAGCGCGGAGACTTGCGTTTCCGTTCGGCGGCGCGCCGGGAACGGTTCGCGCGGT
>SFHK01000035.1 GCA_004556395.1 Clostridiales bacterium
TACTCGTCGATGGAGTACAGATGGTGAATGAGCGCGTCGGTGACGTCCCGGCCGAAGGCTTCGGACAGGGCGGCGGCGAACGAACGGTAGGTCGCCTGCACGAAGCGGTTTTCGCGCGCGTACAGGCGCATACCGTTCAGGAACGCGTCGCGCCCCATCAGCAGCCGAAGCTCGTGCATGACCGCCGCGCCGCGCTCGCGCGTGACGATTTCGTATTCGCGCTGGGTCGCGAAGCGGTTCGTGAAGCTGTCCACGGACAGCCCGCCGGGAATCGTGACCTGAAGCGCCGGGCGCACCAGCGCGTCGAGCGCGGCGGCGAACGCCGCTTCGCCCTCGGAATCCTCCGTGAGCAGCAGCGAAAGATATTCGCTCGCGCCCTCGATCAGCCACGCCTCGCTGCCGGGGTTCACCTGCACGACGTCGGACAGGAAGACCTGCGCCGTCAGCGCCGTCACGCGCGCGCGGAGCGTATCCGTGTTCGCCCAGTCCGATTCGGAGAGAATCAGCACGCCGCCGACCGGCATCTCGCTCACCGACTGCGCCTGAACAATGGTCAGCGCGTCGTATGGATAGCTTCCAAGCAGCGGCTCAAGCGCGTTCAGCGCGTCGATTGCCGCGTCCCGCGCCGCGGAGAGCTTTCCCCGGCTCTGCCCGAACGCGCGAACCTTCACGCCGGACGCCGCCTGCCCCTCGCGCACATGGAATTTCCGGCTGACGACCACGCCGAAGCCGCAGGCGTTTTTCAGCTCTACGCGCACGCGGTCGAAGCCGTTTCCCGCGTCCTCGCGCAGAATTTCGCCGCTGCTGGCCACGTCGTAATCCTCGGGAACGTAAATGTCCGCCGCGTAATCGGCGCGCGCGGAATAGGCGCAGCGCCCCGCGCGGGTGACGGGATTCAGCGCGAACTCGCCGTCCTCCCACGCCGCCAGCGCCGGATAGAAGCTGGTCAGCCGCCAGTCCTTCGCGCCCGCGCCCAGAAAGGCGTGATTGTCGCTCAGAAGCAGCGTGTAGGTGAACGCGAACTCGGCGGTTTCGCCCGCGCCTATGTCGCACGCCACGCGCAGAAAGCATTCGTTGTCGCCCTGCATTGCCCATTCGGCCGGTTCGCCGTTTACCGTGACGGACGAAAACGACAGCCCCGCCGGGGCGTAGCCGTCCGGAAACGCCGAAAGCAGTGTCTCGTTGTCGTAGGGCAGGGTGCTTTCGCGGCGGAACACGTTTCCGTACACGGTGAACAGCGCGTTTTTCAGCGCGTCGCCGGTGCGGTTTTCAAAGGTAACCGTCTGCGTGACGGCGAACGCCTGACTGTCCTCCAGCATCACCATGGAAAGCCGGTAACGCACGGCGGCATCCGCTTCCGCCGCCGCGCAAACGAATGCCGCCGCCGCGGCGCACACAAGCGCCGCGAGAAGAGTGCGAAACACGCGCATCATCAATAAACTCCGAGCATGTAAAGCAGAACCGACACGATGGAGCCGCCCGCCAGCAGGATGCACAGGAACAGACACAGCACGCGCACAGCCTTCGTCTGCCTGTTGGTCTTTTTCTTCATGGGCTCCCCCTTACTGATCTCTGGGATCCACGTAGGACTCGACGGCTTCCACGCTGCGGATGCCGTCCAGCGGCCAGAACACGAACTTCGCGCGGCCGAGAATCATGTCCGAGGTGATCGGACCCACGTCGCCGGAGGTGTCGTTGGTCACGTTCATTTCGACGTTCGGGCCGTTCCACCAGCGGGAATCGTGGCTGTTGTAGCGGTTGTCGCCCACCACGAAGTACTCGTCCTCGCCCAGCACGTATTCATAATCGATGCGATGGCTGCGCGCCAGAATTTCGAGCTCCTCCTGCGAAAGGGTGACCTCCTGTCCGTCCAAATAGAACTTGCCGTCCTTTTCCTGAACGGTGAGAGCGCGGGAGACGCGGGAGGGATCCAGCGCTTCGCCGTTGATGTACGTGACGCCGGACACGCGGGACACGGTGTCGCCCGGCACGCCCACGATGCGCTTCACGAAGTCGGTCTGCACGGTGATCAGCCCCAGCAGCTTGTTCGTGCGCCCCGGATAGTGGCAGATGACCACGTCGCCGCGCTGCAGCTTGTTCTGAATCCGCACGTCGTAGGCCGTTACGCCCAGACGGTCGCCGTTGCTCAGCGTGGGGGACATGCTCGCGCCATCCACGCGGATGGGCATGAACAGATACGACCGGCACAGCATGACGACCAGCAGCGCCACGACGAGGGAAACCACCCACTCGCGGATCTCCTTGAACGCCTTTTGCTTGCCGGTGAGCTTTTCTTCCTTTTTCTTTTCCGGTTTTTCCTCGGTCTTCGCTTCGGCGCTTTCGCCCTCGGCGGCCGGCTGTGCGGCGGGCTCGGTATTCGTTTCATTCTCGGCGGCGATCTCCGCCGGGGTCTCGTTCAGCTGCTCGTTTTCGTTCATACGTCCTGTTTCCGTCCTTTCATGAATTCCGCTTTCCTCAGCGGCCGCGAAACATGCGGTTCACCGGCCAGAGAATTACGCCGGCCCTGGCCTTGATGTCTGTTTCATACACAAGCCCCAGTGTGCGCCCGTCGGCGACGCCCTCGGCGCTCAGGTCGGAGGCCAGCAGCAGATACGCGCCCTCGGGCAGCTCGCCGTATACCAGCCCCGGCGCTTCGCCCAGCGCGATTTCTTTCGTGCCGCCGTCATAGACCAGATACCTCTGGCCGTCGCGCACGTCGATCAGGTCGCCCGGCATGCCGACCACGCGGCGCACATAGCTGCCGTTCGCGGCGGCAAAATACGCGTATACGTCCTCACCGCGCGCAATCGCGTCGCCGCGAAGCATCGCCAGCCGGCTGGCAAATACCACGTCGTTTTGCTGATAGACGGGCTGCATGGCGTTCGTTTCCATTTTCACCGGCACGAACACGAGCAGACGCGTGATCAGCGCCAGCAGCGCGAAAAGGAACAGGCACAGGAAAAAGGCCTTCCTCGCGCGGCGGTGGCGCGCCTTCAGGTTTTTCTTTGCGGATTTACGCTTGCTCGCCATTCGTTTCCCCTTCCGCGTGTTCAACGATTTTCTTCAGTCTCTTCTCAAAATCGGGGCGGCCCATCATCACCACGTGACCGCACAGGTCGCAGCGAATCTTGATGTCCGCGCCCACGCGCGTCACCGTCCAACGGTCGCTGCCGCAGGGATGCTTTTTGCGCATCTGCACCCGATCGCCAATGTTCAAAAGCACGCTTGTCACTTCTCCTTATTATAAACAATCCATGTAAATCCCGTGTGAAGAACTATGCGCGGAATCAGGACAATGCGGAGGATTCCACATATCCGCAATAGTCGCGCCCCTTCACGTCGGTCACGCGCAGCATCAGCCGTCCATCGTACATGGGCACGGCCAGCTCGAACGCCGGCGCGGGCTTTTCGCGGGAGCGCGCTTCCTCGGCATAGCTGTAAAATACGCCGTCGCGCTCATAGCCCGCCGCCCAGCAATCCACCGCGTCCATGCCCTCGGGCAGGGTGGGGTCGTCGGAGGAAAAACCTTCCAGCCGCACGGCGGTGAAGCCGATGCCGCTTTCCGCCCGCGCACGGATTTCCGGTGCGCCGTCAAACGGTTCATGGGCGTACAGGGTCGCCGCGCCGTCCGTGCGGCGGCGAACCAGCTGCATGGACAGCGGATTCACATCCGCCGCCAGAAAGCGCCGCCCGTTTTTCACGGCCGCGTCGGCCGTCGTGCCGCTGCCGACGAACAGATCCATCACCAGCCCGCCCGGACGGCTGGAACTGCGGACGATGCGTTCCAGCAGCTTGAGCGGCTTCTGCGTGTCGTAGCCGGTGCGCTGGGGGTCCTTCTGCTGAAGGTGGTTCACGTCCGTCCACACGTCGCCGGGCACCACGGGGTCGTCGTCGTAATAGGTGTACACCCGGCCGCCGGAGCGAATTGAGCGATACACGCGCCCGTCCGCGTCCACGTGGCGCTTCATGTGGTTTTCGCGTCCTCCGGGCACGACCTCGGCCACGTCCTGAATGTGGAAATCGTAGTCCTTCGTTTTGGAATACATCAGGATTACGTCGTGCTTGCGCGGAAAATAGCGGCGCGCGCTGCCGCCCGACTGATACGCCCAGATGATCTCGTTGCGGAAATTGCTCTCGCCGAAGATTTCGTCCATCAGAAGCCGCAGGTACGGGTGCATGCGCCAGTCGATATGTACGAAAATCAGCGCGTCGGAGGCCATCAGCGCCCTCGCGTTCACCAGCACGGCGCGCATTTTTTCAAGGTAGGCTTCCCGCGTCAGGCTGTCGTGATACGCGCTCAGCGTCAGCGAGCCGCGGCCGCTTTTCCATTCCTTCGCGCCCACGCGCACGCGCGCTTCGAACGTTTTGCCCGTGAGAAACGGCGGGTCGAGGTAGACAAGGTTCACCTTGCCCTCATAGGATTCCCTGAGCCGCCCTGCGACGTTCGCCGCGTCGCCCAGATGGAATTCGTTCTGGGGGATTCCTTCCTCCGCGCGCCGGATCTCCCGGTCGATCTGCGCCAAATGTACCGTCATCGCGGCGCCCTCCGTTTCGTTGAATGCATTGATTATACCATTTTGGCCCGCCCTTGTCCATACTGGGAGCGGCTCAGCGCAGCTTTTCGTCGATGATCGCCCATGCCCGGGCGGCGGTTTCCGCAAACGGCGCGTCCAGATGGTATTCCGCCGGACAGCGCGTCAGCAGGCGGCGAAAGCCGAAGCGCTGATAAATCCGAATCGCCGGATAGCTGAACGTCTGCGAAATCAGATACACGCCGCCGGGCGTGCCCAGCGCTTCGTGCCGCTTCAGAAGCTCGCACAGCATCGCGCCGCACAGGCCGCGGCGCTGGTGCGCTTCGTCGGTCGCCACCCAGTGGATGCGGTCGATCTCTGCGCCGAAGGGACTTCCGAACCACAGCGCGGCTGACGCGACCGGCGTTCCCGCCGCGTCGCGCACAAACAGCATGCGCTGCGAAAGCGCTTCGGCGCGATTCATGAATTCCGAATCAAACAGGCTCTCCGCCTGCGCGCGCGTTTCCAGCTGGCGCGACGAAAGCTGCACGGTCACCCAGTCATCCTTGCCGGTTTCGGGGCGGTAGAAATCGAAGGCGTAGCCGCCGGGCAGGGAACGCGCGGGAATGGGCGCGCCGTCCTCGCGCAGCATCCACACGGGGAAATAGGGCACGGTGCGGTCGATCACAGGGAACCCTCCTTTGCCGTAAACGTCAGGTCGAGCATGTCGTCCTCGCCGGGACGTTCCTCGCATTCGGTTCCCCGCGCGGCGATCAGCCGCTCCCAGAACGCCCGGGCGGGCTGGTTTCGCCGGTAGACGCTCAGGCACCAGCGCCCCGGCCGTCCGTTCATTGCCAGCGACGCGGCGGCCTGCGCGATACCGCGGCCGCGCGCGGCGCGAATCAGATACAGCTCCTGAAAGCACCAGTTGCAGCCGGGCAGGGCGTAGCGCGCGTCGGTGACCATGATGAGCCCGCAGGGCGCGCCGTCCGTCAGGATGATATAGGGAAACACGCCGTCGCCGAACGGCAGAATGTCGTCCACCGTGCGCACGGCGAAATAGCCGTTTTCGTCGATCGAGCCGAAATCCTCGCAGTACGCGCCCAGCTCGTTCTGGTACAGGTTGAACAGGTTCATCAGAAGCGTGCGGTCGCGCGCCTCCGCCGGGCGGATTCGAACATCCATAGCCCTCCCGCCTTTCCGTTTCGCTCGTGTACAAATTCTTTAGCGGATGCAAAAATTCCTTCTATACACGTGAAATTTGCGTTTTTCTCTACCAAAAACAGAGAAACTGTAGTATGATAGCATCAGGTGATTTGCATTCGAAAGGAGCGCACACGATGCGACTGAATTTTGAGAGTCTGGTCTATGACCTTCCCGAGGACGTTCTTCGCGCTGAGCTGGCCGGAGACTTTGACCGCGAGCGTCGGCTGATCGAACGCCGGCTGGCCGATGCGCGCCTGTCGGACGGCATGCGCGACCGCCTGCTGGTGGAGCGCGAGCTGATCGACCGCCGCCTGCGCCGCTACGTGCTCACCCGCGCCGAAGCGATCGCGGCCTGCCAGAAGCGCATCCGCGACTTTACCGAGGAGGAATTCGACCGTCTGGAAGACGACGGCTGCATGGATTCTTTCTATATAAATGGCGAGCGGAAGTATCTTTCCAGCGCGGCCGGAACGCTGATTCACATGTTCCCGACCATTGCCGCGCGCACGGATGAAGCGGAGGACGAGCCCGGCCGGCTGGACGCGTATATCGACGAGATTACGAAAAACGGCGAGAGCGCGTATCGCTACCGCGTGCGCAGCGAGGTGCGCATAAAGCCCGCCGCGTTCGTTCCCGGCGAAACGTATCTCGCGCACCTGCCCATCCCGGCCGCCTGCGCGCAGCAGCCCGCCGGAGACATTGCGGTGTTCGCGGACGCGGACGGCGACGTCGCGCCCGTGACCGCGTTCCAGCGCGCCGTGTGCTATCGCCGCAAAATGGATGAGAACCGGCCGTTCGCGGTGGAGTATGAATTCACCAGCCGCCTGAAATACGTGAATCCCTTCGTGGATGAGCCGCATATCGTGTATCCGGACGCGCTGCCTGTGTGCGCGGACGACCTTGCCGAGCAGCTGCCGCACATCAGCTTCACGCCGTATCTGAAGCGGCTGGCGCAGGAAATCGCCGGAGACGAGACGCGCCCGCTGTATCTGGCGCGCCGCGCCTACGACTATGTGACCCGCAGCGTGCGCTATTCCTTCATGCGCTCCTATATCCTGATTGAGCGGCACGCGGAGTTCGCGGCGCTGAATCTCAAGGGCGACTGCGGCATTCAGGCCATTCTGTTTATCACGCTGTGCCGCCTGATGGGCGTTCCGGCGCGCTGGCAGAGCGGGCTCACCGTGGAAACCAAAACCACCGGCAATCACGACTGGGCGCAGTTCTACACCGATGAGTTCGGCTGGCTGTTCGCCGACCCGTCCTATGGCGGCGGCGCGTACAGGCGCGGGGACGAGCGCCGCTGGAATTTCTACTTCGGCAACCTCGACCCGTTCCGCATGATCGCCAACCGCCGGTATCAGACGGAGTTCGACATGCCCAAGGCCTTTGAGCGCTTCGATCCCTATGACAATCAGGACGGCGAAATTGAAACGGAGACGCGCGGGCTGGACAACACGGATTACGATACCGTCAATACAACGCTCGCCTATCAGAAGCTCAAATAACGCAAGGGAGGAATCTGTCATGCAATCCAAAGCGAAAACCAACGCGAAGCCCCATGCAGGGAATGAAAAGGAAAGCCTTGGTCAGGTGCTCTACCGCGTGTTCATCGGCATCATCTTCGGCTTCGCAAACATCATTCCCGGCGTCAGCGGCGGCACGGCCATGGTGGTTTTCGGCGTGTACGAGCGCATCATTCTCTTCATCACCGACATCCGTCATCGCCTGAAGCAGGACTGGAAGTTCTTCCTGCCCATCGGAATCGGCATGGCGATTTCCATCCTGTTTTTCGGCAGCGTGATGGACGTGCTGCTTCAGAAGCATGAAGCGCTGATGCAGACGTTCTTCATCGGCGTGATCGTGTTTTCCGTGCCGATGATCTTCAAGGAAGCGTTCGGCGGCAAGCGCGACAGGAGCAAGGATCTGCTGTGCGCAATCATCTTCCTTGTGGTGCTGGCGCTGATGGTGGTCATGGCCGTGCTGAAGACGGACACCGACCAGCAGAAGGAAGTCATCAAGGCGGGCGTGGAGCAGGGCGAAATCGCGCAGGCCAGCAGCGGCTGGCTGCTGGAAGCCATCAAGATGATCGGCTGCGGCGCGCTTGCGTGCGCCACGATGATCATTCCGGGCATCTCCGGCTCGCTGGTGATGGTCATCATCGGCGTGTACGGCGAAATCATGGCCGCTCTGCACGCGCTGAACCTCGCCGTGCTCGTGCCGTTCGCCATCGGCTGCCTGCTGGGCCTGTTCTTCTGCGCGGAGCTGATTCGCTTCCTGCTGAAGAGGTATCCGCGGCAGACCTATTCCGCCATTCTCGGCTTCGTGGTTGGCTCCGTGTTCCCCATCTTCCCCGGCTGGGCGTATATCGCGCCTGTGGCCGCCTTCGGCGTGGGAGCGGCGGCCATCGTGGTCTGCGACAAATTCGCGTCCCCGGCGAAGTAATACAGGAAAGGAAGAAAACGATGATGAAGCTTGCGGAAGCGCTGATGGAGCGCTCGGATCTGAAAACGCGCATCGAACAGCTGGCGGCGCGCCTGAATGAAAACGCGAAGGTGCAGGAGGGCGACGAGCCCGCCGAGAACCCCGCGGAGCTGCTGGACGAGCTCAACCGGCTGTACGCGCGGCTGGAACGCCTGATGACGCTTGTGAACCTGACCAACGCCCGCACGCTGTCGGACGGCGAGCCGCTGACGGCGCTGCTTGCCCGCCGCGACTGCCTGAGCGGACGCATTCGCCAGCTTCGCGATTTCCTCGCCTGTGCGTCGGCCAACGTGAGCCGCGGCACGCGCGCGGAAATTCGCGTGGTCAGCACCGTGAACGTGAAGGAATACCAGAAGCGCGCGGACGATCTGGCGCGCGACCTGCGCGAGCTGGACGTGAAAATTCAGTCGCTCAACTGGACGACCGACCTCATGGAAGCGTAAACGCGAAGGTAGCGAGGACGGGCGGGCGCGATCTCGCGCGGCTGAGAATGACGCCGCACATGCTAAGGCCCGGACAGCCTGTTCCTTACAAATTCTGTCCCGCACAATGACAGGAATCGCACGTCCACAAATTTTCTTTATTCCCACAGCGCCGACGCCTTCGCGAGGGTGGGGCCGCGAGGTTCATCCTTGCGGCAGGGGAAAACAGCATAACCATACACCGCGCGCCCGTTTCCATCGAAGCGGGCGCGCGGTATGTGTAGGGAGAATGGTTTTCAAGCAGAACGAAAGGGCTTTCCACGAATATTCGCGCCGCGCTTTGTAGGGAGCCTTGCCACAGAGGAGAATATACAGTTCGGCACGCTTTCGGTTTGGTCGCAGAGAACGCGGCTTCGCGGAGGTCTCTCGGAAAAATCGGGACGGTGCGTCCGATTCGGATGAAGGCAATGCGATTTTGCGGAAGCCTTTCAGGAACAAACAGACTGCCCGCGCGTCCGGTTCAGAGGAAGACGGACGCGCGGGCTACGTTGGTCAATAGCGAAGGGCTTCGAAGGCCGTCGCCATGGCGAGGTAGTTATCGGTGAGGATAGTCTCGATGCCGCTTTCGAGCAGCGCGGGGATTTCGGCGGGATCGTTCGACCAGAACAGGTTGCGGTGAATGCCGGCTTCGCGCGCTTCGTCGACCATGGCCTGATTGTAGAAGCCGCGGAACAGCTGCAGCTTCTGGCAGTTGTACCGCTTGGCCAGCTTCACGAGCGTGCCGTCCTGCTTTTCGTCCAGCGCGGCGCGGGGCAGGTTCGGCGCAAGCTCGCGCGCGGTGATCAGCACGTCTTCCGCGCCGCCGATATACACGTGCTCCTGCATGTCGTAGGCGTAAATCGTATCGACGATTCGCTGGAAGACCGCGGGGTCATACACCGTGGAGCCGCGGGGCGACTTGATGTGCAGGTTCACGATGGTTCGGCGGGCGAAGCGATCGAAAACCTCCTGAAGCGTCGGAAAGCGCAGCCCGGCGAAGCGGGGATGCATGCCGGAGCCGATGTCCAGCGCGCGCACCTCGGCCAGCGTCATATCGGAAATCAGCCTGTCCGCGCCGGTCAGGCGCTTTACGCTTTCGTCGTGCGAAATGATCAGCTCGCCGTCCCTCGTCGGCCACACGTCCAGCTCGATCTCCACCGCGCCCAGCGCGACGGCCGCGCCGAAGGCGGGCAGGGAGTTTTCGGGCGCGACATAGTTGAAGCCACGGTGCGCGCAGATGCGGGGATAGGGCATGTCGCGGTCGCCGGGAATCACGCCCGCGCCGCAGGCGCGATACGCCCACGGCGTGCGTCCCTTGGAAATGAAGAAGTCGTTGAGAACCGGCGGCTGTCCGTAGGAATCGGCGCGCATGTGCTTGAACTTCGCGTCCACGTCGCGCGCGAGCATGCCCGTTTTCTGTCCCAGAGAAGCCAGCACCCGCCCGTCCGGCGCGACGATCATCGTGTTCGCGCCGTGGCCGCAGTCCTCGCCGCCCATGGAGACGGACGCGCGCACCGCCCACGCGTTGCAGGTGAAGGCGGCGTTTTTCATCTGCATTTCCAGAATGTCCATGCGCTCGCCGCGCTGCAGGGAACTGACGATCAGCACGTCCGGCTTTTTCAGCGCGATATGCTGGATGTATTCATTGTAATAGTTGTCGTAGCAGGTGAGAAACGCGTAGCGCACGCCGTCCAGATCGAGCGTATACGGCGCGTGATATGCGCGGGTGTACGCGTCGTCCAAGCGCTTGCCCTCGCGCTCGGCCTGCGGCAGATGCTGCTTGAAATATTCGCCCGCGACGTTGCCCGCCGCGTCAAACAGCACGGTGACGTTGCGGTAATGCCCCTTCGGGCCCTTGTACAGATTGATGGCCACCAGCGCGCCGCAGCGAATGGCCGTCGCGCGCGCCTTATCCAGAAGCGGCTGGCAATAAGCTTCCACGTCGGCCTCGAAGGCGGCGTAGTCCGGATAGGAGGACATGGCGTCGCAGGCCTCGGGCAGCACGATCAGATCAAGTGAAGCGTCGCATTCGTCCAGACGCGTCGTCAGCCATTCGACCAGCGCGGGCATATCCGCCGGACGATAGGGATATGGGGGCTGCAGGGCGGCGATTTTCACGATGAAAATCCTCCTTTGTGAATATGTCATACGCGGCAGCGCTTCGCCGATACGCGGCAGACGCGGTTTGAAAACGGCGGCGTTGTCGATTGCGTACTCGCCCGGCGTCACTTCATCGACACGCGGCAGGCGCGGTTTGAAAACGGCGGCAGCGTCTCCGGGCGAGCGTCTGCCCGTCGGTTCACTGCTATGATTTCACGGCGATGGAGACGCAGCCGACGCGCGTCAGCGAGGATACATGTTGAGAAAAGCGATACGCGGGCGGATGAACGTCACACGCGGCGGAACCAGAGCAGGGTGTTCAGCGGGGCGGGCAGGGTGCGGGTCTGGCGGCCTTCGTATTCGCGGCCGTTCGCGTCTATCCAGCGTCCCTTGGGGAAGGCGACGCGGCGCTGGCGCGCGCCCTTTTCCAGCACCGGAGCGACGAGCAGGTTTTCGCCGAGCATGAACTCGTCGGTGATCGGGGCGAAGCCCTGATGTGGGTCGTTGTATTCCAGCGAGCGCAGAATCGGTTCGCCGGTCTGCTCCGCTTCGCGCACCAGCGCGAGGATTTCAGCCGCCATATCCGCGTGCAGCGCGGCGGCTTCGGCGCAAAGCCGCGCGTTTTCGGCGCTCAGCGCTTCCCACGGCGCCCACGAGAACTGAATCATCGGGAACAGCGCCGAGCATTGCGCCATGCGCACAAACAGCTCCTCGTCCGCGCGGCAGTTTGGGTTGGCCTTGAACGACCATTCGCCGCCGCCGACCATGTCCGGGCAGATAAACGGATGCCCGATCAGCCCGCAGTTCAGCGCGCAGGGAATCAGCTGATCGACGCCGCCGCGCCAGCAGTGGTTCTTGTCGCGCAGGCGTTGAATGGTGTTATGCCCGCCGCCCTTCCATGTGTCCTTGTATTCGTGGAAGGGATAGCGGCTTCCGAAGCGGTTCCACGCGATGTTCAGCTCGTGCGGCGTAAGCGCGGTATCCAGCTCGCCGTCCACGACGTTCGTGTTCGTGTAGCCGTGCGGCGTGCCGCCGTCGAATTTGAAGCCGTCCACGCCGTAGTCGCGCATCAGCGCCTGAAGCTGCTCATCTAAAAATTCCGCGTCGATGGGATTGGCAAGGTTCAGCGCGGCGCTGTAGCCGTTCCACCATTTCAGAAGCGCGACCTCGCCGGTTCGCGTGCGCAGGTAGAGCCCCTTCTCGGCTTCCTTTTTGCCGCCGATATCGGGGCGAATGGAGCGGATGAACTTCTCGCCGTCCGGACACACATAGGGAACGACCCACAGGAGCACGGTAAAGCCCATCTCATGCAGCTCGTCCACCATTTTGCGCGGGTCGGGGAAGCGCGCTTCGTCAAAGCGCCAGTCGCCGTAGCGGCCGTGCCAGCCCTCGTCTATGATGAAAATGCCGGGGCGGTAGCCGTGCGCCACGTAGCCGCGGGCGAACGCCAGCACGCCCTCCTGCGTGGGGCGGTAGGTAAATTCCATCCATGTGTTGTATTGCGCGGTGCGGAAAAACTCGTCGGGCAGCGCGCGGCGGTCGCAGGGGAAATGGGCGCGCATCGCGGAAAGATACGCGTCCCGCAGGGTTTCTCCGGCCTGTACCAGCTCAATATCTGCGCCCTCCATGACGAACGCGCCGTCGACGATTTCAACGGCGAAGGGGTTTTCGCTCCAGATGCAGCGCCCCTTCGAGGAAACGTACAGCGGCATGGTCTGGTTCGAGCATTCGTCGAGGAAGTTCTCGCGGTACGCGCTGTCCCGCGTCAGCGGACAGACCGCCGCGCCCGTGGAGCCGCCCCACCAGAACTCGCCCTCTTCAATCGGAAACAGATACGTCATTTCACAACGCCCTTTTTCAGGATGATGTTCGCGTACAGCGCGCTTTCGCCGGTCGCCACGACGGCGTAGCACTTCTTCGCGCGGTCGTAGAACTCGAAGCGGCCGATGTTTTCGATCTTTTTGTCGCTCTCGTGCTTCCTGATGACCTTCTCGTAGTCCTTCCAGATCACGGGATCCACGTTGTCGCCGGGCACAACCTGCATCAGCGTCACGGGCGCGTCCACGTAGGTATCCAGCGGGAACAGCGCGAGGATGGCGTCCAGAATTTCGGTCACGCCGTGGCCATCCAGACGCACGAGACGCTGGGCGATGGAGGCCGCCGGGAAGTTGCCGTCGCCGATGCACAGCTCGTCGCCGTGACCCATTTCCATCAGAATTTTCAGAAGCTCCGGGGAAAGAATCGGGGAAATACCTTTCAGCATGTTTCTTCTCCTCCTGTCGTTAGGGTGGTTACCAGATTATCGCTCGTTTCAACCGTTCTGCGCGCGGCGGGAACGGCGGAAAGACGGTTGGTTCGCGCGCCGGCTTCGCCCGCGGAGGTATGGAAGCGGCGCAGGCGCAGCGCGTTGGCGACGACGAAGATGCTGGACAGGCACATCACGGCGGTGGCCAGCATGGGACTGAATTGCAGCCCGAGCAGCGGGTACAGCGCGCCCGCGGCGACCGGGATGCCGATGACGTTGTAGAAGAACGCCCAGAACAGGTTCTCGCGCACAACGCGCATGGTCATGCGCCCGAGCCGGACGGCCTGCGCGACGAGCCGCATGTCGTTTCGAAGAATGACCACGTCCGCGGATTCGATGGCCACGTCGGTGCCGTTGCCCACCGTCACCGTAAGGCCGGAACGGCGAAGCCCCGGCGCGTCGTGTGCGCCGTCGCTTACCAGCATCACGCGCTTGCCGTCCGCTTCCAGAATGCGAAGCATCACGTCCTTGTCCTCCGGGCTCAGGCCGCTGCGCGCTTCGGTGATGCCGGCGTGGCGCGCGATCGCGTCCGCCGTGCGCTGGTCGTCGCCGGTCAGCATCAGGGTGGAAACGCCGTCCGCGCTCAACGCGCTCACAGCGTCCACGGCCGTGGGACGAAGCTCGTCCTTCAGGGCAATCAGCCCGCGCACGCGGCCGTCGGACGCGACGAACAGCGGCACAGCGCCCTCGTCGCTCACGTCGTCGGCGCGGGCGCGCCACGCGGAAACGTCCTGCGCGCTCTTGTCCATCAGCGTCAGGTTGCCGATCAGCACGCGCGCGCCGCCCACGCAGGCGCGAACGCCCTCGCCGGGAATCTCTTCGTATTCCGTCGCGTCGTCCATCGGCAGGTCGAGCGCGGCTGCTTCGGCGCAGATGGCCTGCGCGCAGGGATGCGTGCCCGCGCGCATGGCCGAGGCGGCCAGCGCCATCAGCGTGCGCCGCGATTCGCCGTCCGAAAGCACGCAGCCGCACACGCGCATCCTGCCGGAGGTGAGCGTGCCGGCCTTGTCGAACATCACGGTGTTGATCGCGCCCAGCTGTTCCAGCGCCGCGGCGTTTTTAATGAGAATGCCCAGCTCCGCGCCCCGTCCCGTGCCCGCCATAATGGCCGTGGGCGTGGCAAGCCCCAGCGCGCACGGGCAGGAAATCACCAGCACGCACACGGCGGACTTCACGGCAAACGCAGCGCTTTCGCCGAATACGCTCCACAGAACGGCTGTCGCCAGCGAAAGCAGAATGACCAGCGGCACAAATATGGAGGCCACGCGGTCGGCCGTGCGCGCAATCGGCGCCTTGGTCGCGCCCGCTTCCTCCACCAGCGCCAGAATCTGATTCAGGCGCATGTCCGTGCCGCTCCGCTCCGCGCGCATTGTGAACGCGCCGTCCAGACACACGCTCGCGCCCAGCACCGAATCGCCCTCGTTCAGCGAGACCGGCGCGCTTTCGCCCGTGAACATGGACATATCCAGCCGTCCGTCGCCGGAGAGAATTTTGCCGTCGGCGGGCACCACGTCGCCCCGGCGCACGAAAACCGTATCTCCGGGGGAAACCTCCGCCGCCGGAACGACCGTCTCATTGCCGCCGCGAACCACGCGCGCCGCCTCCGGGCGCAGCCGCTTCAGCCGCGCAATGGCCTCGCTGGTGCGCACGCGCGCCAGCGCTTCGGCATACTTGCCCAGCGTCACCAGCGCCAGAATCATGGCGGAGGTGTCAAAATACAGGTGCATCTCATGCGCCATGCCGGAGGACAGCTTCCACGCGCCCACCACCAGCTCGAACAGACTGTAGGCCGCGGACGTGCCCGCGCCCAGCGCAACCAGCGTGTACATGTTGGGCGCGAAGTGAATGAGCGATTTCCAGCCGCCGGTGAATACATCCCGGCACAGAATAATGACTGGAAGCAGCAGAATCAGCTGCATCACGGCGGCGGAGAGCGGATAGCGGAACGCTTCCGGCAGCGGCAGGCGCAGGGGCTTTGCAAGGCACAGATACAGAATCAGCAGCGAAAACAGCCACACGAGCACCAGGTGCGCGCGCAGCCTGTGCTTCTCCCGCTTCTTTTCGCCGTCCGGACGCTTTTCCCGTGCGCGCGCCACATAGCCCGTCGCGGCCACCGCGGCGATGATGTCGCCCGGAGTTACCTCATCCTCGTCGAACGACACGCGCATGTCGCCCGTGACCATGTTTAATGATACGTCCAGCACGCCATCCAGCGCGCGCACGCGTTTTTCAACCTGTGAAGCGCACGAAGCGCCGCCAATTTCCGTGATTCGAAAGGTTCGTTTCACGATTCCGCCTCCCGATGAGAAATCTCCCAGTATAAATTCATTATACACGACGCACGTAAAAAACACAACCGAATACGCGGCGCGATGGGATTTGGAAAAAGAAAACCGCGGATTCCGTTTGAAAGAAACGAAATCCGCGGGGAAAATTGGGGGTCAGCCTTTGACGGCGCCGCCGGTGACGCCTTCTACGTAGTAGCGCTGAAGCACCAGGAAGAGGGCGGTAATCGGGACGGAGACCAGCACGCCGCCCGCGCAGAAGCGGGTGAAGTAGCCCTGATAGTCCTTGGTAACCATCCAGCGGAAAAGACCCACGGCTACGTTGAAGCTGTCGGGCTTTCCAAACGCCACGTAGGACGCGTACACATAGTCCGCCCACGGCGCCATGAACGCCATCAGCGCCGTATAGATCACGATGGGCTTGGAAAGCGGCATGATGATCGAGAGGAACACCTGAAAGCGGGTCGCGCCGTCGATGCGGGCGCTTTCGTCCAGCGACTTCGGGATGGTGTCGAAGAAGCCCTTGGAGATGTAGTAGCCCATGCCGGAGGAGGCCACGTACACGAGGATCAGGCCGGGAATGGCGCCCTCCTGCGTAAGCCCCAGCGTGCGCAGCAGGAAGTACAGGCAGATCATCGTGAGGAAGCCGGGGAACATGCCCAGCACCAGGATCAGGTTCATGATCAGCCTGCGCCCGCGAAAGCGCATGCGCGACAGCGCGTAGCTCACGGACAGCACAATCATCGTCTGGAGCACAGCGCAGATGGCCGCGATTTCGAGGGTGTTCAGATACCACGTGAAGAAATTGCACTCGGAGGAGAACAGGAACTGGTAGTTGTCCAGCGAGAACTTCTTCGGAATCAGGTAGTTGACCATGCCGCCGTTCTCGGTGAGATAGGAGCGGAAGGACTGCAAAACCAGAAATATAAACGGCAGAAGCCATATCGCGGAAATCACGCTCAGCACGATATAGATGGCGGTATTCGTGTTTCTTTCGTGCTTGGACAGGCTCATTTCGCTGCCGGGCGCGCGGGAAGAACGGTTTGTCTGCGTCATCACTGAAAATCCTCCTCGTTCCTGACGGACGGAATCGAGTTGTACACGATAAGGCTGGTGACCGCTGTAAGCACAAACACGGCGATGCCGATAACCGCGGCCAGCCTGTACTCGGTGTTATCCACCGTCATTTTATACAGCCACGTGATCAGAAGGTCGGTGTAGCCCGCGGGGGATTCGAGCTCCATGCCCTTTGGCGAGCCCTGCGTCAAAAGATAGATGACGTTGAAGTTGTTGATGTTGCCGATAAACGACGTAAGCAGATACGGCCCGGTGACGAACAGCATGTACGGCAGCGTGATTTTCACATAGGCCTGAAACGCGTTCGCGCCGTCGATGCGCGCGCTTTCGTACAGGTCGGCCGGAATGTTCATCAGTATGCCGGTGCAGATCAGCATGGCGTATGGGATGCCGATCCACACGTTGATGCAGATGATCGTAATTCGCGCCCAGCTCGCCTTTGTCCAGAATGGCAGCGGGGTTTTAATCCAGCCCCATTTCAGCAGATAGCTGTTGATCAGGCCGTCGCTGGCGAACATTTTGGATACATACAGAAGCGACACGAACTGCGGGATGGCGATGGTCATGACCAGAATCGTGCGCCACATCTTCTTGAAGCGAATGCCCTTTTTGTTGATCATGATGGCCACGATCATGCCGAGGAAATAGTTGAGGAAGGTGGCGAAAAACGCCCAGATCAGCGTCCACGTGAGCACCTCGGAGAAGGTGGATGCGTATCTGGAGGTGCTGGTGGTGAACATTTCGCGGAAGTTGTCCAGCCCCACCCATGTAAACAGCTTTCCCGGAGGCTGATGCGTCTTGTCAAAGTTGGTGAACGCGACGAGGATCATGAACACAATCGGCAGGAACGTGAACGCCGTGATGCCGGCCATCGGCAAAGCGAGCAGCGTCTTGTGGAACTGGCCGTCCAGCAGGGAAGCGAGATCCTCCTTCGCCGTGGCGAGATGCTTGCCGGCCTTCTTCATCTCATAGGATTTTCTGCTCTGCCGGATGTTCGAGTGCCAGAGGTATACGAACAGGACGATAAGGAAAATGGTCAGAAGGCTGTACAGCAGAATGAAGAAGCTGTTGTCGCCATACACCGTTTTGCGGCCGACCTTTGTGGTCTCCACGGTGCCCAGCGTGCCCAGCTTGCTCAGATACGGCCAGCCGAAGAGGAACAGATACACGTTGAACGCCGCCTGCGCCAGAAAAAAGCACGCTGCGCGCAGATACTGGCCGCGCGCGGCGTTGCCCGCGCCCATGATCAGGTAGCTCAGGCGCGTATACGCGTCGCCGTTGACGAACGTCATCACAAGGTCGGCAAGCTCCCGCCAGACGATCTTGAGGAACCTCGCGACGGTCTTCGCGCCATTCTCAACGCCGCGCGCCAGCGCGCCGGGCAGCGAAACGAGAAAACACGTCAGCCGGTACAGAAATCTCTGAAACGGAGACAGGCCCAGGTATTCCAGATCGGAAATGCGCTTTGTCCCGAACGCCATGGGATTTCATCTCACTTTCATCAGGTTCTTATTCAAAATATGGGCTGGAAGCATGCACTTCCAGCCCACGAGAATGGTGTGTCAGTTCGCAGCGTAGGAGATGGCGGTATCCTGGAAGGTCTGAAGCACTTCGAGAAGCTGCTCATCGGTGTAATTGTCGTACTCGCCGGCGATAACGCTGTCGGCCAGCGCGGTCGCGAGAGACCAGTAGTCGTTCGGATACTGACCCTGACCCACGCAGTGGCTCAGCTGCGCGGCCAGCGCGGACAGCGCGGCGTTGGTCTGGATGGCGTCGAGCTTCTGCGCTTCAAGGTTGGAGGGACCCCACTGGAGCGCGTCGTAGCGGGCGGCCTGCACATCGCCGGAGGCGAGGTAGTAGGCCAGCGCGTCGCACGCGGCCAGCTTCGCGTCGTCGGTCTGGGGCTTCACGCCCAGCAGCTTGAAGCCGCCGAAGCCGCCCATCTGGTAGCCGGCGACGGTCGGGAGCTTGGTGGCGGCGTAATTGTCGCCCAGCTTCTCCTGCACGGTCTTGGCGTCCCACGCGCCGTCCACGATCGCGCCGATGTTGGTGGCGTTGGAGGCGGAGGAGGCGTTGCTGAAGGCGGGGGACTTGGCGACGGAGATCATGGCCTTGAGCGCCTTCACGCCGTTTTCGGAGGCGTAGTCGCAGTGGCAGGCGACGAGGCTGCCCTCGTTATTCACGTCGTAGGTCAGCGTGCAGCCCGCGCCGAAGAAGAACGCGGTCTGATACCAGCCGGAGTTGATCTCCATATAGAAGCCCTTGCCGGCCTTCTCGCAGTCGGCGATGATGGTTTCCAGCGTGTTGGGATCGGTGACGACGCTCTTGTCGTAGTAGAGGAAGTAGCCGTTGTCGGAGGTCAGCGGATAGGCGTACATCACGTCGCCCAGCGTCGCGGCGGCCACGGAGCCGGCGTCGTTCTCAGCGGTGACCAGCGGCACGTTGTCGGGAGCGACCTCTTCCAGCGCGCCGGCGGCCACCAGACGGGACAGCTGATCCTGCGCGAAGCCGTAGATATCCGCGCCGCTTTCAACGTCGGTGATCATGGCGGTGGCGGCGTCGCCTTCGCCCATGGGCTCGACGGTCACGGTCATGTTCGCGTACTCAGCGTTCGCGGCCTTGAAGGCGTCGATCTGCGCCTTGGTGAACTCAACGGCGGCGTCGGCGACCCAGACCTTGATTTCGCCGTCGAAGCCGGTGGTTTCGGCGACGGAGAAGGCGCAGACCGTCAGCAGCATGGCGACGGCCAGAAGCATGGACAGGAATTTCTTCATATCAGACATCCTCCTTCTAATTTTTGCGCGTGTGCGCAAACCAGCGTTTGAAAGGTAAGCCCTTTCATTGCGGTCATATTATACGCCAAGCTGGTCGAAAAGTCAAGAAAAACAGTGGGAATTCATCGGATTTTACCAGACAAGCGAAATAATGGCCGGTCTCTTCGGGGAGTTTTATCATATGCGCACAAACGGCGCTTTCCGCTTGACGCGGCGCGGGGGAAACGGTACAATGGAAGCGGAAACGAAGGGGGAGGAACGAACGCATGGCGGGATTCGAATGGTATTCCATGCTTTCCGCAGGGAGCGAAAACGGGCTGGAAAAGCGGCTCGCGCGGCTTGCGCGCGCGGGCTGCGCGGGCGTGTTCGCCGTTCCGGCGTATGAGGAAAACTCCTTAAACGACGATCGCGGGCTGCGGTTCGCTGAAACGATGATTCGTCTGTGCCGCGCCGCGGGCATGAAGTGCCTTGTCTTCGCGGACGCGCGCGCCGACACGATCTGTGCGCTGGACGCGCTGCGGCCGGACGCGATCGTCATGGAGGCGGGCGCGCTGACGGAGGAAAGCCCGAAGCTCGGTGCGCCGCTGGGACTGTGGGCGCGTTCCGGCGGCTGCGCGGCGGATACTTCTTTTATCATCGGCAGTCGGAGGGAAGAGGGCGTTCCCTTCTATGCCGACGACGCGGGGCTGCTTTCAAGCGAATTGGACGCGGGCTATGTGGGCGCGCTGGCGAATGTAGTGCCGGAGTTCTTCCAGATGCTGAAGAGTGCCCTTGATGCGGGTGACCGCGTCCGTGCGGAGAACGCGCTCGATTTCCTGCGCGTCGCGGCGGGATACGGCTTCGCGCCGGAGGACGTGGAATACCTGTATATAAAGGAAGGAATTCCATCCGCGCCCGTCGCGCGCGAGCGGAAGGAGCTGGACGCGTTCCTTCGGCTGAAGCGCTATATGTACTATTCGCTGCTGCGGCACGAGCCGTCGGAGCTGCTCACCGGCTACGACGTTTCGTTCCCGGAGTGCCACGCCTCCACCGTGCTGCCGCTAGAGGACGGGCGCGTGCTGTGCGTCTACTTTGCCGGCAGCCATGAGGGCGCGGACGACGTGGGTATCTGGCTGTCCGCGCGCGAAAACGGCGCGTGGAGGCGGCCGCGGCGAATCGCCAAGGTGAATGACACGGCGCACTGGAATCCGGTGATCTTTGCGGCGGACGACGGAATCCGCGTGGTGTTCCGGGTAGGGCGCACGATTCCGGGCTGGGTAAGCTATACGATGACGTCCGCCGACGGCGGCGAAACGTGGTCGGAGCCCATGCCGCTGGGCGCGGACAATCCCGCGGGCGGCCCCGTGCGCAACAAGCCGATCCGGCTGGCGGACGGGCGCATGCTCGCGCCGAACTCCGACGAATCGGCGGAAGCGTGGCTGCCGCGCGTGGACGAATCCACCGACGGCGGGCGTACGTTCCGCCGGCTCGCGCCGATTCCGCTGAACCGGACGGACGAAGCTGCGCCGGACTTCATGCCCGGCGTCGGCGCGATTCAGCCGACGCTATGGGAAAGCGCGCCGGGACGGGTTCACGCGCTTCTGCGCACGCAGGCCGGGCGCGTCTACCGTTCCGATTCGGAGGACGGAGGCCGCACGTGGTCGACGGCGTATCCGACGGCGCTTCCCAACAACAATAGCGGCATCGACCTTGCGGTCGACGGGGACGCGCTGTATCTGGCGCTGAACCCGACGACGGGCACATGGGGGCCGCGCACGCCGCTGGTGGTGATGAAATCCACCGACAACGGCGAGACCTTTGCGGATTTCGCGACGCTGGCGGACGATCCCATCGACGACCGCCACGGGCGCGAGGGGCAGTTCTGCTATCCGGCCATCGTGGCGCGCGGCGGGCGGCTGCATATCACATATACGCACAACCGAAAGTCCATCGCCTACGCGGAAATTCGGCTGCGCGAGGGGAGGGAATGAGCATGGAAACGATTCGGCTGCGTTCCGGCGCGACCTCCGGCGAGAGCGTGACGCTGCGCCTTTCGCCGGAGACCTGCTCCCTCGGCATGGAGGGCGTGTTTCGCGGAGTCTTTGCGCCGTCCAACGAAAAGCGCGCAGCGTTTCCGTTGATCGGGAAAAGGCGGCTTCGCGAGGGGAGGAAATGAGCATGGAAGCGATTCGGCCGCGTCCCGGCGCGACCTCCGGCGAGAGCGTGACGCTGCGCCTTTCGCCGGAGACCTGCTCCCTCGGCATGGCGTGTTTCGCGGAGTCTTTGCGCCGTCCAACAAAAAGCGCGCAGTGTTTCCGTTGATCGGGAAAAGGCGGCTTCGCGAGGGGAGAAAATGAGCATGGAAACGATTCGGCTGCGTTCCGGCGTGACCTCCGGCGAGGTCGTGACGCTGCGTCTTTCGCCGGAGACCTGCTCCCTCGGCATGGAGGGCGTGTTTCGCGAAGTCTTTGCGCCGTCCAACAAAAAGCGCGCAGTGTTTCCGTTGATCGGGAAAAGGCGGCTTCGCGAGGGGAGGAAATGAGCATGGAAGCGATTCGGCTGCGTTCCGGCGTGACCTCCGGCGAGGTCGCGCGCGTGCTTGCGCAGGCACCGGAGGGCGCGACGCTGTGCCTGTCGCCGGAGACCTATTCCTTTGGCATGGAGGGCGTGTTTCGCGGAGTCTTTGCGCCGTCCAACAACGACACCGGCGAAAAGCGCGTGGTGTTCCCACTGATCGGTAAGAAGCGGCTGCGCATCGACGGGCGCGGCGCGGTGCTCTCGTTTACCGAGCGGCTGTTTCCCTTCATCCTTCAGGACTGCGAGGACGTGGTGCTGGAAAACTTCACCATCGATTTCACCTTCCCGCGCTACGCCGCGGCGGAGGTTCTTCGCGCGGACGCGGAGGGGCTGACGCTGCGCGTGGACGCGGCGCGCTTTCCGTTTCGGGTGGAAAACGGCGGCCTTGCGTTTCAGGCCGGCTCCGAATGGCGCACGACGGCGAAGAAGAAATTCTTCCTCGCGCCGCTGGACGGGCGCGGCGGGTTCCGGTATCTGGCGGCGGGAGAGACGGAGGATCCGCTGTATAATCTGGCCGCGCCGCTTCTGCGCACGGACGCGAGCCGGACGGAGGACGGCGCGATCTGTCTTCGCTATCGGGAGGGTTCTTCGAAAGCCGATTACGAGGCGGGGCAGCGCATTCTCGTCAGTCACGATGAAAACCGCGAGAACGATTTATTCTTTCTGGAGCGCTGCCGGAACGTGACCATCCGCAATGTGCGCATCCTGCGCGGCGCGGGCATGGGCGTGATCGGCCAGCTGTGCCATGACCTGACGTTTGAAAATATCGCCATCGAGACGGAGCCGACGCGAGACGAGCCGGTTTCCATCACCGCCGACGCGTTCCATTTTCTGCATTGCAGCGGAAAACTGGAAATCCGCAGCTGCACGGTGCGCGACACGCTGGACGACGCGGTGAACATTCATGGCATTTACACGCAGGTGGAGAGGGTGAACGGCTCGGGCGCCGTCGTGCGGCTGGGGCATCAGGAGCAGTGCGGGTTCAATCCGTACCTTCCCGGCGATCGGGTCTCGATTCTGAACGGGCAGGGCGAGGGCGGGCGGCTTACCGTTCGCACCGCCGAACGGAGCGAGGATGGAAAGAGCATCGCGCTGACGTTTGAAGAGGACGCGCGGGAGAAGCTGAAGCCCGGCGACTATCTGGACAATCCCGACCGCATGCCGGAAATTCTTCTGGAAAACAATCGCTTTCTCAACTGCCCGCGCGTGCTGCTGGGCAGTCCCCGGCGCACAGTGGTGCGCGGAAACGAGCTGCGGCTGCACGGCGCCGTCACCGTGACCGGCGGCGTGGATTACTGGTTCGAGTCAGGCATGGCGCGGGACGTGCGCATTGAGAATAACGACCTGCACACCCTTCCCGGCCGCAGCCACCCCGCCGTGCGGATAGAGACGAAGGGCGAAAACCGCTGCCATCTGTTCCACCGGAACATCGCCATCGAACGCAACCGCCTATTCGGCTTTAGCGATCTCCTGAACGCGGAAGCCGCCGAAAACCTGCGCATTGCCCATAACACCAGCGACGCCGCTCCCCGCGAGCTTCATTTGCGCGGCTGCCGGAACGTGTGCATTGTCGATTAAGGTACCACCGCACAATTCGGCGGCACGTCGGGCGATGTCTTTTCCGCCATCTGCGGCATGCAAATTTCTCGATTTACCTCCAGTAAACCTTCGAGATTTGCATTTGCATCTGACGAAACGAGGATGTTCGGGGGCGCGGCGGTCAGTGTTTTTGCTTGCGGTATACGATTCGGCCCTGAACGGAGAAGCTGATGAGGTAGCCGAGCAGGCCGGAGATGATTTTGACGACGTAGCGGCTCCAGCCGAGCTTTTCATACAGGAGCGCGAGGATGGCGGTATCGATCAGGTAGATGAACACGGCGAGCGCGGCGTATTTGAGAACCGCGGGCAGCGTTTTTTCATTGCCCTTGAACACGAGCTTTTTATTGAGCGTGAAGTTGACCGACGCGCTCACGATTCGCGCCAGCAGGTTGCTCACCCACGTCAGCGGGATGAACGTGCGCAGAAGCTGGAACAGCACGTAGTCGATGCCGAAGCAGATCAGGCTCGAGCAGGCGAACTTCAGGATGCAGGCGTAGATGCGCAGCGAGTCCTTCAGCGGGTTGAAGTGCGAGGATTCGTTGTCATTCAGGTACACCGTTTCGATCGTCACTTCATAAATGGGCATTTCGGCGCGGGCGGCGGTCAGCAGCATGTTGATTTCGTATTCGTAGCGGTCGCCGGGCACGTCCACGAACAGGCGCATGCCGTCGCGGTCGAAGCCACGCAGGCCGGTCTGCGTGTCGCGCACCTTCACGCCGCTGGCGATGGCGAACACCTGTCGGGTCATGGCGTTGCCGAAGCGGCTGCGCAGCGGCACGTCGCCGTCGAACGCGCGGCTTCCCAGCACCAGCGCGCCGGGCATTTCCTCGGACTTGTCGAGTACCCTGCGGATGTCCGCGTAGCGGTGCTGGCCGTCGGCGTCGGCGGTCACAAGGCGCTCGCACTCCGGCATGTGATCCATGATGTAGCGGATGCCGGTTTTCAGCGCGCCGCCCTTGCCCTTGTTGTCAGGGTAGGAAATGAGCGTAACGCGCTTGTCGAGCGCTTCAAAAACGGGACGGAACGCCTCGCCGCTTCCGTCGTCTACCACCACGAGCTTCAAGTCGTCGTGCGTCAGCAGCTGATCGGTCAGCGCCACCAGCTTGTCGTCCGGCTTGTATGCGGGAATCAGTATCGCGTTCATGCTGCGCGCCTCCATTTGTAGGGATTGCCTGTAACCGAATTGTACCAGAAAACCGGCGTAAAAGCAAGAAAAAAAGCGCGAAGGGCGAAAATACCCTCCGCGCGGGAACGGGCTCAGCGGCTCCTGCGGCCGGTGCACGCGTTCAGAACGAGAATCAGCAGAAAGATGACCAGCATCACGGCGAAGATGCCGAGCATGCCGCGTCCCATGATGGGCAGGGTATTCAGAAACGCATCTACTTTCATGTGAAATCCTCCTTAACCGATCAGGGCGATGATGAGTCCGCCGGCGACGACGGACGCGATCTGGCCGGCCACGTTGGCCGCGGCCGCGTGCATGAGCAGGAAGTTCTGCGGGTCTTCCTTCAAGCCCATCTTATGTACCACGCGCGAGGACATCGGGAAGGCCGAAATGCCCGCCGCGCCGACCATGGGGTTGATCTTCTTTTTCATGAACAGGTTCAGCAGCTTCGCAAACAGCACGCCGCCGAAGGTATCGAACATGAAGGCCACGAGACCCAGCCCCATGATCATCAGCGTCTGAAGCTCGAGGAACGCTTCCGCCTTCATGGAGAAGGCGACGGTCAGGCCGAGCAGCAGCGTGACCAGATTGGCCAGCACCTTCTGCGCGGTGTCGGACAGGCCGTCGAGCACGCCGCATTCGCGCAAAAGGTTTCCGAACATCAGAAAGCCCACCAGCGCCACGCTCGCGGGCGCGGCCAGACCGGCGACAATGGTAACGAGGATGGGGAAGAGGATGCGGGTGGTCTTTGTGACCGACTGGGGATTATACTCCATGCGGATCAGGCGTTCCCTTCTGGTGGTGGCCAGACGGATGCAGAAGGGCTGCACGATGGGCACCAGCGCCATATAGCTGTAGGCGGCCACGACGATCGCGCCCACGTACTTCGTTTTAAAAAAGTTCGCCACCACGATGGAGGTGGGGCCGTCCGCCGCGCCGATGATGGCGATGGAAGCCGCGTCCTTCAGGTCAAAGCCCAGCAGGCTGGCGACGGACAGCGTGAAGAAGATGCCGAACTGCGCCGCTGCGCCGAACAGCAGCATGCGCGGGTTGGAGAGCAGCGGGCCGAAGTCCATCATCGCGCCGATGCCGATGAACAGCAAAAGCGGGAACAGCTCGTTGGCGATGCCCGCGTTGTACAGCGTTTCAATGACCTCCGTCGCGCCGGAGAAGGGCAGGTTGATCAGAATCGCGCCGAAGCCCATCGGCAGAAGTAGCGTGGGCTCCATGTCCTTTTTAATCGCCAGATAGATGAGTGCGCCGCCGATCACCCACATGACGACCATCTGCCATGTGATGGCGGTAAAATTGTCGAGGAACACCTGCATGGAACCGACCTCCCGGATAAGTTGCGCAAGCGCGCGAATGCACAGGTGCCTTATTATAGCATGGCCGAAAAGCGCGTTCAAGTTTTTTCAGGTTAACCGATCGCGCGGCGGTGTTGAGTTACAATAGATAGGTAACAGAGACAGGTATCGAAAAGAGAACCCGAGTGTGGTAAGATAGTAAGCGCCAACCGACTACACACCACAGAGAGGTTCTCCATGGATAGAATAACACAGGAAGCATGTAATCGTCAACGGATATTAGCGCATGCCGAGAAAAAAGGCGTGACGGATGCGGCAAATCGGTACGGGTGCAGCCGAAAGACGGTGTACAAGTGGAAAAAGCGGTACGACGGGACGGTAGAAAGCCTGAAAGATCAAAGCCGTGCACCGCACCACATGCCGCGCAAGCAGACGCAGGAAGAGCTGACGCAGGTTTTGAGGTATGCAAAGCGCTACGCTGGGGATTTTCTTCTGGGCTACGAGAAAGCTCGTGCAAATGGATACAGCAGGAGCTACGGCTGCTTCAAGCGAACGGTGTACAAGACGATCCGGCCGGAAAAGAAGCGCAGGCGCTGGAAGAACAAGCCCTACCAGAGAGCCGAATACCCCGGAGAGAAGATTCAGATGGACGTCAAATTTGTGCCCTCGTACTGCGTTGCCAACGGCGAGAAGTACTACCAGTTCACAGCGAAGGACGAATGCACACGCTGGACATACCGGGAACCGTTCAGAACGAGAATCAGCAGAAAGATAACCAGCATCACGGCGAATATGCCGAGCATGCCGCGTCCCATGATGAGCAGGGTATTCAGAAAAGCCTAAACATTCATGTGGAACCCTCCTGTCCGTTGGATGGGGAACAGTCCATTTTTTGTACATTACCTGCTGCGGTCGATATGAAAGCACCCTGTCAATTTCATCTGCAAATAAAAAATTTACCACTATAGAAAAACGTTCATGTCTACAAAGATAATTTCAACATGAGCGTTTTCCCATTCAACATCCGAATTCGCGAGATTTGGTCAGCAACTCATAGAGATATTGAAAAGAGAGGTCCGTTTTCTTAAGCGTTTCGTTATAGCTAGCCTCAGATGTTCCGTTGAAAAACAGTATTTTAGAGACAATAATAAAGGAAAAGACAGAAAAACAAAGTTCAACATAGCTTCCGAGTTTTGTCCTACCCTCCAGTTTATAGTCTTCCAGACATATTTGGGTAACATGCCTCAACACTACTTCATACTCTGCTTGAGAATCGTATAAGGTTTGAAACACTTTGGCGTGCAGAGAATAAAGCATTTCATAACCATGTAGCATGCTTGCGTTCCATCTCTTTTCATTGAAGGCATTTACAGTGGCTCTGGTTTGTTGTTCTGCCAAACAAATTCTGTTTAATTGTTGTTGAAACAATTCGATTTTAAAATAAGAAAATATTTTCTCAGTTCATCATCATTGTTCATTGACTTTTCTCCCCTTACAGTTACATATTCTGACGAAAAATATTGCACATATAACTACATTTATCTTAACATATAGTGGCCCCGTTGTCAAGACCGGCGATCGAATTTTTATCGTGGCGGGTACTGGGATTATATGATATAATGAAGAAAGAGCATACAAAGGAGAGAAAGCTATGCGGCTTGCGCTGATTTCGGACGTTCACGGCAATATCGCGGCGCTGGAGGCGGTTTTAGCGGACGCGCGGGCGGCGGGCGCGCGGGAATATGTGTTTCTGGGCGACTATATCTTTGACATGCCCTTCGGCGAAAAGGTAATCCGCCGCCTGCGCTCGATGAGAAACGCGCATTTCATCTCCGGAAACCGCGAGGGATATTTTGAGCGTCTGGACGAGGCGGACGAAGCGCGTGCGAACAGTCAGCAGTACGGCGTGGTGTATCAGACGTGGCGCGAGCTGAGCGCGGACAGCAAGGCGTTTATCAGGCGCTTGCCGAAAACGCTTTCCCTGCTTCTGCCCTCCGGGCGCACGCTGTACGCCGTTCATGCGCTGAACCTTTCGCGGGCGGACAAAAACCGGTTTACCAGTGCCGGCGCGTTCCAGCGGGCGATGCTGGAAGCGCCGTTCACCCACGCGGAATATCTGAAGGATTACCGCGCGTTTTTGGAGGGCGAGGCGCGGGAAGCGATTTCGGCGCTGCCGGGCGACCTGATCGCGTTCGGGCACAATCATCTTCAGTCATACGGACAGTCGCGCGGAAAATGGCTGGTGAATCCCGGAAGCGTCAGCCAGCCACTGGATTTCAATCCCGGCGCGTCCTATACGCTCGTGGACGATCTGCCCGGGGGATTTGCGGTGACCGAGCGGCGCGCGCGCTACGACCGCGCGGCGGCCGTATGCGAGGCGAAGCGCACCGAGTGCTACCGCCGGGGAAAATGCTGGATGGAGCTGGTCTTCCGCGAGGTGCAAAACGGCGTGGACGCGCTGCCGCCTTTTTTCGAATGCGCGCGGCGCATGTGCGCGGAGACGGGCGCGCCCGGCGACCCCATCCCGGACGCCATCATGGAGCGCGCGCTGCGGGAATCCATGAAAAAATATCAAAGATGTCTTGAAATCGCGGACAGAATGTGCGATAATATCGGGGGATAAACAAAAGATGTCCGCGATACGCGGATGAATTTACGAGATATACGGACATGGAGGAGGAAGCAGAATGAAGGGAACGATGAAGGCGATTGCCAAGCTGCAGGCGGCACCGGGACTTACGCTGATCGACGCGCCTATTCCTCAGCCGGGGCCGGGCGAGGTGCTGATCAAGGTGCATAAAACCGCGATCTGCGGCACGGATCTGCACATTTACAACTGGGACGCGTGGAGCCGGAAGAACATCGTGCCGCCGCTGATCATCGGCCATGAATACGTGGGCGAGATTGCGGAGCTGGGGCCGAACGTGGACGGCCTGACGGTCGGCGAGCGCGTGAGCGGCGAGGGTCACATTGTGTGCCACCACTGCCGCAACTGCCGCGCGGGCAACGGCCAGTGGTGCAAGTTCACCAAGGGCGTGGGCGTGAACCGGGACGGCGCGTTCGCCGAGTACGTGTGCATTCCCGCGTCGAACGTGATCCCGATCAACCCGGAAATCGACGAGGACGTGGTGGCGTTCTTCGACGCGTTCGGCAACGCCACGCACACCGCGCTGATGTTCGACGTGGTGGGCGAGGACGTGCTGATCACCGGCGCGGGCTCCATCGGCATGATGGCCGCCGCGATCTGCCGCCGCAACGGCGCGCGCACCGTCGTGGTGACCGACGTGAACGACTATCGTCTGGAAATGGCGAAGAAGATGGGCGCGACCGAGGTCGTCAACGTCGCGCGCGAGAAGATTGAAAGCGTGTTCGAGCGCCACCGCATCGTGGAGGGATTCGACGTGGGTCTGGAAATGTCGGGCAGCCCGCAGGCGCTGTCCAGCATGGTTTCGCTGATGCGCAACGGCGGCAAAATCGCGCTGCTGGGCATCCTCAGCAAGCCCGCGGACGTGGACTTCAACGACATCATCTTCAAGGGTCTCACCGTGCAGGGCATCTATGGCCGCCGCATGTATGAAACGTGGTACAAGATGATGGCGATGGTGGAGGGCGGTCTGGATCTCACGCCCATCATCACCCACCGGTTCCATTTCACCGACTTCGAAAAGGGTTTCGAAGCCATGAACACCGGCAAGAGCGGCAAGGTTGTGCTGGACTGGACGAAATAAGGAGGGCGAAACGGCATGAAGAACGCACTGAATTATTACCGTAAGCAGCTGGACGAGATCCGCGAGGCGGGCACGTTCAAGGCGGAACGCGTCATCACCACGCCCCAGCGCGCGCGCATCGACACCACCAAGGCGCACGGCGTGATCAACATGTGCGCCAACAACTATCTGGGTCTGGCAGACAATCCGCAGATCATCGAGGCCGCCAAGGCGAGCTACGACAGGTGGGGCTTCGGCCTGTCCTCCGTGCGCTTCATCTGCGGCACGCAGGAATTGCACGTACAGCTGGAGCGGAAAATCGCCGATTTCGTACATATGGACGACGCGATTCTGTATTCCAGCTGCTTCGACGCGAACGGCGGCCTGTTTGAAACGCTTCTGGGGCCGGAGGACGCGGTCATTTCCGACGAGCTGAACCACGCCTCCATCATCGACGGCGTGCGCCTGTGCAAGGCGAAGCGCTTCCGCTATAAGAACAACGACATGGACGACCTTCGCCGGAAGCTGATCGAAGCGAAGGACGCGCGCATTCGCCTGATCGCCACCGACGGCGTGTTCTCGATGGACGGCTACATCGCCAACCTGAAGGCCATCTGCGACCTCGCCGACGAGTTCGACGCGCTGGTCATGGTGGACGACAGCCACGCCGTGGGCTTCATGGGCGCGACCGGCCGCGGCACCGTAGAGTATTGCGGCGTGGAGGGCCGCGTGGACATCATCACCGGCACGCTCGGCAAGGCGCTGGGCGGCGCGAGCGGCGGCTATACCGCGGCGCGTAAGGAGATTGTCGACCTGCTCCGGCAGCGCTCCCGCCCCTACCTGTTCTCAAACACCGTCGCGCCCGCCATCTGCGCCGCCGCGATGAAGACGCTGGACATTCTGTCCACGTCCACCGATCAGCTGGATACGCTGCGCAGGAACACCGCGCACTTCCGCGCCCGCCTGACGGAGGAGGGCTTCGACATCCTGCCCGGCACGCATCCCATCGTGCCCGTCATGCTGTACGACGCGCGCGTCGCCGGCGAGTTCGCCGCCCGCATGCTGGAAAAGGGCGTGTACGTGGTCGGCTTCAGCTATCCCGTCGTGCCCATGGGACGCGCCCGCATCCGCACGCAGGTCAGCGCCGCCCATAGCATCGAAGACCTCGACTTCGCCGTGGAATGCTTCAAGCAGGTTCGCGCGGAGATGGGGCTCGATAAATAAATTCATTTCGTCAAAGACCGCTCGCGTTTATGGCACGGGCGGTCTTTTTCGCGCATTTACGCATTGACATATGGTTAAATGTGGGTGTATAATTGAATACAAATAAAGGAATGGGGGATTTATTCATGAGGATTAAAAAGCTGTGCGCTTTGCTTCTGGCAGTCGCTCTGACGCTGGGGCTTTGCTCCTGCGGGCTGAGCAAGGAAGAAAAGTACGATAAGGCCGTCGCGGACGTGAAGGCCGGAAAGTACGATCAGGCGATTGAAGCTTTTGAGTCGCTGAAGGGCTACGAGGACAGCGAAAAGTACATCATGTACGCGCGCTGCCTGAAGACGGGCGAGAGCGGCGATTACGATACCGCGATCAAGAGCCTGACCTCGATGGGCGATTTCAAGGAAGCGGCTATGTATATCAAGTACTATACCGCGCTTGCGTATGAAGCGGACGAGAGCTACGAGAAGGCGGCCGCCGTTTACGATGAAATTTTGCTCTTTAAGGACGTTCAGACCCGCGTTGCCGCATTGCCGGATAAAATCCTCGACCGTGATCTGGCAGAAGCGGAGAGGAAAAATAGAAGAGGATGATTATGATGGTTGGCATGAGCTGTACAAGTTGGTCAGCAAAAAGTATACATCCTCCGAAACGCGGATGTTTGAGAATATTATGACCTATGCAGCGCAGATGCATGGGAAGCAGGAATATGAGGTTGCTGCACGACTATATTTGATGGTAAAAAAAGAAGGGTACGAAAAGGCAAATGATCGGTTCAAGGAATCTTTATACCAGTGTGGGCGGGCATGGATGACGGATGGAGAGTATCGGTCTGCGAGAAATGTAATAGAAGAATATCTTAATGACTATAAAGATGCGAATGAGTTAGCAAAGGAATGCAACTATCAGCTCGCGCTGGAAACGGAAGCTGGCGGCGCGCAGAATGCGCAGGCGGCCTACGACGCGTTTAAAGCGCTGGGCGCTTATAAGGACAGCGCTGAGCACGCCGCGGCGTATGAAACCAAATACAGCGACGCCGTTTCCAAGGAACAAGCTGGTGAATTCGACGCGGCAATCGCGCTTTTTACTGAACTTGGAAACTATTCAGATTCCTCTGAATGGATCACTGAAATTCAAAACGCAAAGACATATGAGACGGCTGCTTCGTTGATGGCTTCCGAGAAGTACGAAGAAGCGATTGCGGTATTTAAGGAGTTAAGCGGTTATAGGGATAGCGATGCACAGATTACGGAGTGCAGTTATCTGAGAGCTGAAGAACTTCGAAAAAATGGACAGTATCTTGAAGCGTGCAGTATATACTTGACAATTAAGGGCTACAGGGATGTTGATGAGATCATTGAAAAAGATGGGAATATTGCAAACCAATCAAAGTTCATGGTTGGAAACTATGTCATTTTTGGCAGT
>SFHK01000006.1 GCA_004556395.1 Clostridiales bacterium
TCTAAAAGCATATTTAGAAACTCCTGTTCAGGCATAGAATCCCGTCCAATTTCTGCAAGGGATAAGATATCAGCCTCTCCATTAGCGGCCTGGAGTTCCGCCTGTCTTTCATATAGCGAGATGCTACGATCCGCTTCACATCCACTTAGTAGTAAGAGCAAACACAACAAATATAACAAGCACATACTAAGAGAAACGGCTTTCACTTTCATAATTGTCAGTCACATCCCTTCTGTATCAGTAGCTGTATGTGGCATGATATCGTCTGCTCTTTTGATAAAGAATACATTATTTCGCAGTGTGGTGCTCGTAAGATATAAGACATCCTCAGCAGCTACCTTCTTTTCCTCGCTTACTCGCGCTGTCGCTTTCCCCTCAGCCGTTCCGCTCCATGAGGATACTGGCGTCCATGCTTTGCTGCCCGCCGCTCTCTTCTGTAGTGTAACCCGCACAACAGTCGTCGTCTCTGCATACCGGCATCGGCCCGTGCCGCAGTGCCGTTTTCAATGCCAAAGCTTCCGCCCATAGTGGCAATGTGAGTATGCTGCAGTTCCACAGTATTGTTGTCTTTCTGCGCTGCCACAGCAAACTGGTATGAGAATAGTCGCTAATCCTGAACATGAGATTTAACCCCAAGAACATTATACATTCATCGAGGATGAATGTCAACAGATTTGGAAAGAAAACACGGAAATCAACCTTTGCTGATTACAATCCGCCTTTTTGCATTGACAAACGGACGGCGGATTGGTACAATGATATGCGTGAAAGCACATGACGGGGGGCTTCTGATTACAGATGAAAAAACGGGTTTTGTGTTTGCTGGCGGTTCTTTTCCTGTTCGCGTTCGCGCTGGGACGCGCCGACTTCGGCGATTTCTCGGGCGGCTCTGATTACGGCGGATCGTCCGACAGCTACAGCGGCGGCTATTCCGGCAGCGATTATCGCGACAGCTATGACGACGATGCCGACGCGCCAAGCGTCATTGTCGGCGCGGTGGTCGTCGTGGTTCTGCTCATCATCAGCGCGTGCTCGAAGAAGGGCAAGTCGGGCGCGTCGCCCGCGGGTGCGAAGCCTGTGGACGCCTCCACGCTCGAGCCGGTCAGCGCGCTTGCGAACTTCAGCGAGAGCGAGTTTACCGGAAAGCTCTCCAATATGTATGTCCGCCTGCAGGAGGCGTGGGCCGCTGGCGATCTGAAGCCCGTCGAGCCGCTTCTGACGGCGCCGTACTACGCGCAGATGGCCGCGCAGCTGAAGCGCGACTTCACGGACAAGGGCATTACCAGCCATTTGGAGCACGTGAGCGTGCTGGATGTGAAGCTGATCGGCTGCCGTCCCGGCAAGGACAGCGTGCCCGACCGCCTGTTTGCCACGATCAACGCCCGGTTTGTGAACTATCTTACCGATAAAAACGGGAAGATCGTGCGCGGCGACCAGAACGACGAAATCTACATGCAGTATGAGTGGACGCTGGAGCGCAGCGCGGACATCGGCGCGGAGCGCACCGTGAACTGCCCCAACTGCGGCGCGCCCGTGGACGCGAACCGCTTCGCGAGCTGCCCGTATTGCAACTCCGTGATCGAGAACTCCGGCTATGACTGGGTGATCGCGCAGATCAAGGGTATTTCCAGAAATACGGTTAAGCATTAATTCAGATTAGCAAGCGTCGGAATTCATCGGATTCCGGCGCTTCTTTTATTGCGGCATCTTTCAAAAATTAACGCATGAGAGGATTGACAGGAAGTGGGATGATGAATATAATACTACTAAACCGATAGAGAAAGTGTGGTATAACGATGGCGGAAAGAACGAACGCGTGCTGTTGCATCCGGCGCCTGTTCTGTCCGGATGTCGTTTTGCCGTGCGCGAAATCTCTGTAGCGGTGGAAGGATCATGCGGAAGAGGAACGGGCGAATGCGCTCGTTCCTTTTTTGCATAGAGAAAACAAAGGGGGAGAATATAAATGAAGATTTATAAGAAGGCGACGGAGCTGATCGGCAATACGCCCCTGCTGGAGCTGGGGAATTATGAGAAGGCGCATGGGCTGGAGGCTACGATTCTGGCCAAGCTGGAATACCTGAATCCGGCGGGCAGCGTGAAGGACAGAATCGCGCGGGCGATGCTGGACGACGCGGAGAGCCGCGGGCTTCTGAAGCCGGGCTCGGTGATCATCGAGCCGACGAGCGGCAACACGGGAATCGGTCTGGCGGCGGTCGCGGCGGCGTGCGGGTATCGGATTATTCTCACGATGCCGGAAACGATGAGCGTGGAGCGCCGCAGTCTCCTTCGTGCCTACGGCGCGGAGCTGGTGCTCACGGAGGGCGCGAAGGGCATGAAGGGCGCGATCGCGAAGGCGCGGGAGCTGGCGGCGCAGACGGAGAACAGCTTCATTCCCGGCCAGTTCACGAACCCGGCGAACCCGCGCGCACACAGGGAGACCACGGGGCCGGAGATCTGGCGCGACACGGACGGCAAGGTGGACATCTTCGTGGCCGGCGTGGGCACCGGCGGCACGGTGACCGGCGTGGGCGAATATCTGAAGGAACAGAATCCCGCCGTGCGCATCGTCGCCGTGGAGCCCGCGGGCTCGCCGGTGCTGTCCGGCGGCGCTTCCGAGCCGCATAAGATTCAGGGAATCGGCGCGGGCTTCGTGCCGGACACGCTGAACCGCGCGGTGCTGGATGAAATCCTTCCCGTGGAAAACGAGGACGCCTTTGCCGCCGGACGCGAGCTTGCGCGCCGGGAGGGCGTGCTGGCGGGCATTTCCTCCGGCGCGGCGCTTCACGCAGCGACGGTGCTGGCCAAAAGACCGGAAAACCGGGGCAAGATGATCGTCGTCCTGCTTCCCGATACCGGCGACCGTTATCTTTCCACGCCGCTGTTCTCCGACTGACGCAGAAGCGTCTCAAGCGTGATGCCGCTCAGATAGGTACAGATTACATCGTGCAAGCCCTGCCACACGGGCAGCGTCGGGCAGTCGCCGCAGCGCTCACAGGCGTTCGGCGACTGCTCGAGGCATGTTACGGGCGCGAGCGAGCCCTCCATCACTTCCAAAAGACTCAAAACCGTGTATTCCGACGGAGCCTTCGCCAGCCGGTAGCCGCCCAGCTGTCCGCGCATGGCGCGCAGCATGCCGGCCTGCGTCAGCTGAAGCGCGATCTGCTCCAGATATTTTTTAGAAACCGCCTGTCGTTCGGCGATGTCCCGCAGCGTTACGTAGCCGTCGCCCTGGTGCGCGGCGATGTCCAGCATCATGCGCAGCGCGTAGCGCCCCTTGGTGGATATTTTCATTTCGTTTCATCTCCCGCGCTTATCATACCATATTGCCGCGCCGTTTTCAACGTTCTTCGCGCGAGGGAATGAGGAAACCGTGTCAGGGACAGCATACTTGTGAAGTTTCGGCGAACGGGTTGACATATACCGGGGTGGGGTATATAATTCAAATACCCACAGGGGGTATATGAACGGAGCGTGAGGAGCATGGATTCGCAGGAAGAAAAATGCTGCATGTGCGCGAACCGGAAAAAGGAGCGCTCGCCGGAGGAATACCGGAAGCTGATTCACCGGCTGAACCGCATCGAGGGGCAGGTTCGGGGCATCCGCGCGATGGTGGAAAACGGCGCGTACTGCCCGGACATTCTGGTGCAGTCCGCGGCGGTGAGCGCGGCGATGAACGCGTTTAACCGCGAGCTGCTGGCCAGCCACATTCGCACCTGCGTGACCGAGGATATCCGCGGCGGGCGGGACGAAGCGGTGGACGAACTGCTCGATACCATGAAAAAGCTGATGAAATGAACGCCGTTTCGGGCGGGAAGAAGGGAAAGCATGAAGCAATACAATGTGGCCGGCATGAGCTGCGCGGCGTGCAGCGCGCGCGTGGAGAAGGCCGTATCCAAGGTGGAGGGCGTGACGGAGTGCTCCGTGAGCCTTCTGACCAATTCGATGGGCGTGGAGGGCACCGCGACGCCGGAGGCCGTGATCGAGGCGGTGCGCGCGGCGGGCTACGACGCGTCGCTCAAGGGCGCGACTGGCGTGAAGGCGAATCCTGCGGACGCGGAGGAAGCGTTGGAGGATCACGACACGCCCGTGCTGAAGCGGCGGCTGGTGTGGTCGCTGGGATTTCTGATCGTGCTGATGTATTTTTCCATGGGGCATATGATGTGGAACTGGCCGCTGCCGGCGTTCTACACGGACAACCACGTGGCCATGGGGCTTACGCAGATGCTTCTGACGATCGCCATCATGGTGATCAATCGCAAGTTCTTCGTGAGCGGCTTTAAGAGCCTGTGGCACCGCGCGCCCAATATGGATACGCTCGTGGCGCTGGGCTCGACGGCGGCGTTTGTGTACAGCACCTACGCGCTGTTCGCCATGACCGGCGCGCAGGTTCGCGGCGATATGGACGCGGTGATGAAGTATATGATGGAATTCTACTTCGAATCCGCGGCGATGATCCTGACGCTGATTACCGTTGGCAAGATGCTGGAAGCGCGCTCCAAAGGGCGCACGACCGACGCGCTGAAGGGGCTTATGAAGCTCGCGCCGAAGACGGCCACCGTGGTGCGAGGCGGCGCGGAGGTTACGGTGCCGGTCGAGCAGGTGCGGAAGGGCGACGTGTTCGTCGTTCGTCCCGGCGAGAGCGTTCCGGTGGACGGCACGGTGATCGAGGGCGCGAGCGCTGTGAACGAAGCGGCGCTGACCGGCGAAAGCCTGCCGGTCGAAAAGGCGGCGGGCGATATGGTTTCCGCCGCGACGGTGAACCAGTCCGGCTTCCTGAAGTGCCGGGCGACGCGCGTGGGGGAGGATACCACGCTGTCGCAGATCATCCAGATGGTCTCGGACGCGGCGGCCACCAAGGCGCCGATTGCCAAGATCGCCGACAAGGTGTCCGGCGTGTTCGTGCCGACGGTGATCGCCATTGCCGCGGTGACGACGGTCGTGTGGCTTCTGTTGGGGCGCGGCGTGGGCTTCGCGCTGGCGCGGGGCATCTCGGTGCTGGTGATCAGCTGCCCGTGCGCGCTGGGTCTGGCCACGCCGGTGGCCATCATGGTCGGCAGCGGGCTGGGCGCGAAGAACGGCATCCTGTTCAAGACGGCGGCGTCTTTGGAGGAAACGGGGCGCGTGCGCATCGTGGCGCTGGATAAGACGGGTACGATTACGTCCGGCGAGCCGCGGGTGACGGACGTCGTTCCGGCGGCGGGCGTCGGCGAGATGGAGCTGCTTTCCATGGCGTGCGCGCTGGAACGCCGGAGCGAGCATCCGCTGGCGAAGGCGATTCTCCACAGGGGCGAGGAACTGGGCATTGCGTCCGAGGACGTAACAGACTTTCAGGCGCTGCCGGGCAACGGCCTGACGGCGACAAAGGGAGACGCGAAGCTGTGCGGCGGAAACGAAGCGTTTATCAGCGGCCAGACGGAGATTCCGGCGAACGCAAGGACGCGCGCGGCGGAGCTGTCTGAACAGGGCAAAACGCCGCTGTACTTCGCATCCAACGGAAGCTATATCGGCATGATCGCCGTGGCGGACGTGATCAAGGAGGATAGCCCGCAGGCGGTTCGCGAGCTGCGCAACATAGGCATTCACGTGGTGATGCTTACCGGAGACAACGAGCGCACCGCGAAGGCCGTCGGCAGGCAGGCGGGCGTCGATCAGGTGATCGCGGGCGTGCGGCCGGACGGCAAGGAAAGCGTGATTCGCAGGCTGAAGGAGTACGGCAAGGTGGCCATGGTTGGCGACGGAATCAACGACGCGCCGGCGCTTACCCGCGCGGACATCGGCATCGCCATCGGCGCGGGCACGGACGTGGCCATCGACGCCGCGGACGTGGTGCTGATGAAGAGCCGCCTGAGCGACGTGCCCGCGGCCATTCGCCTGAGCCGCGCCACGCTGCGGAACATTCACGAGAACCTGTTCTGGGCGTTCTTCTACAACACGATCGGCATCCCGCTGGCGGCGGGCGCGCTGATCCCGCTGGGGCTGACGCTGAATCCCATGTTCGGCGCGGCGGCGATGAGCCTTTCCAGCTTCTGCGTGGTGTCCAACGCGCTGCGGCTGAACCTGTTCAAGCTGCGCGACGCGAAGCGCGACAGGCGGCGCAGCCTCGCCAACCTCGAGATCTCATTCGAACCCGAAAACAAAAAGGAGGAAACAGGAACCATGGAAAAGACGATGCAGATTACCGGTATGATGTGCGGCCATTGCGAGGCCAATGTGAAAAAGGCGCTGGAAGCGCTGGACGGCGTGCGCGAAGCCAAGGTAAGCCACGAAAAAAACCTTGCCGTCGTGACGCTGGATAAGCCTGTGGACGACGGCACGCTCAAAAAGGCCGTCGAGGATAAGGGCTATGAGGTGAAGGACATCCGCTGAGGGCGCGGGGAGGCGGAGGGGGAGCAGAGCGCCCCCTCCGCACCACCCCCTCGGCGGGGACTCGCGGCCTTGGCGTTTCTTATGTGACCGAAGGAGCGGCTCCCAATTCGCGGCAGAGAGCGGGTTTGCAGCTGCTCTTTCGCGAGTTGAAAAAAAACGGCTCCGTATCCACAGGATGAAGGTGGATGCGGAGCCGCTGCCTTTACGGGCGGGGTTTACAGCGCGGCGAAGCGGGTGCTGCCTTTATGCCTGAGCCAGAGGTAGAGAGCTGCGGAGGCGGCGAGGGTGACGAGGGCGCACAGGAGGAGGTAGAGGACGGCGCCGAGGGAGGATGCGGCGAAGAGATACAGGAGAGCCATGAGGATCCCGTAGACCCAGCCGCCCAGCAGCGCGATGGTTACGGCCATGCTCTGCTTGATCGGCGCGGTTTCGTTCGTCCACGTCAGGTTCGGTGAAAGAATGCCGAGCGTCAGGCCAAACAGCGCGGAGAACAGCACGAACAGCTGCGGCAGGACGAGGACGAAAATCGATTCAAGGATTGAGCATTTTGCGGCGATCAGCATGCAGACGCTGCAGAACAGCGCGGCGGGCGCAGTAATCAGCAGCTGAATGGACAGCTTGGCCTTCAGCGCGTCCCACGGCGCGATGGGCAGCGAATGCGCAATCCACAGATTTCTGCCCTCCAGCGACACGGACGGCGCGGCGGAATCGTTCATGGACGCGACCAGACAGATGGCGGCGCACAGCAGCACCGGCAGCGCGCCGGGGCATTCGGAGAGAAACTCCGACAGGCTGCCGAGGAAGGACGAACCCTTGATCAGCAGAAAAACGCCCAGCGCGGGCAGGAAGAGCGTGCCCAGTCCGCAGTTCAGCATGTAGTTGGGGCTGCCGGTGAAGCGCGCAAGCTCCTTGGAAAACAGCGCGGCGAAGGCGCTGCGCTTCTCCGTGCGCGTTTCGCGATAGACCTTCCGGTCGGATTTGCCTGTCGCCGTAGCGATCTTCAGGAAGCTGCGCGACAGCATGTACCACATCAGCGCGAACAGCGCCAGCACGACAGCGGTGACGGTCAGGATGGCCGCGAGATCACCTTCGCCCATGCGTCCCAGCAGATACAGCGGGTAGGCAGCGCCGCGAATCTTCGCGCCGTAGACCGCCGCGTTCAAAAGAAGCTCCTGAAGCAGCGTCTGCGCCTTGAAGTAGAAGAAGCAATAAACGCCGATGAAGACCAGCGACAGAAGCACCGTCGCGAAGCTCTTGTTCTTCAGCTTCAGGCTGATTTTCGCCACGACCCAGCCGAGCGAGCACGACAGAATGAGCACGATCAGCGAAATGCACACGAGCAGCAACAGCGAACCGGCGATTGCGCCGAACGAGGCCGACACTTTGCACCAGTACACGATGATCGCGGGCAGGATGACGACGCCGGAATACATCAGACCCATCAGGTACACGGTCAGAAGCCGCGAAATCATGATGCAGCTCGTCGGAATCGGCAGCGACAGCAGAAGGTCGTTGTCCTTCGCCTTATACAGGCTTGCGTAGGTGTTGAAGATGCTGCCGAACGCGCCCAGCAGGATGGACACGAGCCCCATCAGCGTGAAGTACAGCCAGCCCATGCCCGCGTCCGCCAGCGGCCGGCACATGGAGAGGGAAAGATACGTAAAGATCGCGCCCAGCACGCCCACCATCAAAAAGGCGAACAGCACGATGAACATCGCCGTGGAGGCCTTGGAGCGCTGGCGGTTCTTTTTCGCGTCGTAGAAGTAGCTGCGGAAGATTTCCATCATCTGCTTGCGCATAAGCGTTTTCAGCATGATTCTCCCTCCAGTTCGAGGAATACCTCTTCAAGGCTGTCGTCACCCTTGACTTCCTCCATCGTGCCCGAGCGGATCAGTTTGCCCGCCTTGATGATGGCAACCTTGTCGCACAGCTTTTCGGCGACCTCCAGCACGTGGGTGGAGAAGAAAATCGCGCCGCCCCGGTCGCACAGCTCGCGCATCATGCCCTTGAGCAGGTGGGATGCCTTCGGGTCGAGACCCACGAACGGCTCGTCCATGATGATCAGACGGGGCTCGTGCACCCATGCCGAGATGATCGCCAGCTTCTGCTTCATGCCGTGGGAATAGGACGCGATCGGCTGAGCGAGATCGTTCGTCAGCTCGAACAGATCCGCGTACTTGCGAATGCGCGCCTGCCGGTCATCCGCGCTGACCCCGAAAATGTCGCTGATGAAGTTCAGGTATTTGATGCCGGTCATGAATTCGTACAGGTCGGGATTGTCCGGTATGTAGGCCAGCTTTTTCTTGCAGGCGAGGGGATCGTTCTTTACGGACGTGCCGTCGATGGTGATTTCGCCCTCGTCGAAGCGCAGAATTCCGGCAATGGATTTGAGAGTGGTGGTTTTGCCCGCGCCGTTGTGGCCGATAAAGCCGTAAATTTCGCCGGGCGCGATGTGGAGGCTCAGATCGTCGACGGCCTTCTTTTCGCCGTAGGTCTTGGTCAGATGCTCGATTTTCAGCATGCGGCGTTCATTCCTTTCATGTGTTCGCGTGAGGGGCTTATTCGTCCCTGGTCAGATCGAGCCCGAATTTGCCGGGCTGCAGGGTTCCGTCCTTCAGCGATAAATACGGAGAAAACTCCACCGTGGTTTCACCGCGGGTGAAGGAAATCGTCACGTCCGGGAAGATGTCGCTTATGTTGCAGCGAACGGCGAACGGACGGCAGTTTTCCTCTTCGTAGATCAGCGTTTGGGACGAGGTTTCCATGTCGTTCACGTACAGCCGCAGCGTCATATCCGCGAAGCGGGGGATGATCAGATAGGTTTCGCCGTCCGAAACGTAGTGAACCGGCACGGACGCGCCGTCCAGATACCGCTCGCGATAGTCGGCCAGCGCGACGTCGTCGCCATAGCCGACGCAGGCGACGGCGTACAGCTGTTCATTCGCGAAGGGGATTTCTGCCTGCGCCGTCAGGCAGACGAGCAGGAGCGCGCAGCACAGAAGGGATACGGTTCGCTTTTTCATGATTGGATTCTCCTTTTCATTTTTTCCTTCACGTTCTTTCTCTGCGCACCGCGTTCAGCAGCACGTAAAGGCCGACCAGCAGAAGCGTCGCGCCGACGAGCACCGCGTACATACCGCCGATGGAAACGCTTCGACCGAAGAAGTACAGGTTGCAGTCGATCGAATCCCGAATAGCTTCGATCACCTCCGCCGGGAAACCGACGCGCGCCATTTCCCGATACGCCCCGGCCAGCGCATGGTTGCGCAGAAGGCTGGTGCCGTAGGTGCCGGGCAGGAAGGAAAGTACCTTCTGAAGCCCGCTCGAGAAATTGGAAATGGGCATGTACGCGCCGCAGAGGAAGCCGTAACCCGCGCTTACGATCGTGCCCACCGCCGAGCCCTGCCCCTGCGTGCGCAGCGGGAAGTTCACGCAGGACGACAGCGCCACGCCGAACAGCGTCAGCAGCGCCGCGTCCAGCAGCATGAAAAGCACGTCGCCCGCGCGCAGCAGCCAGCCCGTCAGCGCGAGATACAAAAGACAGACCGCCAGCGCCGTAAGGCTGATGAGCAGCGTCGCCAGCGCCGAGGCGCAGAAATAGGCCACGGCGATCGTCGACGGCCGAACAGGAGACACGGCGAGGTCGCGGCGCGCGCCGCTGACGCGATCCTGCACCATCAAAAGGTTGGAGCAGAAGGCGACGGTCACGCAGCACACCGCCAGCAGCGACGAAATCAGCTGTCCGCCCACGGTAGCGTTCAGAAGCGCGTCCTCAATGACGAAGCCCTCCGGCAGCGCGCCGGTGAAGGAATCGCGGTACACGTTGCCGAGGAAGGTCACGTAGAGCACCAGCAGGATGATCGGCGTGATCAGGGATGAGAAGAACATGCCTTTGTCCCGGAAGAACAGCCGACAGTTGCGGCGAATCAGATTTCCCAGCCCGGTCATTTCTCCGCACCTCCCGTCAGCGTCCGTCCCGTTACGGCCAGAAATACGTCGTCCATGCGCCCCTTGGTGATTTCGTAGTCCCTGAACAGCTCCGGACGGCGAAGAATCAGCTCCGTCGCGGCGGCGGTATCGCGCACGGCCACGCGCCAGCCGCCCGGCAGCGCCTCGCAGGGAAGCTTCAGCGACTGTATCTCGCTTTCAGTCAGGCCGTAAAGCGTGATGAAGTCGCCGGCGTAGGCGTTCTTCAGCGCGAGCGGCGTGCCCTCGGCGGCAATCCGGCCGGAATCGAGGATGATCACGTAGTCCGCGTCCGCGGCTTCCTCCATGTAATGCGTGGTGAGGAATACGGTCAGGTTCTCGCGCTTTCGCAGGTCGGAGACCACATTCCACAGAAGGCTGCGCGTCTGCGGGTCAAGGCCGGTGGTCGGCTCGTCGAGAATCAGAATCTCCGGCCGGTTCAATAGCGCGCGGGCGATGTCGATGCGCCGCCGCTGTCCGCCGGAAAGCTTGCCGACCGTGCGATTCAGAAGGTCGCCGAAGTCCAGCTGCGCGGCCAGCTCGTCCAGCCGCGCGCGGAATGCCTTGGCGGTGATGCCGTACAGCGCCGCGCGGCTTCGCAGGTTGTCCATGACCGACAGCGGCGCGTCGAGCATGGAATTCTGAAACACCACGCCCAGCCGTCCCGCAATCCGCCCCGGCCCGTGATCGATGCTCTCGCCGCATACGGTCACGCGGCCGCTGTCCTTCCTGAGAAGGCCGCAGAGGATGGAAATCGTCGTGGATTTGCCCGCGCCGTTTACGCCCAGAAAGGCGAAAAGCTCGCCGCGGCGCACCTGAAAGGAAAGATCCTGCACGGCGTGCACGTCGCCGAAGGTTTTGTTTAGATGCGCAATGTCAATGATCGGTTCCATCGGATACCTCCTGTTCGCAATTTTTAAGGAGCCGCGTGAATTCCGCGTTCCGGTCGAAGGTTCCCTCCACGAAGCCGGGCACCTGCCGGATGGCGCGGCACACGCCAAGGCTGAAGCCGGAGAGGATGCCGCAAATCTCGTCGTCCGTGTAGGCGCAGCCGCCGGTTACGATCAGCGTGGACAGCGAGTGCACCACCAGCCACATGTCGCGGAAATAATAGTCCGCTTCCGCCGCCGTCAGGTGATAGAGCGATTCGAGCGTGGAACGGATGAGCGACTGGGAATGCCGCATCGCCTCAATGACGGGGCTCACGTCGTGGGACAGAAACAGCAGGCGGTACAGCTCCGGCTCCTCGCGCGCGAAGCGGATGTGCCGCATGCCGTAGCCCAGAAAGGGAATCTCCTCGGCGAGACCCTCGGCGGCATACTTCTGATAAAACGTCTCCGCCGCCGCGTGAACCGCCGCACGTACCTCGGCCATTGAGCGGAAATACGTGAAAATCGGCTGCGTCGACACGCCGAGTCTGGCCGCGATGTCGCGCGTGGTCATGGCGTCCGCGCCCTTTTCCCGCGCGACGTCCAGCGCCGCCTGAACAATTTCTTCCCGGCTGAACTTGACCCTTGGAGGCATTCGATTCATCCCTTCTGACGCACACAAGGCAACAAACGTTGCATATCGCGTGTTATTTTACGAGGTTCGCACGTGCTTGTCAATGAAATGCAGGAAAAATAACAAAACGGCCGCCTCGCGTGACCGGAATTCGGTCATTTTGAGACGGCCTTGCGTTTGTCCTCAGCCCTTCAGCGAGCCGATCATGATTCCCTTGACGAAATACTTCTGAATGAACGGATACGCGCACAGAATCGGAACCGTGGCCACGACGATCAGCGAGTATTTCAGAAGGTCGGCCATGCCCTCCATGGCGACCAGCGTTTCCTCGTCCACATAGTCGCTGGCCTTGATCTGATTCATGACCAGTATACGGCGCAGCATCATCTGCAGGGGATACTTCTTATCGTCGGAGAGGTACAGGAACGCGCTGAACCACGAATTCCAGTGGCCGACGGCGTATTGCATGGCGGTCACGGCGATGACGGCCTTGGAAAGCGGCAGCACGAACGACCAGAAAAAGCGGAAGTCGTTGCAGCCGTCGATCTGGCTCATTTCCAGCAGCTCCTGCGGAATGTTGGCCACGAGGAACGTGCGCGTGACGATCATCTGATACACGCCCATCGCGCCCGGGATGATCAGCGCCCAGCGGGTGTTGAGCAAATGCAGGCTGCGCGCCAGCAGGTAGGTCGGCACCAGACCGCCGGAGAACAGCATCGTGAACGCGAACAGGAAGGAAAAGAAGCTTTTATACGGCAGGCCGCGGCGCGCGAGCGGATAGGCGCAGATCATCGTGACGAACACGTTCACGAATGTGCCCACGATCGTGTAATACAGCGTGTTGGCGTAGCCGATCCAGATTTCGTCGGTGTTGAACACGCGCTCGTAGCCGCTCACAGAGAAATTTACCGGCCAGAGCAGCACTTTGCCCGAGGCGACGGATTCCGGCGCGGAGAACGAGCAGGCGAGCACGTTGGTCAGCGGCAGCAGCACGATCAGCGTGAGCAGCGTGACCAGCGTGTACACCACGCTGTAATACGTCTTGTCCTGCCGGGACAGGCGAACCCGGTTGCGGGGCTTTGAATGGGCGATCGATTGAGTCATCTGGTTCCCTCCTTACCACAGACTGGTTTCGTTGACGCGGCGGGAAATGTGGTTCACGCTGACGATCATGATCAGGCTGACGACGGAATTGAACAGGTCTACGGCGGTGGAATACGCGTAGTCCGACCGGCTGCCGTTGCCGAGACCCTGCTTATATACATAGGTAGAAATGACCTCGCTCAGGCGGATGTTCAGGTCGTTCTGCATCAGGTAGATTTTCTGGAAGCCCACGCCCAAGATGCTTCCGCAGTTCATGATCAGGTGAATGACGACGATGGGAACGATGGCGGGCAGCTCGATCGACCACATGCGCTGCAGGCGGCTGGCACCGTCGATTTCCGCGGCCTCGTACAATTCTGGCGGCACGTTGGTGAGCGCGGCCAGGTAGACGATGGAGCCCCAGCCGAAGCTCTTCCAGATGCCGGAGCCGATGTACATATAGAAGAAGGCTTCCGGAATGGCAAACGGGTCGGCGGGCTTTGTGCCGGTGAGCGACTTGTAAATCACGCCGTACACGCCCACGTTCGGGTTAAACAGCTGCATCAGCATGCCGACCAGCACGACGGTGGAGATGAAGTGGGGAATGTAGGTGATCGTCTGCACGATCTTCTTGTAGCGCTTGGCGTTGATGGAGTTGAGCAGAAGCGCGAACAGGATGGGGAAGGGCATGCTGAAGATCATCGACAGGATGGCGATCCGCAGGGTGTTCACCAGCACGCGGGCAAAGATATACGAGCCGAAGAACCGCTGAAAATGACGCAGGCCAATCCACGGGCTGCCGAAGAGACCCTTGTCATATTCGAAGTTTTTGAACGCGAGCTGAATGCCTACCATCGGCGCGTATTTGAAGGTGATAATGTAGGCCAGCGGAATCAGCAGAAACAGATACAACTGCCAGTAGCGCTTCAATGCGACGAGTGGCGTCATCTTCTTACGCATGGGGAGTCCTCCTCGGTAAAGCAGTTTGGGTGGAAGGATTCGGGGCGGCACCATTGGCCGCCCCGAATGCGAAGGAAAGGGTTTTGCGCGAGCGCGATTATTTGTCGGCGTTCATGCGATCGTAGGCGGACTGCACGGCCTCGACGTACTGTTCAAGACCCATGCGGTCGAGCTCGGCCAGATAGCCGCCCCAGTCGGAATCCAGATCCATATCGCCGGTGATGAAGCGCGCCCAGCACTCCTCCGCGTAGGATGCGATCGGCATGCCCACGTCGGTGACGACCTGCTGCTCTTCCTCGTTGAAGATCAGCTTGGCGACGACCTTGCTTTCGTCGATGTAGTCAAGGCTCTCCAGCAGCACGCCGCTGTCGATCTTGCCGTTGGCGTTCTTCAGGCGGCCGAGGTCGGAATCATCCGTCTTGCCCGCGCCGACCTGACCGAAGAACAGGCGGGTGGTGATGCAGCTGGGGCCCTTCAGCGCCCAGTAGATGTTCTGCAGGTTGCCCCAGCTGGCGCGCGGGTTGTATACGAACACCTGCTCCTTGCCAAGGCCGGCGTAGTTGTTGACCGGGTCGCCTTCCTGCCAGTAGTGATAGTCCACGCCCTCGCGGCCATAGCGGGAATAGAGCGACATTTCCTCGCTGCACAGCCAGTCGCCCAGACGGAACGCGAGCTCAGGGTCCTTGCAGTTCTTGGTGATCAGCATGCCGCCGGAGGGCATGGTGGGCTCCCACACGGCCACGCGCTTGCCGTCGGTGTTGGCCAGCGCGGCCAGACGCACGTATTCATAGCGGCGAATGTCGGAGCTGCTCATGTTGCTGGTGGAAATGTTCACAACCGCGCCGACCGTCTCAATGCCGTCGGCGCTGCACTGCGTGGCGGTGAGCTGCTTGATGTCCTGCGTGAGGAACGCGGGATCGAACAGACCCTCGTCGATCAGGCGCTTGACGAAGCGCATGCCCTCGCGCCAGCCCTCCTCGGTGAACGCGAAGCCCATGGTGCCGTCCTCGGCGGGCAGGTAGTAGCCGTTCTGGGTGTACACGAAGGGCGTCATCAGGCACTTGCGAACGTTGGAGATGCGGTTCTTGGCGCTGCTCAGCGGAATTTCATCGGCGATGCCGTTGCCGTTGGGATCGTCGTCGCGGAAGTGGCGCAGCACGTCGACCAGCTCGTCCACGGTGGTGGGGCTGTCGAGCCCCAGCTTGTCCAGCCACGGCTTGTAGATCATGATGCGGGACTGGCTGAACTGGTTGTTGGTAGACTCGCCGTAGCTGGGCAGCGCGTAAATTTCGCCGTTGTAGCAGGTCATGTACTTCAGGCAGTCCGCGTAGCTCATCGTGCAGGTCTCAAAGGACTTCTCAAGATAGCAGGCGTCCTTCTCGTAGTACTCGTTCAGCGCGAGAATCATACCGGCCTCGCCCCACGGCTGCAGATCCTGCGGGTCCATGCCGCTGTTGATGATCAGGTCGGGCAGGTCGTCGCCGCCGGCGGCGATCATCATGTTGAGTTTGTTCATGAAGTCGTTGTCGGTCACGATGTGGGTGAATTCCAGATGGATGTTGGTCTTGCTCTCAATGTAGAGCGTCATCTCGTTGGTCGCCCAGTCCTCGATCACGCTGGTCTGGGGCACCATGGCGGTGAAGGTCACGGGCTCGTCCGCGAAGGGGAAGGACGGCTCCTCGGCGGCGAGCGCTGCGGGAAGCATCAGCGACAGAATCAGCGCGAGCGCGACCGATGCGCAGATCGGGGTGCGAGAATGCCTGTTCATGGGAATCCTCCTCAAATGGTTTTTGTCCGCCGGTGCGGATGCAGCACTGAGTATAGGGAATTGTATCGCAAAAAGCAATTTGAAAGGTTTCATATACAGTGAAATTCCGATAAATTTGACGGTGAAAAAATGCGGGATGATGAAATATGCGCGGAAAAGCCGAATTTTCGTCCTTTCTGGTTTACACAAAAATTCATTCTGTGGTAAAATAAACGCCGGTATGATGAAACGGCGGGAGGCGATGAACGATGCGGAGAAGCGTGTTTTTGCGCTGCCTGCTGTTTTATCTGCTGTTTCTGCTCGTGCTGATGGGCATGTACGTGCCGCTGTACCGGCTGAACCTGAACATGATCACCGAAAAGAGTGTGCAGGTCAGCGAGACGATGCTGTACAGCCGTCTGAAGCAGTTTGAATACGAGTTGAGCCAGACGCGCACGCTCTCCACGCGGCTGTCCGGCACCGCGGCGCTTACGCAGCTTTCGCACATTTCGGTTCCGCCCACGGGCAAGGATGTGTACAAGGCCTACAATGCGCTGGGAACCTATGCCACGCTCACGTCGCTGCTGCCCGCGGGCATGACGGCGGGCATGTACCTTTCCAACGGCGTGGCCATGGTGGGTGAGTATCTGTTCTATACAATGGAAGAGATGTATCAGTTCGCGTCCGACAGCCGGTTCGAAACGCATGCGCAGTGGCGGGCGTTCGTGAACGATTTCACCGGCCCCAGCTGCCTGTTCGCGGAGCGGCAGATCACCATGATGGATCGCACGTTCCCGGCGCTGGAGTACGCCGTGCGCATGCCGCTTACGTCGAATTCCAGCAGCAAGCTGCTGTTTGTGTTCATCACCGGCGAATCCGTGCATGAGCTTCTGTCGCTGACGGATTTATATCCCGACACCGTTCTGCGCCTGTATGACGGAAACGGCGCGCTGCTGCTCGGCCGCGGCGACGAAGGCGGGCAGGCGTATACGTGGATTTCCGCGGCGATTCACGCCGGCTACAGCCTGTCGGTGGAGCTGGGCGTTCCCACAAGGGTGTTCAGCGCGCAGCTGAAGCGGTTCACGTATGTGTACGGCGCGTTCATCCTGTGCTATCTGGTGATCGGCGCGTGTCTGGCGGTGTTCCTCTCCTACCGAAGCTCCCGCCCCATCATGCGCATTCTGGGCACGGTCATGGGATACATGCCGCAGGAACGGCTGCCCCGGCAGCTTTTGCGGCACCAGAACGCGTATCAGTATCTGGACAGCTTCGTGCACGGCGCGCAGAACCGGTTTAAGGATTATGAGGATCTGCTCACGTCGCAGGAAAAAGAGCTGCGCCGACACACGTTTCAGGCGCTTCTGCGCAACACGCAGATCGATGGCGTGGAGCTTTCGCGCGCGGAGCGCTATCTGGCCAATTTCCCGTCCGACTACCGGCTGATTCATATCGCGCTCACGTTTGAGGGCGAAATGGATTTGGAGCGGTATTCGTCATTGCAGGTGGTGCTGCTGTCCATCGTGAACAAGGAGCTTCCCTGCGCAATCGCGCAGTTCATGGGAAGCAGCCTGTTCGCCGTGATCGACGCGAACCTGTCGCGCGAGACGCTGGAAAGCGCGCTTCTGCGCGTGCGCGCCGCCATCGACCGCACGGACAGCGTGCGCAGCCGCATCGTCGCCGGAAGCGCCATGAGCGGCGTCGAGACGCTGGGTCAGGCGCGCAAGCGCACGCAGATTCTGCTGCGCTCCACGATGAATCCCATGATTTACGCCGACGACTGGGCGTGGGACGCGTCCGCGCTGAACGCCGCGGGCGTATTGCAGAGCACGCAGCGGTTCTATCACTGTCTGGTCAATGCCGACGCGGACGGCGCGGCCGCCATCCTGCGCGACACCGCGCGCTCCGCGGGGCAGGCCGGCGTGCTGACGGAAAGCTGCGCGGCGTACCTGTTCTATTCGTTCTTAGGGCCGGTCATCCGCCTGCGGGACGAAATGGGCAAGATGGGCGTGGCCGAGGGCGCGCTGCCGGAGTTCGACCCAACCGCGAACGTGGAAACGCTGTTCGCGCCGATCGAAACATATGTCCGCTGGGCGGCGGGGCTGATTCAGGCGAGCCGCGAGCGCGAGACCAACGAGATTTCCGGCCGCGTGGTTTCGTTTGTGGACGAGAACCTGTCGGACAGCGAGCTGTGCGCGGCTTCCGCGGCTGCGCAGCTGGGCATGACCGAAAACGAGGTCAAGAAGGCCATGCTGCGCGCCACGGGCAAAACGTTCTTTGATTATATCGATACCGAGCGCATGCGCCGGGTGAAGGAAGCGCTGCTTACGACGGAGCTTTCCGTGAGCGAGATCATGGCGCAGTGCGGCTACCATTCGCTCAACACGCTGTATAAGGCGTTCAAGCGCACCTACGGCGTGTCGCCCAAACAGATGCGCGAGCAGATGAAAAAGGAGAAGATGGAATGAACGCGTTTTTGATGGTGGGACAGTCCAATATGTCGGGCCGCGGCGGCCTGAAGGAGCTTCCGGACATTTCCAACCCGCATGTGCGGGTGTGGCGCGGCGAGGGCTGGGAAACGGCGGTGGAGCCCGTCGTGCGCGACAAGCCCGCGATTGCCGCCGCGGGCATGGGACCCGCGTTCGGAACGAGCGTGTACATGATGACGGGCGAGGACGTCGGCCTGATTCCCTGCTCGCTGGGCGGCTCCCGTCTGCGGGAATGGCAGCCGGGCGAAAGGCTGTTTGAAGCCGCGGTGGCCGAAACGGCGAAGGCGCTCAAAAGCGGCGCGCGGCTGGCGGGCATCCTGTGGCATCAGGGCGAGAGCGACAGCAAGGAGGTCGAGTCGGCGCTGACCTACGCGAAGCGGCTTCGCGTCATCATGGCCGCGCTGATCGCCCGCATCCGCGAAGCGGCGGAAACGGCGGGCATAGCGGAGCGCGTGTGCGCGCCGCTGCCAGTGCTGGTCGGGGAGCTGGGCGAATATCTGGACGGCAACGCCGACAGCCTGTATCATCGGGAAATCAACGCGCAGCTGGCCGAGTTCGCCGCGCTGCGCCCCGAATACGCGCTGGTGCGTGCGCGCGACCTGCCCGACCGCGGCGACCGGCTGCACTTCTCGGCGCACGCGCAAAGACGGCTGGGCATTCGCTATGCCTGCGCGTGGATGGACACGGTGGCGGCGCTTTCGCCGCGCGCGGAAATCTGCGCGCCCGTGAAGGCCGAATATGTGTGAGCGGAGGAAATCGGGCATGAAGGCGTGCGTCACCTCGCGCATTCTGAACCGCCGCGCGGACGGAACGCCGGTTCCGTTCACGGAGGTGATTTCCTTCGCGAAGGAAGCGGGCTTTGAGGAGTTTGACATGACCCTGCCTGCTCGTCTGTACCGGCAGGCGGATTGGGAGCGGGAGCTGGACGCGCGCGGCGAAGCGCTGGCGAAGGCGGGCATGCGCGTGAAATACGTCCATCTTCCCTATGACTATCCCGCCGCCGACGATGCGGAAGGCTGGGCGCGCTACGATGAAGCCGTGCGCCGCGGCGTCGACTGGACGCGGCGATACGGCGCGGACTGCGCGGCCATTCATCCCCGCACGTTCATGACGGAGGACTACGACCTGGAACGGGAATACGAGGACGCGCTTGCGTTCCTGCGCCCGTTCTGCGAATACGCCCACGGCGCGGATGTGGTGCTGGCGATTGAGATCATGCGCGGCGCGGGTCGAAGCGCGCCCGCGCGGATTCGCCGCTTCGGCACGGACACCGGCGACCTGATTCGCATGGCGGACGCGCTGGACGAGGGAATTTGCTGGGATACCGGGCACGCGCAGATTTCCATGCAGGATCCCTGCCGTTCGATTTTTCGCGTCGGCAGGCGGCTGCGCATGGTGCACATCAACGATAATTTCGGCGAGGACGACGTGCATCTGGCGCCGTTCCTCGGAAATCTCCCGTGGGACGACGTGCTCCGCGCGCTGCGCGAGGTGGGCTATGCCGGCAGCATGAACGTCGAAGTGAGCTGCAGCCGACTGCCCGAAGCGCTCCGAAAGCCGTACGCCGCCTACATGGGCGCGGCCTGTCGGTATCTGATTGATCGATTTGAAGGAAAAAACTGAATTCCAGCGAGAAACGTCTTCCTTTCCGGAGGACGTTTTTGCGTATCGGCAAAACATGCCAAGAAAATGCAAAAATAGTTGCGGAAATACTGGCAAATTACGCTGAAATATGATAGAATATAACACGAAAAAACACCAAGGGAGGAACAGCAATGAGCGAGCTTGTCGGACAGGAAACCGGACGGCGCTGGGTGGAAGCGCTTTATCGCGAGAATTACGAGGTCGTGCGGCGCTTGGCGCGTTCGCTGCTGACCGGAAACTTGAAATCCATGGCCGAGGACGTGGCGCAGGAGGTATTTGTGGACGCGCAGGAGCAGCAGGAAGCGCTGAAGCGGCACCCGAACGTGCGCGGCTGGCTGATGCTGACGACGAAGTACAAGTGCTTCAATCTTCTGCGCACGCGCAAGAAGGTGCAGGTGATCTATATCGACGACGAGGAAATGGAGCGCATCGAGGACGAGCATTGCGCGTGGCAATTACAGGCCGCGCTGGAAACGCCCCGTTCCCGCGAGGATGTGGACAGAGCCCTGCAGGAGAATCTGTCGCCGCGCGAACAGACGCTGTTTCACCAGCACTATGAAGAGCACATCGATTGCGAGCAGCTTGCCGCGCGCTACGGCGTGGGCAGGGAAGCCATGCGGCTTCGCATTTACCGCGTCGAGCGGCACGCCCGAAGCGTGATTCATTCCGTATTCCGGTAGGGTACGGCATATGTTTCCTTCCGCATGGAACTTTTTTGAAGAACGACGCACCAAATAAGTGGGCTTTCCCAAAACGATCCCTGCGGAGGTGAAACGAAAATGAAAAGGCTTTTTGCAATGGCGCTCGCGTGCATGCTGGCGCTGACGGCGCCTGTCTGCGCGTGCGCGGAGGGTGCGGAAACCGACTGGTATACGCTGGAAGAGGGAAACACGGCCATCACCGTGCGCCTGCCCGGCAACACGAAGTTCGGTCTGGACTGGAAATGCGAAATTTCCGCGCCCGAGGTCATGGAGCAGACGGGCGAGGAGCAGCTTCTGGGCGAAAGCGAGGGCGTGGCGGGCACGCCGTTCACGCGCGTGTTCCGTTTCACTGCGAGAGCCGGTCAGAGCGGCGCGGTCAGCCTGATTTTCCGCTATGCGGACGCGGACGAGCTTGAAACCGTGCGCACGTTCGTACTGGAAACGGTGGCAGATGAAACCGGCGCGATTGCGCTGAACTCCGTTTTCGAGCAGCAGCCGTATGTCGACTGGTGCGAGACGGACGGCGACACCGTGACCGTATATCTGCCCGCCGGGTGCGAATGGAGCTATGAGGTGCTCGACCCACAGGCGCTCGCGCCCGCGCAGGAGCGCATGGAGGAGGACGGCGGCATGGCGGTTTCCTTCCGCCTTGCGGAGGGCGCGCCCGAGAACATCGAGCTGGTCGTAACCTGCACGGAGCCCGAAAGCCGCGCGCTGCGCATGCGCACGATTACGCTGCGGGCGGAAAAGGGCGCTCCGCTCTTTGTGGAGCGCGTAAGCGAATTGAGAATGTTTGAATAAGCATGGGAGGAAAACGGCATGAAGAGATTTCTGACGTGGGCGCTGGCGCTCATATTGGCGCTGAGCCTGACGGCGTTCGCGGAGGGCGTGAACGGGTATTATCAGAAGGGCGACAAGATTGAGGACTTCGCCGCTGCGCTGTCGGACGGCACGGAGGTAACGCTGTACGGTCTGCTCGCGGAGAAGAAGGCCGTGCTGATCAACTTCTGGGCCAGCTGGTGCCAGCCCTGCCGGATGGAATTTCCGTATATGCAGAAGGCGTATTCGCAGGTTTCGGATGACATTGGCGTTCTCGCGCTGAGCGTGGAACCCACCGACACCGCCGAAACCGTGAACGCCTTGAAGGACGAGCTGGGGCTGACCACGCTGCCGATGGGTGTGGACGAGAACGGCGTGAGCGCGCGGTTCAATCTGGAAGGCGGCATCCCGTACAGCGTACTCGTGGACAGGAACGGCGTGATGTGCTTTGACGAGGTCGGCGCGATCACGGACGAGACCAAATTCCTGCGCCTGTTCGAGGCCTACGCCGCGGAGGACTACAGCGAACCGCGGCTGCTGGACGATATTCCGAAGCCGCTTCCCACAGCCGAATGGCCCTCGGTCGATGCGTTCGCGGCGGCGCTGGGCGCGCAGGAGATGCGCGTGGAGCTTCCCGAGGACGAAAGCGTGTGGCCGTTTGCGATCGGCGCAGACGGAACGGGGATTCGCTCGACCAACGGCGCGGCGCGCGGAACGACCGCCGCTTTCACCGTGAAGCTGAACGCGAACGCGGGCGAAGCGCTGGCGTTTGAATATGAAGTGGACTGCAAGCCGCTGTATCAGGGACTTCGCGTCTATGTGGACGGCGAGCAGGCGGATGAAATCGCCGGAACGCGAAGCTGGTCGACGCGCCTTGTGAAGTTCGAAACGGATGGCGAGCACACGGTGGACTTCGCGTTCCAGCGCGACGAAATCATGGACGGCGAACCCTTCGTCGCGCTGCGCGCCTTCGAAAAGGCGGACGCGGCGCGGGTTGCCGCGCTTGAAGCCGCACGCCCGGCCGCGCCCAAAACGCTGGCGGGCGACGCGGCGACGGTCGAGGTAGCCGAGGGCGAGCTGAAGAAGGCCGTGCTTTCCGTGAAGGCGGGCGACCTGTCTGATTCGGCGGAATATGACGTGGTTCAAAACGGAACGCTCACGCTGCGCGTGCGCATCGGCGAGGATGTGAACGAGGATCTGGCGTTCGTCGTGGACGGGGACAACTATACCATGCTGAACGAGCTGGAAACGGATGAGAACGGCTATCTGTATCCGGTGGATTTGAGCATTTCCGAGGAAGCGAGTCTGGACGGCCGCGCAATCGGCGTGTGCGCCTGCATCATCGATCGGGGTGAGGGGCTGTATCTGTCGGATGCGCTCGTGTTCCAGCCGTCCGAAACGGCGATGGACGCGCTCGCGGACGAGCTGCGCGAGCTATCGAAGCTGTACGCGGAGGACGGCGACGCGTGGACGATAGACTGGGCGTACGCCGACGGCTCGCCCAAACAGGGAACGAGCGCGGCGGCGGAAGCCACGGCGGAATACCGTATTCGCGTGACGGACGCGGATGGCAAGCCCGTGGCGGGCGCGATGGTAAAAATCTGCGACGCGGACACCTGCCGGGTGGAAACCACCGACGAAAACGGCGAGGTGCGCTTTGACGCAGCGCGGTACGCGTATGAAATTGTGATTCTGAAAGCGCCGGACGGCTTCGCGCCGAGCGCGGAGACCTTCGTGATGCCCGAAGCGGGCGGCGAAATCGAAATCCGACTGGAGGAGGCATGAGAAGCCGGGCAAAACTTGCGCGCGCGTCGGCATGGCTGCTGGCGCTCTCGACGCTGCTCACTGCGGGACTTTTGGCTGCGCAATGTGTACAAATCCACGAAGCGGGCGCGTTCAGCCGGGAAATCGTGCGGGCGCGCCTTGATAGTCTTGCGTGGGCGGGCGGCGTCTGGCTGGCGCTGCTGGCCGGGACGCTGCTTCTGCGGCTTCCGAACGGAAAGGAAAGCCAGCTTCGTGCGCCGATCACGACAAGCCGTTCAACGGGAGAAGACCAGTCTCCGGTGCTCGCGGAAAACCGCGAACAGCGGACGGCGGCGCAGTCTTCGACGGAAGCCGCGGTAGAAGAAAATCCTTCTCAGCTGCTCGCGGAAAACCGCGGGCAGATGTCGACGACGCGGTCTGCAACGGAAGTCGTGTCGGAAGAAAACCGGCTTCATATACGCGATGGAAAGCGCGGACAGCGGACGGCGGCGCGATTTTCAGCGGAAGCTGTGCCGGAGGAGGTTCGGCTTCGGCTGCTTCTTATGCGCGCCGAAAAAACGGACGCGATGCGCGCCGAAGAGCGCAGGCGGCGAATGGCGCGCGGCGCGTGCGCCGGTATCTGTGCGGGATGCGCGGCGATGGTTGCGCGCTATCTGGTAAATCCCGCGAACTTCACGTCGCGCGAGCTTGAGCCGGTCATCGGGCGCATGCTTTGGCATATCGCGCCGTGGATATTTGTCGGGTTCGCGTGCGCAATCCTCTGTGAGTGCGTCCGCGGCCGCAGTTTCCGGCGGGAAATCGAGCTGGCGGCGCGTTCGCCGGAAAGAGCTTCCTTCAAAAACGCGCAGACGGATTCCGGTGCGTCGTGCGAGAAGAGGGCGCGTCTGGCGAAAACGGCAGCGCGCGCAGCCATGTTTGCGCTGGCGGTGGCTCTGCTTGCGCTGGGTGCGGCGAACGGCGGTATGCGCGACGTGCTGGTGAAGGCGATCAATATCTGTACGGAGTGTATCGGTCTTGGATAACAGGGTGAAGGTATGGTGGCGCGCGCACGGCCCGAGCCGCCGGCGGCTGATTCAGGTGTATGCCGCGCTTTTGTATAACGCGCATGCGAAGGGCTTTATAAAGGGAGAAATCTATACCGGCGCACTCAAGAACGTCTGCGTGCCGGGGCTCAACTGCTATTCGTGCTCGGGCGCGGTCGCGGCCTGTCCGCTGGGCGCGCTGCAGAATGCGCTGGCGTCGTCGGACTATCGCGCACCGTGGTTCGCGCTGGGCATTGTGATGCTGTTCGGGCTGATCTTCGGCCGTACGATCTGCGGCTTCCTGTGTCCGATGGGACTGCTTCAGGAGCTGCTCCACAAGCTTCCCGTGCCCAAGCTGAAGAAAAGCCGCGTCACGCGCGTGCTTTCCTATTTTAAATATGTGATTCTGGCGGTGTTTGTGTTCACCGTCCCGCTCGCGTACGCGGCGCAGCGCTTTCCGGTGCCGGCCTTCTGCAAGTACATCTGCCCGGCGGGAACGCTGGAGGGCGCGATTGGTTTACTTGCCAACCCGGCGAACGAGGGCCTGTTTTCCATGCTGGGAAGCCTGTTCACGCGGAAGTTTGTTATTCTGGTGGGGATCCTTGCGGCCTGTGTGTTTGTGTACCGCGCGTTCTGCCGTTTTCTCTGCCCGCTGGGCGCGATTTACGGAATGTTCGCGCGTCTGGCAATCGTGGGCGTGAAGGTGGACGCGGAAAAATGCAGCGGCTGCGGGCGCTGCGTGGCGCGCTGCCGGATGGACGTGCGGCGCGTGGGAGACCACGAGTGCATTCACTGCGGCGCGTGCGCGGAGGTGTGCCCGGCTAAGGCCATTTCGATGAAATGCGGAAAGCGTTCGCTGTCCGCGATCGGGCGCGCGCGGCGAGCTGCCGCGTGGGTCATTGCGCTGGCGCTGCTCATAGGCGTGGGCGCGTGGGTAAACCGCGCGGAGGATGTTCCGGCTGCTCCGGCCACGGAACCATCCGAGGGTTTCGAGGAAGGCATGCGCTGCCCGGACTTCACTGTGCCGCTGTACGGCGCGGGCGGCGACTTCACACTCTCCGAGAAGTGCGGGCAGGTGGTCGTGATCAACTTCTGGGCGACGTGGTGCACGCCCTGCGTGGCGGAGCTGCCATATTTCGAAGCGCTTCAGAAGGCCTATCCGGACGACGTGTCGGTCGTCGCCATCCATTCAAACCTTGTGACCGACGACGTGCGGGAATTCCTGAACCGGGAAGCCTACGCGCTTTCGTTCGCGCAGGATACCGACGGAACCGTCATGACCCGCCTTGGCGGCTCAACTCAGCTGCCGATGACGGTGATCGTCGACCGCGACGGCACCATCGTCTATAACCGCGTCGGCTCCATGACCTTCGACCGCCTGACGGCCTTAATCGAGCCGCTCCTGTAAAAACCGCGCCGCGCACTTCACAAACGGAAGTGCGCGGCGCGCTGTGGTCGACGGGAGAAATTCAGGGAAGCAGCGGCAGGGAAGAGGAAATTGTGCGCAATGTTACGCAAAGTTCATGCGGTTGTCGGGTTTCGGTATGGACAAAGCGGGCGGGGCGTGGTATACTATGCCTTGGGTAAAAATGGACAGGCGGGACGAAATTCGCCCGCGGAAAACGGAGGACGTGAACCGTGGACGGAGCGACAGTCAAGCTGCTGACCAATCTCGCGCCGGAGCTGATGGACGGCATCGTGGCGCGGGCAATGGCGCTGGAACGCATCTCGGTGCTTCAGCCGGTCGGCCGGCGGGCGCTGGCACAGCGTATGCGCATGCCGGAGCGGGAAGCCCGGGTGCTGACCGACGCGCTTCGCGCGGGCGGCTGGATTGAGGTTTCCGCGGCGGGCATGGTTCTGACCGACAAGGCCTACGGTATGCTGGACAGCATTCGGGAAATCGTGCGCGCGCAGCTGGGGCTGTCGTCGATGGAGGTGCAGCTCTCCCGGCTTCTGAAGGTGGAGAACGTGCGCATCGTGCCGGGCGACGCGGATCAGTCGCCGGACGTGCTGGGCGAGGTTGGGCGCGTGGCGGGCACAAGGCTTCGGAAGCTGCTTTCCGACGGCATGATTCTCGCCGTCAACGGCGGCACGACGGTTCAGCAGGTGGCGGAGCACATTCCGCGCGGCGCGCCGATGAACATCACCGTGCTTCCGGCGCGCGGCGGTCTGGGGCAGTCCGCGGAAACGCAGGCGAGCACGCTGGCCGAGACGATCGCCGGCAAGCTGGGCGGACATCACCGGGCGCTGTATCTGCCGGATTCGCTTTCGCCGGACGCGCTGCGCGAGCTGTGCAAGATGGACGAAATCCGCGAGCCGCTGGAAGCGATTCAGAAGGCGGACGTGCTTCTGTACGGCATTGCCCGCGCCGACGACATGGCCGTGAACCGGCTGATGCCGCACGCGCGCATCGAGGAGCTCGTCGCCGAGGGCGCGACCGCCGAGGTGCTGGGCTATTGCTTTGACGCGCAGGGACGGCTGCTGGCGTCGGCCTCCGGGCTGGGGCTGCCGGTGGACGCGATCGAGCGGATTCCCACGGTGTTCGCCGTGGCCGCGGGCGCGCGCAAGGCCGAGGCGATTCTGGCCGCTACGCGGCACCATCGCCACGATTATCTGGTGACGGACGAGGGCGCGGCCGCCCGAATCATCACCCTGCTTCGCGATGAAGACTGACGGAGACAGAAAGTAACAAAAGTTTTCTTTTACGTTTTCCCACGTTGTGGTATGATAACGATGATTCTAAAAGGAGCGTGACCATCATGAATAAGAAGACCGTGAAGGACATCTGCGTAAAGGGCAAGAAGGTTCTCGTTCGCTGCGACTTTAACGTGCCGCTGGACGAAAACAAAAACATCACCGACGAAACCCGTATCAACGCCGCTCTGCCTACCATCAAGTACCTGCTTGACAACGGCGCGGCCGTGATTCTGTGCTCCCACCTGGGCCGTCCCAAGGGAGAGTTCAACATGAAGTATTCCCTCGCGCCCGTCGCGAAGCGCCTGTCCGAGAAGCTCGGCTTCGAAGTGAAGCTGGCCAAGGACGTGATCGGCCCGGACGCGAAGAAGCTGGCCGCCGAAGTAAAGCCCGGCGAAGCCATCCTGCTTGAGAACGTCCGCTTCCAGCCGGAAGAGGAAAAGAACGATCCCGCGTTCGCCAAGGAGCTGGCTTCCATGGCGGATCTGTATGTGTCCGACGCGTTCGGCACCGTGCATCGCGCGCACGCTTCCACCGCTGGCGTCGCCGCCTATCTGCCCGCCGTTGCCGGCTTCCTGATCGGCAAGGAGCTGGACTTCCTGGGCAGCGCCGTTGAAAACCCGAAGCGCCCCTTCGTCGCCATTCTGGGCGGCGCGAAGGTCAAGGACAAGATTGGCGTCATCACCAACCTGCTTGAGAAGGTTGACACGCTGATCATTGGCGGCGGCATGGCATACACCTTCCAGAAGGCCATGGGCAAGGAAATCGGCAAGTCCCTGCTGGACGAGGAGCGCATCGATCTGGCGAAGGATCTGATGGAAAAGGCCAAGGCCAAGGGCGTGAAGCTGCTTCTCCCCGTGGACAACGTGTGCGGCAGCGATTTCTCCAATGACTGCAACATCATCACCGTGGACGCCGATCAGGGTATTCCCGCCGATTACGAAGGCATGGACATCGGCCCGAAGAGCGTGAAGCTGTTCTCCGACGCGATCAAGGAAGCCAAGACCGTCGTGTGGAACGGCCCGATGGGCGTATTCGAGTTCCCGAACTTTGCCAAGGGCACGCTGGCAATCGCGACCGCGATGGCCGAGAGCGACGCCATCACCATCATCGGCGGCGGCGACTCCGCGGCGGCCGTTACCCAGATGGGTCTGGCAGACAGGATGAGCCACATCTCCACCGGTGGCGGCGCGTCTCTCGAGTTCCTCGAGGGCAAGACCCTGCCCGGCGTTGCCTGCCTCGAAGACAAATAAGCGTTTCAATGCGCAAAAAACGGTTTCCTCCGGCGGCAGCGTTCGCCGGAGGAAATTCACGGAAGCGCCGTTTTCAAAGGAAACGGCTGGAATTGGAAACAGGAGGATATGTTTTATGCGTAAGCCGATTATTGCCGGTAACTGGAAAATGAACAAGACCCCCGAAGAAGCTAAGCAGCTTGTGACCGAGCTCGTGCCGCTGGTGAAGGACGCGAAGTGCGACGTCGTCGTGTGCACCCCCGCGGTCTGCTTTGCGGCCGTGAAACCCGTGATCGAGGGCACCAACATCAAGCTGGGCGCGCAGAACGTGCACTTTGCCGAAAAAGGCGCCTACACCGGCGAGCTGTCCGCCGAGATGCTCAAGGCCTCCGGCTGCGAGTACGTGATCATCGGCCACTCCGAGCGCCGTCAGTATTTCGGCGAGACCGATAAGACCGTCAACAAGCGCACCGTCGCCGCCGTGAACGCGGGTCTGAAGGCGATCGTATGCGTGGGCGAAAACAAGGAAGAGCGCGAGACCGGCTACACCGATTATATCGTCACCTTCCAGACCCTGATGGCGCTGCACGGCCTGACCAATGAGCAGGTCGCCGAGACCATCATCGCCTACGAGCCCGTGTGGGCCATCGGCACCGGCCTGACCGCGACCGACGAGCAGGCGAACGAGACCATCGGCGTCATCCGCAAGGCGATTGCCGGCAAGTACGGCGACGAGGTTGCCCAGAAGGTTCGCATCCAGTACGGCGGAAGCATGAAGGGCTCCAACGTCAAGGGTCTGATGGCTCAGGAAGAAATCGACGGCGGCCTGATCGGCGGCGCGTCTCTGAAGGCTGCGGATTTCGCGCAGGTGGTGAATTTCTAATGGCAACGTACGCACTGGTTATCATGGACGGCTTCGGAAACGGCGGAAACGACCCGAAGTCCAACGCGATTTTCGCGCAGGGCACGCCGAATCTGGATCGTCTGAAGAAGGAATATTGCTATACCGCCATCGGCGCTTCCGGCGAGGACGTAGGTCTGCCGGACGGCCAGATGGGCAACAGCGAGGTTGGCCACACCAATATCGGCGCGGGCCGCGTGGTCTACCAGATGCTGGTGAAGATTACCAAGGACATTCGCGACGGCGTGTTCTTTGAAAACAAGGCGCTGCTGGCCGCGATGGAGAATTGCAAGAAAAACGATACCGCGCTGCACCTGATCGGTCTGGTGTCGCCCGGCGGCGTGCATTCTCATACGAAGCACCTGTACGGTCTGCTGGAAATGGCGAAGAAGCACGGCCTGACCAGGGTCTATGTGCACGCGCTGCTGGACGGCCGTGACGTTCCGCCGGATTCCGCGTGGGAATACGTGCAGGAGCTCGAGGACAAGATGAAGGAAATCGGCGTGGGCAGGATCGCCACGACGATGGGTCGTCTGTACGCGATGGATCGCGACAAGGCGTGGGAGCGCGTCGAGAAGGCGTACAACGCCATGGTCTGCGGCGAAGGCATCCATGCCACTGACGCGGTGCAGGCGATTAAGGATTCCTATCAGGTTGTGGACGAAACCGGCAAACACCTGACGGACGAATTCGTGCTGCCCACCGTGCTGGACGAGAACGGCATGATAAAGGCCAACGACTCCGTGATCTTCTTCAACTTCCGTCCCGACCGCGCCCGTGAAATCACCCGCGCGTTCGTCAACCCGGACTTTGACGGCTTTACGCGCAAGCACGGCTTCTTCCCGCTGACGTACGTGTGCATGACACAGTACGACGCGACGATGCCGAACGTGCTGGTCGCCTACCCGCCGGAGAGTCTGCACATGACGATGGGCGAGTATCTCTCCGAGTGCGGCAAGACGCAGCTGCGCATCGCTGAGACGCAGAAGTACGCGCACGTGACGTTCTTCTTCAACGGCGGCGAGGAGCGCACCTTCAAGGGCGAGGATCGCATCCTGATTCCGTCCCCGAAGGCCGAAGAGGTGCCCACGTTCGACCTCAAGCCCGAAATGAGCGCCTATGAGGTGACTGACGCGGTTGTGCCGCTCATCGAGCAGGACAAGTACGACGTGATCATCCTGAACTTTGCCAACTGCGACATGGTCGGCCATACCGGCGTGATGGAAGCCACGAAGAAGGCCGTCAAGACCGTGGACGAGTGCGTGGGCAGAGTGGCGGACGCGATCATCAAAAACGGCGGCAAGCTGATCATTACCGCCGATCACGGCAATGCCGACATGATGATCGATCCCGTTCACGGCGGCCCGTTCACCGCGCATACCACCAATCCCGTTCCGGTGATCGTGGTGGATCCCGCGCATCCGAAGCATGAGCTGCGCGAGGGCGGCCGCCTGTGCGACCTGTGTCCGACGCTGCTCCACATGATGGGTCTCAAGCAGCCCAAGGAAATGACGGGCGAGAACCTGATTCTCGACTGAGCGAATCTGCAAAAACGTTATAGTTAAAGCGAAAGCGAAACCGGCCGAACAAACTTCGGTCGGTTTTTGTGTCTGCGCGGCGTTCTTTCGGAGTATAACGAAAGTTTAAATACCGAAGTCGGTTTTTTACTGCGGCATAGGCTGATAATTCAGCGGATAGAGTAAAAACTGAAATAGAATTGAAATGAGATTTCGATATAATGATACTCGTCCCGAAAAATGCGTTCGGGACATTCTGAATAGAGAGATGAGTTGAAGAAGATGGGTGCGACGCGTCGAAAGTCCATGGGGCATACACAGCGCATGCTGAAGGGCGTCGTATCCGGCTTGCTGACGGAAAACGCGGAGCAGGGCACGTATGCCCGCCGCCGTAAGGCGCTGCTTGAACGCCGACGGAGCATGATTTTTATGTACGCGACGGTAATTCTCGTCGTGGTCGGGCTGCTTCTGCAAGCGGGCAAGATGGTGGGAATCGCTTCCAGCAATAAAAACATCCGCGCCATGAAGGCCGAGATGCGCGTGATGGAAGCGCATGTGGAGAATCTGGAAAGCGAATTGATGCTTGAGCTTCGCACGATCGTGGTTCGTCAGCGCGCGAAGGAGCGGCTGGGCATGATCAACCCGCCGTACACCGAGCTTCTGCGGATGGATACGCGCGATACGCACAGCGGCGAGGGCACGCGCGTCGCGTCCGCACAATAAAATTGAAAGAATTTTTCGGACATCCGGAGCGTTTGGGAACTCCGGATGCCTTTTTTCTGTCAAAAGCTTGGAAGCATCGCGGCAAATTCGCGCGGGTCGGCTGTCGCGGTTGCGCGAAGGACGGATCAATGGTATAATGGAAGCACGGGCGAGATACGAAGGATATCGGAGCCGCCGGAGCAACGCACGGAAATGAGGAAAGCCGTATGAGTTTTTGGGAAACGATAAAGAGCTGGCTGGGAAACGACATCTTCAGCGTGTTTGTATATGCCGCGATCGTCGCGCTGTTCGTCATTGGCATCGTGAAATGCGTGCTGCCGGTGGTGAACACGCGCAGGCTTTTGCAGCGCGCCATCAAGAACATCAAAAAGGGCGACAAGGCGCGCCGTTCATGGCAGGACGACCGCTTTCTGGGGCGCGGCTGCCTGATGCCGCACTGGTCGGAGTATCTGAACAACCTGTTCTTCGCCGACAATGAGTATCACAATCCTGCCAACGTGGAGGATTACATCAACGAGGAAACCGTGATTGAGAGTCCCGGCCGGGTGCGTCTGGCCGAGGCGCTTCCGGGCGTGTCGGTGTCGCTGGGTTTCCTTGGCACGCTGATGGGTCTTTCGGTGGCGCTGGGCGGCATGGGCGCGGACGTGAGCGACGTTTCCGGCTCCATGACCACGCTGCTGGGCTCGATGAAATACGCGTTCATGACGTCGATCTTCGGCGTTGTGGCGTCGATCACGTTTACCATGCTCACGCGCATCGTGCACGGCCACGCCGAGCGCACCCTGCTTGAATTCTACAACGCCATGGCGCGGTACGCGGGCGTGCTGTCCGTGGACCCGATGACGCAGATTGCCATCTATCAGCAGGAGCAGACGAGCATTCTGAACACGCTTCTGGAACGGGTCGACCCGCAGAGGTACGCGGACGCGTTCAACGCCGCGGTGCAGCCGCTTACGCAGGCCGTGCGCGAGAACATGGAGCTGACCAGCCAGCGCCAGTCGCAGCTGATGAACGACGTGGCCGACGCGTACATCCGCCGGATGGACGACGCGGTGCACGGCCAGTTCGACCACCTGAAGATCACGCTGGAGGATACCTGCCGCTATCAGGAGAAGGCAATTAAGAACGTCGCCGACGCGCTGTCGTCCTTCGGCGACGCGGCGCGGGCGATGCGCGAGATTCGCCAGCAGAGTCAGGAAATTCTGGATCGCTACGAGGGCGTGCTCAACCGTCTGTCGCAGGCGCAGCTGCGCAATGCCGACGAGACCGAGCGCCTGAGCGGCGTGGTGGAAAAGCAGACGGAGTACATACAGACGCTTTCGGCGCTGAACGACGAATTTGCGCGGCAGGCCGATTCCATCCGCGAGGTGACGGAGAACTTCCTCGAAAACACCGGCAGCATGACCGAGCAGCACAACGAGCTGCTGACCGAGACGGCGCAGAAGATGAGCGACGCGTCCCAGACGCTGGCCTCCACAATGACCGACGCGCGCGAAAAGCTGAAGCGCGACATGGACGAGTCGATCAACTATTTCGAGGGCTGCATGACGGAAATCCTCAAGCGCATCGAATGGGCGTCCAACGCTGTGAAGGAGTCCGTCGAGGGACTGCCCGAGGCGGTGCAGGTATCCACCGGGCGGTATCTGGACGAGATCGATCATCTGGTCGGCGCGCTGCGCGCGGCCAACGGGCAGCTTGACGACGCCGGGAACCGGAGGTAAGCCATGAGCGCGATAAACCGCCGTCGCAGGACGGTAAGCCGGGAAACCGGCAGCTTCTGGCTGAGCTTCTCCGACATGATGAGCGTGCTGGTGCTGGTGTTCATCTTCGTGATTTTCTCGATGATGCTTTCGCTGGTAAAGCAGAAGGAGCAGCTGGCAAAAACGGAGGATCAGTATGCCGCGGCCATGCAGCGCATGGAGGCCAGCGAAAAGGAATTGAGCGAGAAGGAGACGATTCTCGCAACGACTGAAGCGCAGCTGAAGGATCTTACGGAGGAACTGAACGGCAAGACGCTGATTTTGCAGCAGAAGGAGCAGGAGCTGAGCGATCAGGCGGAGCTGATTCGTTCGCAGCAGGAGGAAATCGACCGCACGGTCATCGTGCTGAACGACGAAAAGCAGGCGCTGGACGAGCAGCTTACCGCCGCCGAGACCAAGCTGAAGGCACTGGAAAACTCGGAGAAGGAGCTGGAGGACAACCGCGTGCTGATCATCGACCTTCGAAAGCAGCTGAGCGACTCCGAATCCGAAAACACGCGCCTGAGCCAGCGCATCGAAATGCTCAAGAGCAACGCGGAGGCCAGTCAGCAGGAGATCGACGAGCTTCTGAAAGCGATTGAGGACAAGAAGGCCGAGCTGGACAAACTGGGCGTGGATTATCAGACGCTGGTCAGCGAAAGCGAAAACGCCAAGAAGGCGCTGAGCGACGCGGAAAGCCGCATCGACAGCCAGAGCGCGCAGCTGACGGAGTATGAGCAGCAGCTGGACGCGTATCGCTACGAGCTTCAGAAGAAGCAGGGGCAGCTGGAGCAGATGGTCGGCGTGAAGGCGCAGATCGTGCAGCAGCTTTCCTTGGCGCTGCGCAAGAGCGGAATCGACGTTTCCGTGGACGAGCAGACCGGCGCGATCGCGCTGCCCAGCCAGATGCTGTTCACCACGAATTCGGCCACGCTGTCCGACGGCGGGCAGAAGTATCTGCGCCGCTTCCTGCCGGTCTATCTGGATGTGCTGCTGTCCGATGAATTCCGGTCGTATGTGGCCGAGATCATCATCGAGGGGCACACGGATTCCAACGGAACCTACCTGCATAATTTGCAGCTTTCGCAGGAACGCGCGCTGTCCGTGGCGAATTATGTGTTGGGCGACAGCTTTATGAGTGACACGCTGGGTCTGAACGCCAGCGCGAAAAAGACGCTGCTGGGGCTGGTGACGGCCAGCGGCCGTTCGTTCAGCGCGCCGGTGCTGGACGCGAACGGAGACGAGGATCAGAACGCGTCCCGCCGCGTCGAAATCAAGTTCCGCTTGAAGGACGACGAGACGATCGCCGCCACGGAGGAGCTTCTGAAGCTGATGGGCGCAAACTGAAACTTAACGAAACCATGAAACCGGGGAGGAGCCTTCCTTGAAGTATTTGCGGCGCATGATGTCCTTTCTGGCGGTCAGGCTGATCGTCTTTACCGTGTGCGCGTCGGTGGTCGTGTGCGCGTTCTATATGGCGTTTGAAATCGGCAACGCGTATGTCCTTATTTCCGAGGGCATGGAAAAGCGCGTGTCCGTGGCGCTTACGCGCGAAAACGCCACCGACCTGAACGGCTATTTCACCACCGGCTTTTTGGAGGGCGACCCCGTGCTCAGCGCGGCGTTCTCCGAGGATTCGCCGTATCTGGCGTACACGATCACGTCGTTTGATTACGATGTGGAGATTTCCGACCTGCGCGCGTGGCCGTGGAGCGACGAGATTCAGTGCACGGTGACCGAGCACGTGAAGGGGATTGTGGGCAAGGTGAAGCCGGACTACGTGGTTTCGACCGGCTCCAAGCCTGCCACGTGGAGCGACGGCCGCTATCGCCTGTGGCTGAAGAAGCAGGCCAACGGGCAGTGGAAGATTGCCACCATCAAGCAGGATCCCACCTACCACGACACCAAGGATGAATAAATGAGATGAGAATCGGAACGATCGGGCTTCCGGAGGGCGCGTCGCTCGCGCCGATGGCCGGCGTGACCGACGCGACCATGCGCCTGATGTGCGCTCGGGAGGGCTGCGCGTGGTCGGTGAGCGAAATGCTGTCGGCCAAGGGCTACCTGTATTCCCCGGACAACTACGCGCACAGGGTAATTCTGACCCGCTTTCCCGGCGAGGGAATCGCGGGTCTTCAGCTGTTTGGAAGCGACGAGGCCGTACTTTCCGAAGCGGTACGCCGGCTGAACGACGCGCCGTATGACTTTTTCGATTTCAACATGGGCTGTCCGGCGCGCAAGATCGTCGCCAACGGCGAGGGCTCGGCGCTGATGCGGGAGCCTGCGCGCGCGGGCAGGCTGATTGCCGCCATGGTAAAGGCGGCGGCGAAGCCCGTGACGGTGAAGATTCGCGCGGGCTGGGACGCGGAGCACATCAACGCCGTGGAGGTTGCGCAGATTGCGGAGGACGCGGGCGCGGCGGCGATTACCGTGCATCCGCGCACGCGCGACCAGCTGTATCTGGGCAGGAGCGACTGGAACGTGATTCGCGCGGTGAAGCGCGCCGTTCGGATTCCCGTGATCGGCAATGGCGACGTGGTTTCGGGCGCGGGCGCGGTGCGAATGAAGGCGGAGACCGGCTGCGACGCGGTGATGATCGCGCGCGCGGCGGAGGGCAATCCGTGGATTTTCCGCGAGACGCTGTGCGCGCTGCGCGGCGGGGAATATGCGCCGCCGGACGTGGAAACGCGCGTGAAGGCCGCGCTTACGCATCTGGACATGCAATGCGAGTGGCGCGGCGAGCGCTATGCCGTGCCCGAAATGCGCAAGCACGTGGCGTGGTATCTGGCGGGAACGCCGGGCAGCGGCATCCTGCGGGCAAGGGTCAATCAAATGACGACGCACGAAGAGGTGCGCGCGTCGTTGATCGAATATCTGAATTCTTATTTGAATGGGAGACGGTGATCATCATGGAACGATTCGAAAATCTGCCCATCGGGGAGCTGATTCGGAAGGATGGCTTTGACTGTACGTGCGGCCGTCATCACGGCGTAGACCTCAAATATATCAAAATCGAGCGCGGCGCGCTGAACTGCGTGCCGGAGGCTGTGAAGGCGCTGAACGCGAAGAAGCCCTTTATCGTGTGCGATAAAAACACCTACGCCGCCGCGGCGAAGCGCGTGACCGAGATTCTGGCGGCGGCGGGCGTGGAGTACACGCTGTTCGAGGCGCCGGAGATGGGCCGCCCCAAGCTGGAGCCGGACGAGATGGCGCTGGGCTCCATCGCCATGAATTTCGACACGTCGTGCGATATGATCATGGCGGTCGGCGGCGGCGTGATCAACGACCTGTGCAAGGTGTTCGCGTTTGATACCGGCCGTCCGCAGATGATCGTGGGCACCGCGCCGTCGATGGACGGCTTCGCGTCCAATTCGTCCTCCATGGTGGTGGACGGCGTGAAGCTGACGCTGTACAACCGCTGCCCGCAGGCGATCGTGTTGGATACTGAGGTGCTCGCGCAGGCGCCGATGCGCATGCTGTGGGCGGGTCTGGGCGACATGGTGGCCAAGTATATCTCCGTGTGCGAATGGCGCATCGCGCATATCGTCATTGAGGAATACTATTGCGAGCACGTGGCGCAGCTGATGCGCAACGCGCTGAAGCGCATCATGGCGGCGGCCGACCATCTGGCCGAGCGCGACCCGGACAGCGTGGGCGCGGTGGCCGAGGGTCTGGTGCTCTCCGGCTTCGCGATGAGCTTCGCCAAGGTTTCGCGCCCCGCGTCCGGCCTTGAGCATTATTTCTCCCACATGTGGGAAATGATGGCGCTCGAGCGCGGCCACGAAGCCGACCTGCACGGCATTCAGGTGGGCGTGGGCACGGTGCTCACGATGAACATTTACGAGGACATCAAGCGCCTACAGCCCAGCCGCGAAAAGGCCGAGGCGGCGATGAAGGCGTTCGACCCCGCCGCGTGGGAAGCGCGCGTGCGCCGCGTGTTCGGCAAGACCGCGCCGCAGGTGCTGGCCATTGAGGAAAAGGCGCACAAGAACGATCCCGCCAGGCACGCCGTGCGGCTTACGCGGATTCTGGACAACTGGGACGAGATTCAGAAGATCATCCGCGAGGAGCTTCCGGACAGGGAGTGGCTGTTCGGCAAGATGAAGCAGACCGGCATGCCGATGACACCCGAAGAGCTGGGCATTTCGCATGAGGACGTGGTGGACGCGTTCGTGTGCTCGCGCGACATTCGCGACAAGTACCTGAGCGGCTCCATGCTGTGGGATCTGGGCGAGCTGGACGACTTCGCGAAAAGGCTGTGACATATGAACGTTCAGATATACGCTTCCAAAAAGAACTTCGACGTGCAGAAGGCGGAGCGCTGGTTTAAGGAGCGCCGCATTCCGTTCACGTCCGTGGACATGAAAAAGCATAAGCTGGGTGCGCGGGAGCTTCAGCTGTTCGCGCGCGCCGCGGGCGGCGTTCGCGCGCTCGTAGACCCGGACGCGAAGGGCGAAAAGGCCGACTACGCGCGGCAGCTTTCCATCGAGTCCATCCTAACGGATGTGCTTTTGGAAAATCCGACGCTTCTGAAGGCGCCGATCGTCCGCAACGGAACCAGCGTGACCATCGGCTTCCATCCGGAGGTCTGGGAGAGCTGGAAATAAACGAAACTGCCGCGGGAGACATGCGTTTCCCGCGGCAAATGCGTTATATGCGGACAGCGTCCAATACCTCGCCCACCTTGTCGTGAATCACCAGCTCGGCGCGGCCGTCGGCGGGGGTAGGGTCGCGGTTGATCAGAATCAGGTGGCGGCCCGAGAACGCGTCGAGGAAGCCGGCGGCGGGGTATACCGTCAGGCTGGTTCCTGCCACGATCAGCACGTCGGCCTGCGAAATCACCCGCAGCGCACCGCGCACAGTCGCGTCGTCAAGACCTTCCTCATAGAGCACCACGTCCGGTTTGATCACGCCGCCGCATTCGCAGCGTGGAATGCCGGTGGAGTGGAGAATCGTCTCCATGGGGAAGAATTTCCCGCAGTCCATGCAATAGTTGCGGTGCACGCTGCCGTGCAGCTCGAACACGCGCCGGCTGCCCGCGGCCTGATGCAGCCCGTCGATGTTCTGCGTGACGACGCCGGTCAGCCGCCCCGTTTCCTCGAATTTTGCCAGCCATGTATGCGCCTTGTTCGGCTTCGCGTTCGGAAAGAGCATCCTGTCGCGGTAGAATTCAAAGAATTCCGCCGGACGCACCTCGAAAAACGAATGGCTGAGAATCGTCTCCGGCGGGTAGGCATAGCGCTGGCTGTACAGCCCGTCTACGGAGCGGAAATCCGGAATGCCCGATTCGGTAGACACGCCCGCGCCGCCGAAGAATACCAGCCGCTTCGCGCCGTCGATGATTTCCTGAAGACTTTTCATGCTGCGACCCTCTTTGAATACAGACCGGAGTCTGTTGCTGTGATTTTACGCATTCATCATACCACATCTTTCGAAACAGCGTCAAGAGCCGCGAAAGGCGTTGACACGAAAAAACATCCGCATTATAATGACCCTGAACGGAAGAGAAAGGGGATTGCGCATGCACCCGATGATGTTTTTCGCCGTGCTGGCGGCGTATTTTGTGAAGGGGCTTTCCGGGTTCGCGAATTCGCTGGTGTTCGGCAGCATCATGAATTTCTTTACCACGAACCTGAACATCGTGCCGGTCGACCTGCTTTTGGGCACGCCGTCCAATCTGATTCTCGCGCTGCACTCGCGCCGGGAGATCCGCTGGAAGACGGCGCTTATTCTGGCGGCATTTATGACGGTCGGCACGCTGCCGGGCGTGTTCCTGCTGAAAAACGGCGACGATCGAATGCTGAAGATCGTGCTGGGCATTCTGATTCTCTGTCTGGGCGTGGAAATGCTCACGCGCGACCGCCGCAAAGCGCCGCGGGAACGGAAGCGCTGGGTGACGTGGGCGCTCGCGGCGCTGGCGGGCATGCTGATGGGCACCTTCGGCATCGGCGCGGTGATGGTGGTGTGCGTGGAGCGGCTGACGGACAATCCGCGCGCCATGCGCGGCACGCTCTGCACCGTGTTTCTGGCGGACAACGTGATTCGGACGATCATGTATGCGGCGACCGGCGTTCTGACGGCGGAGGTCGCGCTCACGGCGCTGAAGCTGCTGCCCATGATGATTCTCGGCCTGCTCGGCGGCATGACGCTGGCCGGGCGGCTGCCGGATAAGACCGTGCGCCGGATCATCATCGTGATGCTGATGCTCACGGGCGCGTCGCTGGCGCTGACGAATCTGCTGTAGCGTTTGTATACGCCTTTGTCACAGAGAAGTCGCTTTTCATTTCACGATTATGCTTGAGAAAGCGGGCATGCGCGGATATAATGAAAGCGACTTCTTTTTGCGGAAGGGGAGAACGATATGAGGCTTGCGAAGCTGCTTTGCGCGCTGCTTCTGTGCGCGCTGGCGCTGCCGAGGATTTCCATGGCGGAGGGGCTGAAGCTGCCCTCGCGCAGCGACGAATATTCCGCCGAGCTGGCGAAAGGGGTGCTGCCGCTCGCGACGGGACATACGAAGGATGCTACCGCGTCGCTCCTGAGCGCGGAGGGCTTTGAGGTGCTCGCGCAGGAGAATTTTGAAAAGGCGGCGGACGATCCGTCGCACACCTGCGCGTACACGATTGCGAAAAAGGAAATCGAGCTTGACGGACAGACGCGGCCGATGCTGCTGGTGATTGTTCGCGGCACGCAGGCGGGCGAGTGGTATTCGAATTTCGACTTCGCGCCGTCGCACAGCGGCGATACGGCGTTTGCTGAGAACTTCCTGTTCGCGGCGGAGGACGTGTTCCTCGGGCTGAAGGAATATATCGACGCGGAGACGAACCCGCTCGTGCTCGTGTCCGGCCACAGCCGCGGCGCGGCGTGCGCCAACCTGCTGGGGCGGCTTCTGAACGCGCGCTATGGCAGCGAAAGCGTGTATGCGTATACCTTCGCCACGCCGACGACCGTGCGCGGCGAGGTGGAAGCGTGCCCGAACGTGTTCAATCTCATCAATCCCTGCGACCCGGTGACGATGATGCCGCTGGCGGCGTGGGGCTATGCGCGCGTGGGAACGGATATTGTGCTGAAGAACGACGAGACGCTGGCCGCGCGGGTTCGTGAGGGCGTGGGCGTGCTGGCCGCGCTCGCGCCGGATATTCCTTCCTATTACGGCCTGAAGCATTCGCTTACGAAGGCGGGGAAGGATGAAAACGGCCTGACCTCGTTTGAAATGATGCTGATGATCGCCCGCGGGCTTGCCGGAACGGCGGGCGCAACGGACATGAATACCGCCGGAGCGGGCGCGATTTCAGCGGAAAGCGATTTCGCGCCGCTGTTGGAAATCGTATCAAGGCTTTCGGGCGGCTGGGCGGACAACGAGGTGCTCAGGCAGCACCTGCCGCAGACGTATCTGGCGCTGCTCAATGAATAGAAAACGGGGTCGAAGTATGGCATACATCGAATTTAAGGACGTTAGCAAGGTTTATCGGATGGGGCAGACGGAGATTCGCGCGCTGGATCACATCAGCTTTTCCGTGGAAAAGGGCGAGCTGTGCGTGATCGTCGGGCCGAGCGGAGCGGGCAAGACGACGCTTCTGAACATCCTCGGCGGCATGGACGCGCCGACGGAGGGCACGATTCTGCTGGACGGGCGCGAAATCAGCGCGCTGAACGCGCGGCAGCTGACGGACTATCGCCGCACGGACGTGGGCTTCGTGTTCCAGTTTTACAATCTGGTGCAGAACCTGACGGCATTGGAAAACGTGGAGCTGGCGGCGGAAATCTGCAGGGACAGTCTGGACGCGGTGCAGATGCTGAAGGACGTGGGGCTCGAGGGGCGCATGGACAACTTTCCCGCGCAGCTCTCCGGCGGCGAGCAGCAGCGCGTTTCCATTGCGCGCGCGCTGGCGAAGAACCCGAAGATCATCCTTTGCGACGAGCCGACCGGCGCGCTGGACTATCATACCGGCAAGGCGGTGCTGAAGCTTTTGCAGGACACCTGCCAAAGCACGGGAAAGACCGTTCTGATCATCACGCACAACAGCGCGCTGACACGCATCGCCGACCGCGTGATTCGCGTGAAGAACGGCACGGTGATCGAGAGCGGCGTGAACGACGCGCCGCTGCCCGTGGAAAGGATCGAGTGGTAAGGCCTTGAAAAGCACGAGAAGAAAAAACATCCTGCGCGGGATTCGGCAGAGCCTGAACCGGTACCTGTCCATCCTGTTCATCGTGGCGCTGGGCGCGGGCTTTCTGGCGGGGCTTTCGGCCACGTCGCCGGACATGTTCGAAAACGCCGACCATTACATGGACGAATATCGCTGGTACGATATTGACGTGAAGGCGACGCAGGGACTGACCGACGCGGATCTGGAGGCGCTGCGCGCGCTGGAGGGCGTCGAGACGGCGCAGGGCGCGCGTGTGATGGACATGGTGCTTGTGAACGACCGCGAGACCGAGCTTACGACCCGCGTGTTCGCCATGCTGGACGAAAACGGGCAGACGGAGCTGAACCGCCTGAACCTGAAGGAAGGGCGCATGCCGGCGCGGCCGGACGAGTGCGTGGCGCAGGCTCCGGCCGGGCGGTATACGCTGGACGCGCCGGCGGTCGGCGACGTGCTGACGCTTTCCGAGGACGACACGCGGTACGACGAGCTTGTGACGCGCGTGGCGGCGACGCGGCTGCGCGTCGTGGGCATTGTGGAAAGCCCGATGTGCATTTCCGTGGAGCGCGAGCCGTCCACGGCGGGCAGCGGCTCCGTCGCGCTGCAGGCGTTTGTGCAAAAGGATTTTCTAAAGCTGGATTTTGATACCGACATATTCCTGACCGTGCGCGGCGCGGCGGAGCTGGATACGTTTTCGGACGCATACGACGAGTGCATTGAAAATGTGACCTCGGCGCTGGAAGCGCTGGGCGAGACGCGCGCGCCGCTTCGCACGCAGGAGCTGCGCGAGGCGGGCGAAGCGGAGCTTACGTCGGCAAACGAGCTGGTGAACGCGCTGGAAGAGGTGGCGAAGGTTCGCCAGAAGCTGGTGCTGGACGCGGCAGCGCGGGCGCGGCAGAACGCGGCGGTCGCCGAAGCGCTGAACGACGCGTCCGTGGCTGAAGCGCTCGCGCAGACGTCGCAGGCGGTAAGCGCCTATGTACAGTCGGCAATTGCTTCGCGGGGCGCGGAAACCGTGCGGCTGGATGACCTGAAGGAGCAGGCAGCCGCGGCCGCGCAGACGCTGGACGCGCTGAAAACCGGCTCGTGGCTGGTGCGCACGCGGCACGATTCGGTGGGCTACGCCAACTACCGCGACAATGTGGAGAAGGTTTCGGCGCTTTGCAGGGTGTTCCCTGTGTTCTTCTTCTCGGTCGCGCTGCTGGTGGCGCTGACCACGATGACGCGCCTTGTGGAGGAGCGGCGCACGCAGATCGGCACGCTCAAGGCGCTCGGCTTCTCGGACGGGCAGATTCTGGGCGAATACCTGCTGTACAGTCTGTCTTCGTCGCTGATCGGCTGCGCGCTGGGCTTCGTCGTGGGCTTCCGCCTGTTCCCCTCGGTGATCAATTCCGCCTACGGCATGATGTACACGCTGCCGCCGATGGAAACGCCGTTCCGTCCCGACCTTGCGCTGCTGGTCGCGCCGGTGACGGTGGGCGGCATCCTGCTGGCGACGGTGTGGGCGTGCTACGGCTCGTTCCGCTCCCGTCCGGCGCAGCTGATGCGGCCCAAAGCGCCCTCGCCGGGCAAGCGCATTCTGCTGGAACGCATTCCGTTTGTGTGGAAGCGGCTGTCGTTCACCGGCAAGGTGACCTGCCGCAACCTGTTCCGCTATAAAAAGCGCCTGTTCATGACGATTATCGGCATGGCGGGCTGCAGCGCGCTGATGCTGACGGGCTTCGGCCTGCGCGATTCGATCAACGACATCGTGTATAAGCAGTTCGGCGAAATCTTCCGCTATCAGCTCTCCATCGTGACCGACGGCGAGAACGCAGTGGAAACAGATGAAGCGCTGCGCGCCTTCCTGCAGGAGGGCGGCGTTGCCGCCTATATGCCCTATCACACGGAGAACGGCCGCGCGCAGGGTGCGGCGGGCGGCGAAAGCGTGGCGATTGCCGCGGTGGCCGATCCCAGCGCGTTCGGCGGGTATATCGCGCTGCGCGAACGCAAGACCGGAAAGGCGCTGACGCTGACGGACGACGCGGTGATTCTGACTGAAAAGCTGTGCGAGAAGCTGGGCGTGGGCGCGGGTGATACGGTTACGCTGGAGAGCGCCGGCGGCGTGCGCGCGCGAATGACGGTGGGCGGCGTGACGGAAAACTACATTGCCTACTATGCCTATCTGACGCAGGCGGGGTACGAGCGGGCGTTCGGCGAAGCGCCGGCTTATACGACGCTTTTGTGCCTTACCGCGGCCGGCGCGGATATGGACGCGCTCGTATCCGATGCGATTCGCTGCCCGCACGTGCTGTATGCCAGCGCCGCGTCCACATTGATGAAGACGTTCGACGACTCGGTGAAGAGCATCGACGCGATCGTGTGGGTGCTCATCCTCGCGGCGGGCATGCTGAGCATGGTGGTAAACTACAACCTGACCAACGTCAACGTGTGCGAGCGCAGGAAGGAGCTGGCCACCATCCGCGTGCTCGGCTTCCACGAGCGCGAGGTGGAGCGGTACATCTTCCGCGAAACGAACGCGCTGAGCCTGATCGGCTCGCTGATTGGTCTGGCTGTCGGCATCTGGCTGCACGCCTTCGTGGTTCGGACGGTGGAGGTCAACTTTGTGATGTTCGGCCGCGAAATCAAGCCCCTGAGCTACGCCTATGCGCTGGCCATCTCCGTGCTGTTCACCTTCCTCGTGAACCGCGTAATGAGCCGCACGATTCGCCGCGTGGACATGGTGGAATCGATGAAGGCGAACGAATAGCAACAGGCCTTGCGCAGCGGCACCTTTCTTCAACTGTATCAGGAAACAAAGAAATGGGGCTGCGGCGGTATTTCGCCGCAGCCCCCAAATTACACTCTCGTCAGATGAATCAGGCCGCACTCGGGCACGGGCAGGGAAACGACGCCGTCCAGATGAAGCGTTTCTTCTCGAACGACATCGCCGGTGCAGCTGCGCACGACGGCATTCCACTGAGCGCTTTCGGAGAATCGCGCGAGCAGCTCGCGTCCGGCGTTGGCGCTGACGAGTATGACCTCGCGCAGCCTCGCGGGTATCTCCACAAGGTAGTTTCTCTCGTAGCAGGCAAGAACCGCGCGGCCGTCTTTTTGTGCGCGCACGACGGGATAGAGCATCTGCGGGCACTCGGCGTAAATGGGCGTGTCAACCAGAAGCGCATGTTCGCGGGTCATGAACTCGGTCCAGAAGCGAATGGCTTTTACGTGCTCCTCGGGCACGCGATCCAGACGCGCGGAAAACTGCACCGTGCTGAAAAGCACGTTCTCGATCTGACAGACCGCGTTTTCGACCCGATCGTTCACGTGCCATGCCAGCATGTCCGAATGCGCGGCGGTGTCTCCACATAAAAGGCGGATGTCCACCATGCCGATGCGGTTGGTCGAGGTGGTGAACGGGCAGTCGCCCACGCGGAACATATTGCCGAACTCACGCATGACCGGGCCGATGTAGCTCTGCCTGAACTCGATGAGTACATCCGGCTTGATCGCGGTCAGGGTTTTCATCACGTCCACCATCAGGCGGCGCACCGCGTCCTCCAGAATCACATAGTCCATGCCCTCCGCGAAGGCGGGCGTGTTCTCGGCCATGCGGAAGGAATCGATGAAGTCCAGCTTAAAGCCGTCCAGATTCCAATCCACAAGCGCGCGTTTGTACAGATCGATCAGGTAGACGCGCACCTCGGGATAGCGCGGGTCGAGCGTGTACGCGCCCATGTTGGGAAGGAAATCCAGCGTCTTGCCCTCGAAGCGCTTTGCCGCCTCGGAGTATTTGCCCACGAAGGGGACGCTGTACCACAGCACATACTTGAGCCCCATTGCGTGCACGCACGCCACGTGTGCCGCCATGTCCGCGATCTTTGCGTGCGCGGGCTGCCAGTCGCCGCAATAGGCGTAGCCGCGGGAGTTGTCCTCGGTCTGCCAGCCGTCGTCCACGATCACGGTTTTCAGACCCAGCCTGAGCGCGCGGGCGCACTCGGCTTCGACCTCCTGCTCGTAGACCGCCTGATGGAAGGAGTACCAAAACGAGTACAGGGGCAGCTTCGCGGCTCCGGGCACGTTCATCGGCGGATACTTCTTCTCCCACCAACGGGTGACCGCGCGAATCGCTTCTTCATACCGGCAGTCGGTTTCGTCCAGCCACAGCGTGACCGCGTAGCGGTTCGTCTCGCCCGTTCCGTCCAGCGGGATGACAAACTGTATGCCCAGCATGCCGTCTTCCTCCGCCAGACCAAGACGCCGCTCAATCAGCGTTGTGCAGTCATCCAAGGCCACCGTCAGACGGTTCATCCCCGCGTCGTTATAAAACACCTGAATCGGCGCGCCCGACGAGATTTTGCTCTTCTGCAGACAGGCCCAGTTGGGCTTGAGCGCCCGGTCTGTGTGACAGTTGGTGTGCCACTGATACTGGATATCCAGCGGTTCCTTGACGCACTCAAGTGTCAGACAGGGCTTTTCCGCGCGCTTTGCGTCCTCCGGCTTCCACGTTACCGAAAAGGTGTGCTTTACCCGCGCGCCCTCCCGCTCCTCGCTGTGGGTAAACTGTACCTCGAAGCTCGCCTTTGCGCGAACTGCGCCAAACAACGTTTCCTTCATCTGTGTTCTCCTTTTCCGGTGAACTTTCCGCTGTTATTGTAATGCATTGCAAGTCAATATGCAAGCGCGCGGACAGCCTGTCAAAGCTCTCTGCCGCAGTGCGGACAGTATTTTCCGTTCGATAGAATTATCCTCCCGCAATGCGGGCAGCGGTTTGTGAACGCCCTGCATACGGCGCATACGAGCATGACGCCAAAGCAGATAGCGCCAATATAGGCTTCCGGCAGGACGTCATAGCTGCCGCCCAGCAGTTTCACGCCGAGAACGCCCCAGTCAAGAATGAACAGGACGAGCGCGGCGGCCAGCCCCCACGCCGCGATTTTCTTCATGTATGCTCAGCCCTCGACCGGCGACAGCGGCGCGAGACCGTCCCAGCGGTACAGGCGAACCTTTGTATACCAGCCGTTGTCATCGCGGCCGTCGCAGGACACATAGTAGGATCCGTCCCCGAGCGAGCAGAGCCCGGTGCTTCCGCGCCGGAATTCCCAGCCGTATACGCCGCTGGCGGCGTGAAATTCGCCGTGCGGCCACAGCGAAAGCGTGAGCCCGCGCGTTTCCGGCTCCACGCCCGCGAGCGTCTCCATGCGCGGCGGCCGCGCGCCGTCCACGATGTACATGGCGTGATTTGGAAACTGCGGCTTTTTGCCGCGGTAGACGGCCATCAGATAGTTGCCGGTGTATTCGTCGTATTCCAGATTCTGAACGCCGTATTCGGTGTTGCCGGTGTAGACGAACAGCTTCGCGTCGGGGTGCTCAGGCCCGTTGTGGTGCATGTTCTCCTGACAGAGCGGGGAGAGCAGGTCTTCCCACCTTGAGGTATCGTAGGCCAGCAGCACCTGATAGTTGTTGTCGCGGCGCGCCACGTCGCCGTATACGCCGTAGGCGACGAAGAGATAGCGCTTTCCGTCCGCTGAGCCCGGCATGGGGCCGAAGGTCGTGCCGTCGATGCCGCTGCAGCCGTGGCGGTGCGCGCCGGACGGCGTGACAGCCTTGTAGTCGTCGACGACCTCCTTCAGGTAGACCGTGCGCATAACGCCGTCGCGCGCCGCGTCCATGCCCGGGCGGTCGATGCGGTCTACATCGAACACGGCCATGTAAAACGCGTCCTCCACCTTCGCGTCGCTGCCCAGATTGCCGAGAATGCCCTTGCCGATCGCGTCGTTTTTGTATTCCAGCGAGCCGTAGACCCTCCCGTCCGCGTCGCAGAAATCGATGCAGCCCAGATGCCCCAGCAGCCCGGTCACGCTGCCGATCAGCCGCCCGTTCAGGTCGGTCTTCACAAGCTCGGTCGTGAACGAATAGTAGATGAATTTCCGCGCGGTATCCACGGCGATACCCTGACAATGGCCGCCGTGAAAATAGCCGGAGAAGATTTCGAGCGGCAGATCACAGGTGTTCATGTGCGTCCCTCCCGTTTATCCGATGTGGCTATTATAATTGGGAAGGCGGGGCTCGTCAAGCGGAGTTTCTTTATGCAAATTTGCCAAATCGAACGAAAGAGTCGTTTCCCTATTGACGCGCATCCTCCGGCTCTGCTATAATGCTTCCCGTTGGACTTGACCGTATCCTGGGGTGTGCGCCACGTTTCGGCTTTTACCCACATCTTCACAAAAGGACGCCGGGTCGGTGACGCCGATGTCAGGCCCCCATTGTCAGGGGAAGACAGCAAGCGGCCGCAGGCTTCCGCCCTGCCTGAGCGGCGGGTGAAAAAGCTGGAACGAACGGCACTCACGGGATATCCTTTCCCGGCTGGCGAATCGAATCGCGGCCGGGAATTTTGTTTGAATTCCCTTTTCAATTGCCCGCATTTCTGCTACAATAGAGGCAGATGAAAAACGGAGGCGATGGCTTATGAAATACTCCCATGTGTATCCCGCAAGCGTGCACGAGCTTCCCGGCGCGAAAATCTACATGATCGACCTTGGCGACCGCGACGCGCTGGTCTGCGAGGGCAAGGACTATTTCCCGCAGGAGATGAACGAGCTTACGCACGAGACGGCGAACCGGCTTCGCGCGCTGTTCCCGTTCACCGCGCCCGTGCCCGTTTTGAATTACGACCGCTCCGTGGGCGTGGGCGACCGGCTCGGCCTTGCCGGCCCGGGGCACATTCGCGTGTTTGAAAAATACGACGCCATGCCCGTGTTCGCGCAGCAGTCGATTCGCGAACTGAATCTTACGAACCGTACCTTTGAGGACGTGCTGGACAGCGCGACGTTCGCTGTGTTCCGCGAGAATTTCACGCGCGGCTTCGGCGCGGACGGCGATCACCTGAAGAAGCCGGAGGACATCGAGTACGCGCTGTCGCTGGGCTTCACAATGATTACGCTCGACCTTTCCGAGCATATCCACGCGAACGCCGACGGCGAATACAGCCAGGATGTGCGCGAGCTGTATCTGGGCAAGACCTTCCGCGTGGAGGATCACGAAATCGAGTTCACGGCGGACGAGCTGAAGCGAGTGACGGGCATTTACGGCGACGCGCTGGATTTTGCCGTTCAGATGTACGACCGATTCCTGCGCGACGGAACGTACAAGGCCGAGTTTGAGATTTCCATCGACGAAACCGGCACGCCCACGCGCCCGAGCGAGCATTTCTTTGTGGCGAACGAGCTGAAGCGCCGCGGCGTTGTGTTCATGACGATCGCGCCGCGCTTCATCGGCGAGTTCCAGAAGGGCATCGACTACATCGGCGATGTGAGCGCCTTCGACGCGGAGATGGACGTGCACGCCGCGATTGCCCGCCATTTCGGGCACAAGGTCAGCGTGCATTCCGGCTCCGACAAGTTCAGCATTTTCCCGTCCGTGGGCGCGCGCACGCATCAGCGCTATCACGTGAAGACCGCGGGCACGAACTGGCTGGAGGCCATGAAGCTCGTGGCCGAGCACGCGCCGGAGCTGTACCGCGAGGTGCACGCCTACGCGCTGAAGGCGTTTGACGAGGCGACGAAGTATTACCATGTGACGACGAACCTTGCCAACATTCCTTCGCTCGACACGCTGAGCGACGCGCAGCTGCCCGCGCTGTTTGAAAACAACGACGCGCGCCAGCTGATTCACATTACCTACGGCCTGATTCTGAACCACGGCGATTTCCATGCCCGCCTGTACGCCTTCTGGCGCGCGCATGCTGACGAATACGCCGCGGCGCTTGAGAAGCACATCGGCCGCCATCTGGAAACGCTGGGCTGCCCGAAGCGCTGACCGGCAGGGAGGGATTGCACATGGAGTTTTCGCTTCCCCGCTACCGCGAGCCGGACTTTGCCGCCGCGCCGCTTTCGAGCGCGCCCGACGTTCGCTGGGTTCCCTCCGAGGCGGACGGCATCGCGCCGGAGGGCTTTCACAGCACCTCCATGTTCCCGGAATATTTCCGGGTAAACGGCGCGTGGCGGCTTGCGCCGGAAAGCCGCATGGACGCGAGCGTCGTGCTGCGCCCGGACGGACAGCTGGACGTGGTGGAAAACCGAAACCTGCGCCGGGGCGACCTTGTGGCCGTCGGGCGCGGTGAAAACGGCGAGGACGGCATTTATCTGCATTGCCACGGTTTCGATGAGGGAGCGGCGGCTTCCGCGGGACAGTTCGAGTTCCGAAAGGGGCGCAGCCGCGAAACTTCCTATGCCCGCGACTATGACCAGCTGCTCGCGCTTCTGAAGCATGAGCGCGAGCATGGAAACATCCTGTGGGTGATGGGTCCGGCGTTCGCGTTCGATTCCGACGCGCGCCGCGCCATGCAGGCGGTGATCGAAGCGGGCTACTGCCACGGTCTGCTGGCAGGGAACGCGCTGGCGACGCACGATCTGGAAGCCGCGCACCTGCACACGGCGCTGGGGCAGGACATTTACACGCAGGTTTCCCGGCCGGACGGCCATTACAATCATCTGGACGTGATCAACCGCGTGCGCCGCTGCGGCTCCATCGCGAGCTTCATCGGGCAATACGGCATTCAGGACGGCATCCTGTACGCGCTGACGAAAACCGGCACGCCCTATGTGCTGACCGGTTCCATCCGCGACGACGGCCCGCTGCCCGGCGTGATCGGCGACGCGTACGAGGGACAGGCGGCCATGCGGGCACTGGTTCGAAAAAGCACCACGGTGATCTGCCTTGCCACGATGCTGCACACCATCGCGACCGGCAACATGACCCCGTCGTTCCGCGTGCAGCCGGACGGAAGCGTGCGGCCGGTGTATCTGTACGCCGTGGACGCGGACGAGTTTGTCGTGAACAAGCTGCTCGACCGCGGCAGCCTTGCGGCCACGACGATGGTTACCAACGTGCAGGATTTCATTTTCGTCGTCGCCCGCGGACTTGGGCTTCTCTGATGAAAGAAAGGGGATTGCGCATGAAGCTTCGCATCATGACCTACAACATTCATTCCGGCCGCGACGCGTGGGGACGGCTCGACCTCGCCGCCATCGGCGAATTCATTCGAACGCTGAATCCGGACATCCTCGCGCTGAACGAGGTGCGCATGGGTACCAGCGACGTGAACGGCGACGAGCAGGCGCGCACGCTGGCCGCGCAGCTCGGCATGCACTGGACGTTCGCGCCCGCCATTCCCTATCTGGGCGGGCAGTACGGCATTGCCGTCCTTTCGCGTTTTCCCATCGTGCGAACGGATTTCTGGCCGGTGAAGCCGGTTCCGGTGGAGCAACGCGAAAAATACTATGAGGATCGCGTGCTGCTGCGCGCCCTTGTGGACGCGGGGCGACCCGTCGCCGTGTACACCAGCCATTACGGCCTGTCGAACGCGGAGCGCGTGAACGCCGTCGACCTGACGCTAAAGCACCTGAAGGATGAAACAATTCCCACCGTCTTCATGGGAGATTTGAACATGGAGCCGGACGACCCGCTCATTGCGCGGCTGAAGACCGAAATGACGGACAGCGCCGAGGGACGCTCCTTCCTGACCTTCTCCGCCGACAAGCCGGAGATTCGCATCGACTACCTGTTCCTGCGCGGCCCGTTCCGAGTGCTGAACGCCTTCGCGCCCACCTCCACCACCAGCGACCACCTGCCGCACGTGACGGACGTGGAACTGTAAATGAAAAAATCATCCTCCGCACAGGAAACGCGCGGAGGATGATTTTTGTTTACGGCTCAAGACAGAGCGACGCAAGCGTCGGGTCGTATCGGTACAGGGACTCAAGGCATGCGTCCCGCTCGTCGGCGAGGACGTTTTCGAGGAAGGACGCATCCTCAAGCAGGAGGGGACAGCCGCAGAAATCTCGAATTTCGAATTCGCCGGGATACGTTTCGCCCGTCGCATAGGTGAAGGTGTCGGCCTTGACGTAATCCGCGGGAATGGCGGCGTTTGCCGTAAGCACCTGCGATTCGTCGATTTCGGCGATTTCCTTCAGGGTATGCCGATATGGAATGAAGACGAGGCATTTTCGCTTTTCCTCGCGATGAGTTTTTGTTCTGACGCCGAACAACATCTTTTTGACGATCAGCGTTTCCTCTATGCGGCGATAGCGGCCCAGCAGCACGCATTTTGCGGCGGCACCGTTGATGACGGCGCTTATGATGGCGTACATCGGATTTCCTCCTCGTATCAGGGGCGGTTTACAGCTGAAACGTTTCCTGTATCCGCGCGTCGAGGTGCAGGACTTCCAGAAGGAGGAACGTCACGATCGTCTGGACGGCCAGCATGATTCCGGCCTGCGTCAGGCGGGTAGGCAGGAGCGCCGCGAACTGAATCCATACGTTTGAGAAATTGCGTCCGGCGGCGTCGACATACAGATAGCCCCTGCCGAGGGCGATCCAGAAGGTATTCAGCCCCAGCGTCACGGAGAGCGTGGTGATGAGATAGGCGAGCAGAATCCGCACAAGGTTGTGTCGCCCGCGGAGCATCCAGCCGTATACCGCGCCGGACAGCGCCGCGGTCAGCGTGTAGCCGGGGAAGTAGCTGCCCGAGGGGAACAGCAGCGCGCCGACCACGTCCGAAAGCGCGCCCGCCAGCGCGCCGCCGCCCGCGCCGTACAGCGCGCCCGCGAACATCACGGGCACGAAGCCGAAGCCGATCTTCACGACGGGCGTTTGAATGGAGAGAAAGCGGGAAAGAACCACCTGCATCGCCGACAGCATGGCAATGCAGGCGAGGAAGCGTATGCGTTTTTTGGTTTTGTTCAAGAATTTTCCTCCCTGTCCGGCACGTATTCCAGCAGGTCGCCCGGCTGGCAGTCGAGCGCGCGGCAGATGGAATTCAGCGTTTCCATGCGAATGGCGCGCGCGTGGCCGTTTTTCAGAATGGAGATATTTGCCATCGTGATGCCAACGCGCTCGGAAAGCTCCGTTACGCTCATCTTGCGCTTCGCGAGCATCACGTCCACATTTATGATGATTGCCATTTCGCACCTCACACCGTCAGGTCGTTTTCTTCCTTGATCTCGGCGGCGCGCTCCGTCAGGCGCGCGAGCGCCCGCGCCAGCAGCGCGATGACCAGCGACATGAAGATCAGAAACGCGAACAGCAGCCAGAGCCCCGGCGTGGTCATCCGCGCGAGCGCCAGACAGGCCAGCCCGACCGCGAACCAGAGCATCGCCAGCAGCGCGAACGCGGAAATGCGATTCATCCGGCGCGCGTTTTCCAAGCAGAAAGAACGATCCCGCACGATGTTGCCGACGATGCGGGCAAAGTCAAAAAGCGCCAGCGCATACAGAGCGGCGACGACCCACGTGTACGCCAGACCCGGCCAGAAAAACATTCGATACGCCGGAAAAAGCTGCCGGGCAAACACCGCCGTCCACGGCGCGACGACGAAAAACACGATCACGCCCACCGCCGCCAGCAGCCAGACCACCGTCCACAGGCCGAAACAGGAACGCTTTTTCATATGGCATCACCTCTTACCGGTTCATTATAGCGTTCGCGGCGGGCAGTGTCAAGAACATGCCCGCCGCGAATCGCCGGATTATTCGTCTTCCTGAAGCGCCGCCAGCAGCGCGTCCAGCTCCTGCGGCATGAACACGCGAACGCCCGCGCGTTCCAGCGCTTCGGCCGCTACGCCGCTGCCGTCGGTCAGGGTGCCGGTGAACGTGCCGTCATAAATTCGGCCGCGCCCGCAGGACGGACTTTTGTCCTTCAGAAGCGCACAGCGGCAGTCCAGCGCCTTCGCCAGCTCGACCGCAAGCGCCGCGCCCCGATGGAACGCTTCGGTAACGTCCGCGCCGTTCTTCGTCTTCACGCGTTCGCCGTCCCGCTCCGCGGACGGGCGCGGGGTCGGCAGACCGCCGTAGATTTCCGGACAGAACGGCACGAGCGCCGCCGCGCGGCTCAGCTCTGTCAGCGCCGCGGGCTTCGAGCGCCCGTCGTATCGGCACGGCATGCCCAGCAGGCACGCGCTCACCAGCACATGCTTCATCTGAATTTCTTTCCTTCCTTCATCAGACCGGCCTTGTCCAGCGCCATCACCAGCGGCGGAATCAGCGCGAGCTGGCAGACGATGCCCGGCCACGCCTTGATGAACGCGCCCGAGAGGAACGCCGTCATCGTGAAGTGCGAGTGCTTTGCGGCCATCAGCAGGAACATGGTAAATCCCCACATCACGCGTCCAACCAGCATGGAAATGGCCAGCGAAACCCACAGCGCCCACGGCCTGCGGGGCATTATGAGGTGCATGAGCCCGGTCATTCCACCGTAAAAGAGCATTTCCATGGCCATGGCCGTCGCCGTCGGGAACAGGGGCGGCATGCCGAAGAGCAGCGAGCGCAGAATCGGCGCGATCAGCCCGACCACCGCGCCGCACACGGGACCGCACACGAAGCCGCACAGCAGCACCGGGAAATGCATCGGCGACAGCATGCTGCCGATTTCGGGAATCTGCATCGTCAAAAAGGGAAGCACAATGCATAGCGCGAGGAACATGGCCGAGAATACAAGCTTGCGAAGATTGGTGTTCATACCGTTCGTACTCCTTTCAGGCATAAAAAAATCGCCGACCCACGCATGAGCCAACGCCTCTTCCTGACGCGTTTCCTTCTTCGTATTATTAACCCCGGGGACGTTTTCGCGCCTTCTGGCGCGCGCGCGGCTTCCTGCCGCGCTTTTGATTATAACCGATCGCGCTTCGCCTGTCAATCCCCGAAAACGCTTGACAACGCGCGTCCGCGCGGCGATAATGAAATAAAAAAACGGAGGTACCGCCCATGGAACGCTATTCGATTCTTCCGCATATGGAGACCGTATTTGACCGCGAAGCCCGCCGCATGCCCGCGCCCGCAGAGGGCAGGGAGGTCGTGCTCGTGTGGCAGCGCGAGGCGCGCGCGAAGCTGTGGGAGCTGCTTTCCCTGAACCGATTCGAGCCCTGTGCGCCGAACCCCGTGCGGCTTTCCAGCGAGACGCGCGATGGATACCGCGTCGAGCGCATGGAAATGGAAACCGAGCCGAACGTGCGCATGCCGTTTTACGTGCTGATTCCGGACGGCGCTTCGCCCTCCGACCGGCGCGCGACGTTCATCGTGCCGCACGGACACGGCGGCGCGAGCGAGCGGACGATCGCGCCCGACGGCGAGCGGGACGTGATGGCGCTGTCGCTGGTGAAGCGCGGCTATCTGGTTTTCGCGCCGGACGCGCGCGGCTCCGGCGACCGCCGCGAATTCATGGACGCGGGCGACGATCGTAAAAAGAGCTGCTCGCACGGCCCGCTGAACAATCTGGCCATTGCGCTGGGCTATTCGGTGTGCGGCATGGAGGTATGGGATCTGATGCGTCTGGCGGACTACGCGCTGTCCCGGCCGGACGCGGACGGACGGCTGGGCGCGGGCGGCTTCTCTGGCGGCGGGCAGCAGACGCTGTTCTTTGCCGCGTGCGACGAGCGCGTGGCGTTCGCCGAGGTGGGCGGCTGGTTCTACGGCTTCAAGGAATCGCTGCTGCTTTTGCCGCACAACTGCGCGTGCAACTTCGTGCCCAACCTGTGGCGCTTCTTGGACTGCGGCGACCTGGGCGCGCTGATCGCGCCGCGGCCGCTGTTCATCGAGTCCGGCGAAAACGACCACCTGAACGGAAACGTCGGCCGGATTCAGAACGTGTACTCGCAGGTCGCCATCGCCCGAAACGCCTATGCCGCGTTGGACGCGGAGAAAAAGCTGCGCCATTCGGTGCACGAAGGCGGACACGAATGGCGCGCGCTGGATTTCTATGACTTTCTCTCGCAGAGCTTTCCGGCGACAATCTGAAACACCTTTCGGCAGGAGTGAATCGGCGACCGGCGCGGTTCACTCCGCCGTTTTTTCGTTCGAGCTTTCCGGGAGCTTTTCAGAGGAAGGACGCGATGCGGTTTCTTCGTTCGAGCTTTCCGGAGCGTTTTCAGAGGAAGAACGCGACGCGTTTTCTTCGTTTGAGCTTTCAGAAAGCGCCTTGCCGCTTGAGCCTTCCGGGAGAACGCCGGCGGGTTCCTCGGCGGGCGCGGCGGGGATGAACAGGCGGCATACGCACTGGTCACCCTGCTTTTCGATTTCGAAGGAACCGCCGTGGCTTTCCATGATCTTCCTGCAGGACGCGATTCCGATGCCGGAGCTTTCGCCGCGCGGCACATCGGCGATGGAGTTGCGCTCCTCCATGCGGTAGCCGCCCTCGCAGGCACGCATTTCCGCTTCCACCGGCTGCACCGGGTCGGCGTACTTGCGCACGTTGGATACGAGGTTGTCGAACACCCGCCGCAGCAGCGGCACGTTGGCCAGCACCTCGCAGGTGCTTTCCTCCGCGCGCATGTCTACATGGAAACCCTCCGTTTCCAGACTCATCGCGCTTTCCGACCAAAGCTGGGTGAACAGCGTCGCCGCGTCCAGCCGCTCCTTTTCCACGGGCTTGTCGTTTTCCGAGTATACGAGGAAGTACTCGAACAGCTTGTCCGTCATTTCCTTAATCTGATACGCCTTCTGCTTGCCCGAGTGCACGTATTTCTGCACCTGCTCAGGCGAATGACACTTGCCCAGATCGATGATATCCAGATAGCCGATCAGGCTGGTCAGCGGCGTGCGCAGGTCGTGCGACATGGCCGTGAGCAGCTCGGAGGCGTTTTTCGTCATTTCCTCCTCGTGCTCCAGCCGTTCGATGAACGACTTACGCATCTCTTCAATATCTTCCGCCAGCGTCGTCAGCTCGTCCCTGCCGCGGATGGTCATCGGCACGGAAAGCTCGCCGCCCTGCATTACCTGCAGCTGACGGCTGAGCAGCTCGATGTAGCGCGTCTTTTTGCGAATGCACAGAAGCAGCATCGCGACGAACAGCAAAAACGCCGCCGCGCCCTCAATCAGCATGGCAATATCGCGCGCGCGGTACATGGGATAATACATCACCTTGACCACGCGGGAGCGCATCGAGCCGCGGCCGGTGTTGATCAGGCAGGTATACCAGTATTCCGAATACTGATCCTGCAGAAGGTCGTACATCGACAGCGCGTCCGACACGCCGGCGTACAAAACGCCGCTGGAATCCTGCCGGTACAGGTTGGCGGCGTCGTACACCGCCAGCATCAGATCCTTCCTTTCGCGAACCCACTGTTGGATGCGCTCGCGGTCGGAAAAGCCGTAGTTGTTTTCCGACATGTCGGCAAGCAGCTCGGAGAAGTATTCCTTTTCGCGGGCGTAGATTTTTTCGCGCGTGTAGATTCGGCTGCGAATCAGCGCGTTGCCCGCCGCGTTCATGCCCGCGAACGCCGCCGCCGCGGTCACGAAGGAAAGCAGCGTAATCATCAGAAGCGCGAACCACAGGTGCACGCGCGGCCGTCTCTTAGTCAATGCGATAGCCCTTTCCCCATACGGTTTTGATATACTGCGGATTATCCGGGTCCGGCTCGATCTTGCGGCGCAGGTTGCGGATGTGCACCATGATGGTGTTGTTGCACGAATAGAAGTACGGCTCGTTCCAGATGGATTCGTACAGGTTCTGCGCCGAGAACACCTTGCGCCGGTTTTCGGCCATCAGAAGCAGCATGCGGTATTCGATGTCCGTCAGCTGCACCTCCGCGCCCGCGAGCCTGACCTCGCATGTCTGCCGGTCGATCACCAGATCGCGAATGACGATCTTTTCCTTCGATTCCTCACTTTCCTTGCCGCGATACACATAGTAGCGCCGAAGCAGCGCCTTCACGCGCGCCGTCAGCTCGGTATAGGAAAACGGCTTGGGCAGGTAATCGTCTCCGCCGGAGGAGAAGCCCATCGACTTGTCTCCGTCCTGCGATTTGGCGGTCAGGAACAGAATCGGCGCGGTGGACGCGGCGCGAATGGCGCGGCACACCTGATAGCCGCTCTTTCCCGGCATCATCACGTCCAAAATATACAGATCAATCGCCGGATCGATTTTGGAAATGGCGTCGTCGCCGTCCACGGCCTCCACGATTCGGAAGCCCTCGCTTTCCAGCAGAATTCGAACGACCTCGCGAATATCCGGATCGTCGTCGGCAATCATAATCAGCCGTTCGTCGGCCATTCGTTCTCACCTCTCTTGCATTTGTTCCTATTATAACGCCTGCGAATCCGAAATTCCATCGGCAATGAAGCAAATTAAGAATTCCTAAGGATTTTCCCGGCTGCTTTTTAAGAACTTCCATGCTATAATGTGCCCGTACGTTGGAAAGGAGGCGATGCGCTTGAGATTGCGAAGACTGGCTGTGCTCATGCTGGCACTGATGCTTGCGGGCGTTCAGGCGCTTGCCGATGAGAAAACGGCCGTGATGATCGACGGAACTCCCGTGTCGTTCGCCGAAGCGCGCGTGTACGTCTGCGCGGCGAAGAGCGGCTACGAGGACATCGTCGCCTACTACCGCGATTTTCTGGGACTGGATTACTGGTCGATTCCCTGTTCCGACGGCCGAAGCGCCGCCGAGGCGGTGAAGAGCGACGTGTTCCGGGAGCTTGTGATGATGAACGTGTTCTGCCAGATGGCGCAGGCCGATGGAATGACAGCCACCGCCGACGACGAGGCGGCCGCCGAAAGCGACGCGCACGAGTTCTTCACATCGCTGACGGACGCGGAAAGCGCCGGTTTTACCGAAGCGGACGTGAAGGCGGTGTTCCTGAAGCAGAAGCTGGCCGACCGCAAGTGCAGCCATCTGCTGAACGAAATGGACGTCGACGAAGCGGCGGTGCGCGCCGCCGTGAATCCCGGAGACTACGTGATCTACGATCTGTGCTATCTGTCCCACCCGCTGGCGGGCGTTGACGAGAACGGCGAGACCGTTCCTTTGACCGAAGCGCGCGAGCGGGAAATCGGCCGGACGATGCTCGATTGCATGTGCGCCGATTCGCCGCAGGAAGCCGCCGCCGCGCATCCCGAGCTTACATGGGGCGAAGCCTCCCTGACAGCCGGGAGCCGCGAGGTCGACCAGACGCTTCTGGATACCGTTCAGACCATGACCGTCGGCGAAACGAGCGGGGTCATCAAAACAGACTACGGTCTGTTCGTTGTCCGACTGCTGGACAACACGGACACGCTGGCCTATGAGGACGCGGTGGCTCAGGCGCTGTATCAGGCGCGGGCGGACGCATTCTCGGAAACCTACAACCGCCTGTATGAACAGACGGAGTGCGAGATCAACGAATCCTTCTGGGATGAACTGACGCTCGACTGAGTGAAAGCGTCCCGGATTGACATAAAGCCCAAAGACCAAGACTGGAGGACATAATCATGAAGAAGAAACTATTCGCCATCGTACTCGCCATCGTCGTATGCGTCGCGAGCGTTTCCGTCGCCTTTGCCATGTCGGCGGATGAAGCCAAGCAGGCCGCCGCGAGCGTGGTAAACACGACCACCGACCAGAGCAAGGTAACCAGCCCGTTCATTGACGTGGTCAAGAGCGTGCAGGGCAGCGTCGTCGGCGTGAACAACTATCAGAACTACACCGTGAACAACTATTCTCCCTACTATGGCTTCGGCGGCTTCGGCTTCGGCTTTGGCGGCGGCTCCGGCCGCGGTTCCAACCGTTCCGGCAGCGAAACCACCGAGAAGCTGACCTCCACTGGCTCCGGCGTGGTCGTGTATGACCACGTGGTGCTGACGAACTACCACGTTGTGGAGGACGCGACCCGCCTGACCCTGTCCATCCTGAACAGCGACGACGAAATCGCCGCGACGGTTGTCGCCTACGATGAGTCGCTGGACGTGGCCGTGGTGTACGCGCCCGACCTGAAGCTTGCCCCCGTCACGCTGGGCGACAGCGATCAGCTGCAGGTGGGCGAGTGGTCGATCTGCATTGGCAACCCACTGTCCGACAAGCTGCGCGGCACGGTCACGGTCGGCATCATCTCGGCGCTTGACCGCCAGATCAACTCCACCACAACCACCGACAAGTACGGCCTCAAGCGTCAGGTAACCAACTCGATGATTCAGACCGACGCGGCTATCAACTCCGGCAACTCCGGCGGCGGCATGTTCAACGTGCTGGGTCAGCTGATGGGCATCCCGTCCATGAAGATCTCGAACAACAGCTACTATTCCAGCAGCAGCGCCACCATCGAGGGCATCGGGCTGGTCATCCCGATCAACGCCGCCAAGCCCCTGATTGAGGAAGCCATCACCAAGGTTCTGACCGGCGACGTCACCGCGCCCGCCGCGGACGATAACACCACCAGGGTTGTTTCCACCGGCGATAAGCCTCTGCTGGGCGTAACCATCAGCCCGCTGAACACCAGCAACGACTACCGCGTGTACACCGGCCAGCTGCCGACGGGCATGCAGGTGATCGAGGTTGTAGACGGCGCTCCGGCGGCCGCGGCCGGCATTCAGGTGAACGACATCATCGTTGAGGTCGACGGCGTGCTCGCCGATACCGCGACCCACGTGCAGCAGACGCTCGCGTCCCATAATTTCGGCGACACGATCTCCGTGAAGGTGTACCGCGCCGAGGGCATGGACAACGCCGACGGCGAAGTGGGCGAGGGCGAGTATCTCGACTTCGACGTGAACCTGTTCGAGTTCAACACCGCCGCATAATCCATCTTTTGAATGGAGCCGCTTCCCGCGCGGAGGCGACTCCGTTTTTCTGTACGCCGACGGTTGACGGGCGGCGGGCATGTTTGCTATAATAATGAAACAAATACGCCGTCCAAAGGAGAGATTCCCCATGGAGCTGCTCGCCGATTCCTTAATCGCCAACCTTGACCGTCTGCACACCACGCCGCAGGGCGCGGCGCGCATTCGGCGGAATCTTTCCCTCGGAGAGCAGGAACCCGTGGCGTGGTGCCGCGCGCTTGTGCTCGATCCGGCGGCGGTTCTTGAGCGGCGCGGGAAGAACTGGTACGTTCGCGTGGACGGCTGCGAAATCACCGTGAACGCGACGAGCCTTACCCTCATCACGGCGCGCCGCGAGAAGCCTGTGAACCCGGCTTCCCATGCGCGCAGCACCGTGCTTGGCCTCTATGAGACCAGCTACATGTTTGAAAGCGCGCGGTTTCTGGTTCGTCCGCCAAGGCCGGAGGACTGCGCCGGACTGACGGGCGTGTACGGCGATACGGATGCGCTGCCGTTTTTCAACGGGGACAACTGCAACGGCGACACCTTCTACTATCCGACAGAGGAACGCATGGCGAAGCTGATGGTATTCTGGCGGCAGGCGTATGAAAACCGCTGGTTCGTGCGGATGGTTATCGTGGACAAGACGATTGCGGAAATCGTTGGTTCGATCGATCTGTGTACCTGCGCCGCCGAGGGCGCGCGAGGGCAGGATGGAATCCTGCGCGTGGACGTGCGCAGCGACCGCGAACGGGAAGACGCGCTGCACGAGCTTTTTCGCCTGATCGCGCCGCGCGTGTCCGGCCTGCTCGGCTGCGAAAGCGTGCTGACCAAGGCGCCGCCCTATGCCGCCGAGCGAATCGCGGCGCTTCGCCGCGCGGGCTTTGCGCCATCGGAGCATCCAATGGCCGGCAACGACGGCTGTCTGTACGGCGATTACTGGGTTCTTCGGTAATTCATGATCAAAACGGACAAAACTGAGCATGTTTCGTCGAGAAGCACTCCTGAAAAACAGTTATAATCGACTCACAGCAAAAGCAAAGGAGCGCGCGCCGCATGGAATGGATGGCCGTCATCGGGAACTCGATTCAGTATATCGAGGCGCATATCACCGAACCGCTTACCATCGAAACGATTGCGCGGGCGGTAAACGTGTCGCCGTTTTACTTCCAGAAGGGGTTTGCCCTGCTGTGCGGCTTCACGGTTTCGGAGTACATCCGCAATCGTCGACTCGCGCTGGCCGGAAACGACCTTGCGGCGACCGACGAAAAGGTGATCGACATTGCGCTGAAGTATGACTACGATTCGCCGGACAGCTTCACCAAGGCCTTCACCCGCTTTCACGGCGTTACGCCGACGGCCGCGCGCAGAGACGGCGTACTGCTGAAGTCCTTTGCTCCGCTGAAAATTCGATTTTCACTTGAAGGGGGCTATCTCATGGACTACAAAATCGTAAGCAAAGACGCGTTCACTGTGCTGGCAAACGCCGCCGTGTTCCCGTATGAAGGCGCGAAGGCGCGCGTGCCCGCGTTCTGGCAGCAGCACTACGCCGAGGGAAAGGGCAAGACCGTCATGGGAACGTACGGCGTCAACATCGACGAAAGCATGGGGCAGGAGACCTTCGAATACCTGATCGCCGATCCCTGCGATCCCGGCTGCGAAGCGCCGGACGGCTTCGTCGTGCGCACGATTCCCGCGTTCACGTGGGCGGTGTTTCCCTGCAAAGGCGCGCTTCCCGTGGCACTTCAGGACGTAAACACCCGCATCTTCACCGAATGGCTGCCCGCCATGAAGGACTACGAGTTCGCCGCCGGGTACTGCGTGGAGTATTACGACAATCCCACGAAGTACGCGAAGGGCACGATGGACGAAAACTACTACAGCGAAGTCTGGATTCCGGTCAGAAAGAAGTAATCCCCACGCGCTCCGGGCCGTCCGCAAGGATGGTTCGGAGACTTTTTTCTTTCACGGGCGAAAAAACGGGCATGCGTTTCGCGCGAAATTCACATACGCATGGTATGATAAGGTAACGAGTATTCTGCGCGCGTGCATTTCGCGCGATTTCATCATGTAAGGAGCGATTTCCATGACTGTCCGCACCCGCTTTGCCCCCAGCCCCACGGGCTACCTGCATCTCGGCGGCCTGAGAACGGCGTTGTATACCTATCTGTACGCCCGCCGCACGGGCGGCCGCTTCATCCTGCGCATCGAAGACACCGATCAGGAGCGCGAGATTCCCGGCGCCGTTCAGAAGATTTACGATTCCATGCGTCAGGCCGGCCTTACCTACGACGAAGGCCCGGACGTGGGCGGCGAATACGGCCCCTACATCCAGAGCGAGCGCAAGGCGATGTATCTGCCCTACGCCAAACAGCTGGTGGAAAGCGGCCACGCCTATTACTGCTTCTGCACCAAGGAGAAGCTGGAAGCCGACCGCGAGCGCGCCGAGAAGGAAGGCCGTCCTTACAAGTATGAAAAGGACTGCCTGAAGCTGAGCAAGGAAGAGGTCGAGCGCCGTCTGGCCGCGGGCGAGAGCTACGTCATTCGCCAGAACGTGCCCACCGAGGGCAAGGCCGGCTTCGACGACGTGCTGTACGGCCATGTCGAGGTGGACTGCTCCACGCTGGACGACAACGTGCTGATCAAGGCCGACGGGCTGCCCACGTACAACTTCGCCAACGTCATTGACGACCACACCATGGGCATCACTCACGTGATGCGCGGCACCGAATATCTTTCTTCCGCGCCGAAGTACAACCTGCTGTACGAGGCCTTCGGCTGGCAGCCGCCGATGTACGTGCATCTGCCGCCCGTCATGCGCGAGGACTTCCGCCGCGACAAGATGACCAAGGAAATCATTCCCGATGAGAACGGCAATCCCGTGACCATCGTGCGCAAGCTTTCCAAGCGCTACGGAGACCCCACGTTTGAGGATCTGCTGGAGCAGGGCTACCTGCGCGACGCGATTATCAATTTCATTGCGCTGCTGGGTTGGAGCCCGAAGGGCGAGCGCGAGTTCTTCACGCTGTCCGAGCTGGAGAAAATCTTCGATCTCGAGGGCATTAACAAGTCCCCGGCGCTGTTCGACATGAACAAGCTCACCTGGTTCAACGCCGAGTACGTGCGCCGCCTGTCTGCCGAGGAATATGAGAAGATCGCCACGCCGTGGCTTCAGAAGGCGCTGGGCGAGGGCGAGCTTGACCTCAAGCGCCTGTGCGAGCTTCTGCAGCCGCGCACCGAGGTATTCAATCAGCTGCCGGAGATGGTCGACTTCCTCGCGGAAATGCCGTCCTTCGACAAGGAGCTGTACACCCACAAGAAAATGAAGACGAACCCGGAGGTCGCGCTGGACGCGCTCACCCGCATCCTTCCCGTGCTCGAAAAGCAGGAGGACTGGTCGGAAGCCGCGCTGCACGACGCGGTCATGGCCGCCATTCAGGAATTTGGCATGAAGAACGGCCAGATGCTGTGGCCGCTGCGCATCGCCATTTCCGGCAAGGCCAACACGCCCGGCGGCGCGTTCGAAATCGCGTATCTGCTGGGCAAGGAAGAGACGCTGAAGCGACTGAACCATTCGATTGAGGAACTGAAGGCATGAGATTTCCGGATTATGACCGCAGCTCGCTGTCCATCACGGCGAGCGTGATGAACTATTTCGGTGTGAAGATGGGCTATCCCTGTCTTCCCGAGCTGGACGGGGCGCTGAAGGACGCGGCGCCCCGCGTGGTGATTCTGATGGTGCTGGACGGCATGGGCGAAAACCTGCTCAGGCGCCGTCTGCCGGAGAACAGCTTCTTCCGCACGCACGACGTATGCCCGCTTTCCGCGGTGTTTCCGTCCACGACCACGGCGGCTACCACCAGCATCTGGTCGGGTCTGTCTCCGCTGGAGCACGGCTGGCTGGGGTGGAGCCTGTATTTCAAGGAGTGCGGCCGCCAGATCGACACCTTCCTGAACCGCGACAGCCATACCGGCGAAGCGTATCCCGGCCCGTCTCCGGCGGAAACGCTGATGCCCGTTCCGTCCGGCTTTGTGCGCCTGAACGGAAAGGTGGAAACGCACGCGGTGTTCCCATTCCCCAGCTATTCCACAAACGGAGCCGACTTCGTGCACACCTACGACGGCCGCGATTTCGCCGACTGCGCGCGGGTCGTCCGCGAGGTGAGCGCCGAGCCCGGCAGAAAGCTCGTGTGCGTATATTTCTCCGAGCCCGATCATACCATGCATGAAACTGGCGTTGCCTCCGAGCGGACGCAGCAGAATTTCGATTCGCTGAACGCGCAGGCGGAAGCGCTCGCGAAGGCGCTGCCCCGCGACGCGCTAATGCTCATCACCGCCGACCACGGCCTTGTGGACGCGACGGAGCGCATCGATCTTGCGCAGATTCCACAGCTGAACGAATGCCTGCTGATGCCGCCGTCTATCGAAGCGCGCGCGGCCAGCCTGTTCGTGAAGCCGGGCCGGAAGCTGCAGTTTGAACGCGAGTTCAAGGCGGTGTGCGGCGACGAATTTGTGCTGATTCCGCATGAAGAGGTCTTTTCGAGCCATCTTCTGGGACGCGGAACCCCGCATCCCAAGTGCGAGGATTTCGTCGGCGATTATCTCGCCTGCGCGGTCGGGAAGAGCTATCTGCGCTATACGACGCTTGCGACCAAGCCGTTTACGCTCATTGGCCAGCATGCCGGCCTTACGGATGATGAAATGCTCGTGCCCCTGATTCTCGCGCGCGGCGAGGCATAATGGGAGGATAAGATGGAAACGATGGAGAAACGGTGGCAGGATGCGTGCGCGGAGCAGGTGCACATCATTCGGCCGGAGCATATCAACGGCTCCGGCCGCCTGTTCGGCGGTCAGCTTCTCATGTGGATCGACGTGGTCGCCGGCGTGGCGGCGCGCCGGTTTGCCAATTCGGATGTTACGACGGCCTGTATTGATCACCTTCAGTTTCTCGCGCCCGCGCGCGCCGGAGATCTGCTTGTGACCGTCGGGCGCGTGACGTGGACGGGACGAACCAGTATTGAGGTGCGCGTGGACAGCTTTGTCGAAAAGATGGATGGGCGGCGTGAAATGGTGAATCGCGCCTATCTGGTCGAGGTTGCGCTCGACGAAAATGAGAAGCCAAGGCCGGTTCCGAAGCTGATTCTCGAGACGGAAGAGGACAAAATGGAGTGGAACGCCGCCGAAAAACGCCGAATCGCGCGGATGAACGCGAAGAAGTGTTAAGAAAAAGATTTTTCGAAAAAGCCTATTGACAAATGAGGCTACAGGTGATAATATATACAAGCTGTCCGCGAGAAACGCGAGCGGCGCGATCCTTGAAAACGATACAGAGAACGAGAAGCAAACAGTCGATTCGGGAGAGTTGAGATACTGTTTATGCTCGGGGCGTTGGCGCGCATCGGGGATGAACGGGAAGGATTAAACAAGAGAGTTTGATCCTGGCTCAGGACGAACGCTGGCGGCGTGCTTAACACATGCAAGTCGAACGAGGATGACGACTTCGGTTGTCATTCGAGTGGCGGACGGGTGAGTAACGCGTGAGCAATCTGTCCCACAGAGGGGGATAACAACTGGAAACAGTTGCTAATACCGCAT
>SFHK01000036.1 GCA_004556395.1 Clostridiales bacterium
ACAACCAGCCGGACGCCATCCAGTCCACGGCCTTTCAGCCATTTGAAGAAGCTCTGCCAGCTGGCTTTGTCCTCCTTCATGCCCTCCTGTGCGCCCAGAACCTCACGGTATCCGTCTTCTGCAACGCCAACTGCCACCAGAATCGAGACGTTTTCGTATTCACCGCCCCAGTTCCGCTTCAGGTAGATGCCATCCACATAGATGTACGGCTCCGTCGACGTTTATCCCGGTCTCTTCCACGCGTTCGATATGCTTCTTCCATTTCTGAAGGTCAGTCGTCGCGCCGCCGCCGCCTTCGAAGCCCATTTCGAACGAGCTATGCACAGTTGTTTCGCCGAACAGACCCATAGAGACTCCGGTATCGAATAGCTTAGAAGTCGTCGTAGGTCCAGGTGCCGTTGAGGAACATCTCGGTGGGCGTGAACTCTATGCCCGCTTCCTCGATCATGGCCTTGTTGTAGACCAGACCCTCGGTGCCCTGATAGCTCGTCACGAAGCCGTAAATGCTGTCGCCGGAAACGACCGTTTTCTTGAAGACTTCCGGCATCTGCAGCGTTTCCAACGCCTTGCCGATCTCCTCGAGACCGTTGTTGGCGGTCATGGTGATCAGCCACATCGCAGAGAAGTTGTTGGTGATGTGCCAGCAGGGGCTGCCGGACGCGATGGACTGCAGCCACTCGGTGGTGAACTCATCGTACTCGACGGTCGGATTGTAGAACTCAACTCGCAGTTGTACTTCGCCTTGGCCGCCTCGTAGATGGGCAGCCACCTGTCCTTGTCCACTTGATCGGTCTCTGCTGCGTAGGGGTTCGGGGTATCCCAGTTGCGAACCTTTACGGTCATGCCCTTGAGATCGTACTTCTGCGCGGCCTCTTCACCGTGTGCGAGAACGCACACAGACAGAAGCATCGCAAAAGCAAGCACCAGACTGAGAAGTTTTTTCATGCGATTCCTCCTACTTATCATCTCAATCCAACCTTGCTAACTATTTTCATCCGTAAATTTTAATTATTTCCTCCAAACAGCTAATTTAATTGCACGCCTCATCCGCACAAAAAGCAACCCCGCCAAAGGAATTTGCTTCCATGGCGGGGTCGGGAATTGGTTTATGGTTTTGAGTGGGTGCTGATTATTAAGCCAGCGGCTACCAGCGCGAAGGAGAACAGGTATTGCCACCGGAAGATATTTTCGCCCAGGATCGTCCATGAGAAGACGGCGCTGAAGAGGGTTTCGGCGAACTTGATGGTGCTCATCCGGGACATATCGTGGTATTTGAGCAGCAGGTTCCACAGGCCATAGCCAACGCAGGAGGCGAGGCAGATATACGCAAGGATCCAGAATGGCACGGGACCCGCTTTACCCATTCTCCCGCCAAGCAGCATACCGATCAGGAGGAGGATTGCGCCGCCGATCAGCTGGGAAAGAGCGGTGACGTAGAGTGGGTCGCAGCGGTCATAGGCGTTTTTGGAGAAGATGGTCGAGGCGACGGATGCAAAGGACGCGCAGACCACCAGCAGGTCCCACACCGTGAAGCGAAGGCGAAGCCCTTCCAGATTGATCACCAGAATGGAGGCAAAGCCCAGTATGCCGCCTGCCAGCTTCGCGAGGGTGAACCGGTCTTCCCTGCGAAACAGGAACGCGAAGCAGACGATGAACAGGGTGCCGATCTGCTTGATAATGGCCGTCTTGCTGCTTTCAAGGTTTGCAAGACCGAGATAGGTGCATGTATAATGCAGGATATACGCCGTCAGGGCAATCATGAAAACCGGCAGAAGGGTTTGACGGTCGGACAGGGAAAGTCTGCGGTCGCGCCGCCAGACGAAGAGAACCAGCAGCAGACCGCAGATAAAGAAACGAAGGCCCGCGAACAGGAGAATGCTTCCAGGGGAAGACGTATCCACATCAAACGCGCGGTAGCCCAGCTTCACCATCGGAAACAGGGAGCCCCAGCACAGCATGGTCAGAAGTCCAAGAAGCAGCGCGCCTTTTTTGCTGCGGACAAAGTTCTTCCATTTCGATTCTGCCATAAGACTTCCTTCCTCTTTTGTATCATGGGCCGCGTCAGGCATCCTTCACCCGCAGAACGACCTTGCCCACATTTTCGCCGCGTTTGAGGATCGCGTGGGCTTCGTCGGCCTGCGCGATGGGAAGCACCTTATAGACGGACGGAACGATTTCTCCGCTTTCCAGCTTCGGCCAGATGTCGCGCACAAGACTGGCCAGCAGCGTTCCCTTTTCAGCGGAGGTACGCTTGCGGAGCATGCTTCCCTTGAAGGTGATTCCCTTGGTCAGCAGCGCGCGCAGCGGAACCGTGGTCGTGACGCCCGCCAGCGTGGAAATCAGCACCCAGCGGCAGCCCTCGTTGACATAGGGGAAGGCCTTTCCAATCGTTTCACCGGCCAGACAGTCGATGGCGACGTCCACGGGATGCCTGTTTTCGGCTTCGCGCTTCAGAACGTCCACAGTGTCCTCTGAGGAAGAATCAATCACGACATCGGCGGGCAGATGGCTGATTTTCCGCTTGATTTCTTCGGTAAGCACGCTGGTGATGACATACGCGCCGAACGCGTGCGCCATAGGAATGCCCACGGAAGCAAGGCCGGAAGCGCCCGCCGGGAAAAACAGCGTTTCGCCGTGCTTCAGTCCGCCCTCGATAAACAGGTTCAGATAGCAGGTCGCGTAGGCCTCCGGAAGCGAGGCGGCGGCTTCAAAACTCAGGCCCGCCGGAATCGGCATCACCATTTCCTCCGGCACGGCAACGTATTCGGCGTAGCCGCCTCCGCCCAGAAGCGCGCACACTTTGTCGCCAACCTTCCAGCGGGCGACGTTTTCGCCCACCTCGCTGACGACGCCGGATACCTCCAGCCCCATCCACGCCGGCCAGCCCTTGGGCGAGGGGTAGGTACCGGCGCGCTGCAAAAGATCGGCGCGGTTCAGCGCCGCCGCGTAAATTTCAATCACAACCTGCCCCGCTCCGGCGGAGGGTTTTTCTACGTCCGACCACACAAGCTCCCGGCTGGTCTCTTCAATCAGCATGGCTTTCATTTTCATGGTTCTTCTTCCTTTCCGAAACGCGCCTGTTACACGTCCGATCCCTTCATGGCCAGACTGCGGCCGCCGTCGACGACATAAGTCTGCCCCGTAATGAAGCGAGCCTCGTCGGACGCGAGGAAGAGCACCATGTTGGCAATGTCCGTCGCTTCACACTTGATATGCAGAAAATTCGTATTCAGCGAATAGTTTTCGTCATGGTAAGCCGGTCGCTGCACAACGCCGGGCGCGACCGTGTTGACGGTGATCCCGTAGGACGCAAGCTCCTTCGCCAGCGAACGGGACATGGCAATCAGACCGCCCTTGGAAGCCGCATAGTCAACGCAGCCCTTCAGACCTTCCATCGCGACGATAGACGAAATATTGATGATGCGGCCTCCGTGGCCTTCCTTTACAAGCTGCTGCGCCGCCGCACGGCTGGCCCAGATTCCGCCGAACAGGTTCACACCAATAATGTCCTGAATCACATCGTCGCTCTGCTGAATCAGCTCTTTCATGCGGTCGCGCGCGCTGCCACCCGCTACGTGCACCATGATGTCCAGCCGGCCGAAGGTCTCGACAGCCTTCTGAACCGCCGCATCTACGGACGCGGAATTCGTGATGTCGCACACGATGCCGACCGCTTTCCCTCCCGCTCCCACAATAGCGCTGACCGTCTTTTCCACGCAAGCTTCGTTTATGTCGCATACCGCGACCGCCGCACCCTCGGCGGCAAGCATCCGGGCGGTCGTTCCGCCAATATAGCCTCCGGCGCCGGAAATCCACGCAACTTTGTTCGAAAACCTCATCATACATCTCTCCTTTGATATGGTATTTGATATGGTATCGCGAAGGATAAATCGCGCAGGTTACTTCGTCCGCTTCCTGTATTCCGTCGGAGCACAGTTGACCATTTTGCGAAAGGCCTTGCAGAAGGAGTACACATCGCCGTAGCCGACCGATTCAGAGATGGTGCGGATGGCGAGATCGGATGTTTCCAGCAGGTACTTCGCCCGGTCAATCCGCATGAGAAGCAGATATTTCTTCGGCGACATGCCGTAGATTTTCGTGAACAGCTTGCGAAAGTAGATTTCGCTGGTATCGGAGAGCTCCGCCAGCTTCTGAATGGTCAGCGCGTGGTCACAGTAATGCTGGCTCAGATACAGCGTGCCGTTTTCAATGCGTTTTTCAAGGGAAGAAGCGATATACTCTTCATTTTCGCAGACCACCGCCTGATACAGCAGCTGATACGCGTAAGAAAGGCAGATTTCGCGATAGCCGACGCGCTTGAAGCTCCACGCGTATTGCATGCTGGAAGCGATCGTCTACCTTCTGGGCGAGCCGCAGCGAATTGTCAGCTTCCTGAAGCATACAAAGCTGGACGGCGTGGACTTCCCGGACAACAACCTTGCCGTGCTGGAATACGAGAAGGCGCTGGCGAGAATCTTCGTAAGCTCCGTCGAGGTTAACGGCTGGGGGCGCCGTCAGTTCGTGGTGACGGGAAGCAAAGGCTCCGTCTCCATCCTGCCGATGGAACGCAGAACCCACATGACCTACTCGGATATCCAAATCACCAACCAGCCCTATGAGGACGTGAAAATCGACATCCCCGTGGACGACTTTTCAAAGGACGGACGCTACGATACCATGGCGCTGGACTTTTACGACTACATAACCGGCGCAAAGGCCAACCCGTTCACCTACGAGCACGATTACCTCGTTCAGAAGGTGCTGCTGGAAATCGTCAAAGGCGGCACGCACAAAGCGTGACGATTCGGGCGAATAAATCATCGGGGCATCTGCTGCATTTCGTTTCGGCAGATGCCCCGATTTTCATCAATACACTTCAAAGGAAAACAGGTGAACGTCCCTGCTGCCCCATGTTTCCTCCGGAATCAGGCGAATAGCCCGATAGGCGCCGGAGATGGGAATCTGGTTGAGTCGCTGGTAGTTATTGGCGGCGGCGTGGAGAAGCTGGACGCTGCCGTCCTCCTTCACGCCCTCCAGCCGGTAGGCGCGAACCATGCTTCCGGGAACATGGAAATCGCCGAAGTTCAGGGGCTTGTTGCACATCATATTGTGAGAGAAGCGGGTGCCCTGCACCTCCGGCTGATCCGTGCGGTTCAGGTCGCTGTCCCAGATGATTCGCGCGCCGCTCACGCGAACCGGCGCGGGGAAGCGGTATTCGATGCACGTTCCCTTCTCCATGCGGCAGCCGTGGTCGATCTCCCCGACGGGGCGGTCGAAGCCGTCTCGAAGGGTCTCGACGTTTTCACAGCCTGTAAGCATGGCGTTTCGGGAAATTTCAGGAATTTCCCGCGTCTGGAAGGGCAGGTAGGAGTCGTCGTCCATCAGCGTCCGCCTGAGAAGCGAGAGCTTCTTTTCATACACGCCGCGGGGCGACAACCGTTCTTTTATCGCGATTGCGGCGGCCGTGCCGACCGCCTGTCCCAGCAGCGCGCAGGTGCCCATGACGCGGGTTGAGGAAAGCGCCCAGTGCGTGACGGAGATATTGCGTCCGGCGCAGAACAGGTTCTCGACGTTTCGAGAATACAGGCAGCGATAGGGAATGCCATAGGGCGAGGGCGCGTGGTAGTTCACGTTCGGGCGGATGGTGTTGCGGAACCCGCCGGGATCGTGATCGTCCATGGGCCAGCCGCCGTAGGCCACGGTATCCTCAAAGCGTCCCTCGGCCTCCACGTCGTTCTGGTTCAGCATGTAGTCGCCCACGTAGCGGCGGCTTTCGCGCTTGCCGGGCAGAATGCCCACCCAGTCAAGCCTCCAGTTCTTGTTCTTTTCCCTCTGCGAAGGATCGTTTTTCACAAAATCCCACAGACCGTAGGCCATGGCCAGCAGCTCGTCGCGCTTCTTTTCCGTATCGGCGATGGAATCGCCGTCGCCGCCGATTTCCAGATACCAGAAATTCTCGTGCGCATTGGAGAGATTGGGAATGCGGTGCGGAAGATCGGCGGGCGTATAGTGTTCCGCCCAGGCGGGCGGGATAAACGCGCAGGGTCTGCCCTCCTCGCGCGCCTGAATCATGCAGCTCATGCCCATGGTCTTGGTGTCGCCGGGCGCAATATTTCTGCCGATGCTTTCGCCGAATTCCTTCTCGCATTCGCGGCCGACCCTGAACTCCGCGCCGGTAATGGGCGCGAGCACGCTGTCGCCGGAGCAGTCCGCAAACAGCGCGGCCTCGAAGGTATGATACTGCTGCGTCGTCATCTGCCAGCCGGTCACGCTCTTTATGCGGCAGCCGTCCATTTCGCAGGCGTTTATGGAGCAGTTCAGGAAAAGCTCGATATTCTCCTCTTTGCGCGCAAGCTCATACAGCACGCCGTCCCACACAGAGTAGTTTTTATCGGGATTTCGATAGTAGTTTTCCAGCATCAGCTCTTCCAGAATGCCGGTTTCCAGCATATTTTCGCCCTGTGCGCCGCACACCCACATGCGAATTTCACTGGACGCGTTTCCGCCGAGCATGGGGCGCTCCTGCACAAGCGCGACCCTCGCGCCGTGACGCGCCGCGGCCACCGCCGCGGCAAGTCCCGCGAGTCCGCCGCCTACAATGCAGAAATCCACCCGATGATGAATTCTTTGAAATCCGGTTTTCATGAGGCTACCTCTCTTTAGTCAGAATCTCCGGTTCCACAGGCTCTCAAAGGGAGCGCATGGAATCGGAGATTCCCTCCCCCGGAGGGGAGAGAATCCGGCGGAAAGCGTCAGCCTACCATCGCCTGCCAGGCGGCGTCGCCCTCCTGAATGAAGCGGGTGTACTGATAGGTGCTGTCCAGCACGCTCAGGAACTTCGCCCACTCAGTCTCGTTGAGCTCGCGCTCGCCGGTGAGGAACTTGGCGCACTCTTCGCTGATGTAGGTCTTGGCGTCGGTTACATTATACCACTCGGGAATGTCGATCAGAGCGGTCACATCGGTGATGTAGGGCTGATAGAAGGAGTACTCAATGTACTTGTTGGCTTCCTGGCCGAACTTCACCAGGCAGTACTGAAGCTCATCGCGGCCGCACAGCTGATAGATCCAGCTGAAGTTGACGTTCTTCACCTGATCGGGATAGATGGCGGCGACGCCGTTCGCGTCGTAATCCCAGTGCTGGCCCTTAATGCCGTAGGTGGTCAGGGTAAGGCCGTCCTCGGTGCCCATGAAGTTGATGAACTTGAGCGCCGCTTCCAGCTTCGCGCCCTCCAGATCGGCGTTGATGCAGGTAAGAGAGGTGAACGCGTTGGAAGCATAGTTACCCACGTAGTTGGTCCCGCCGTCCGGGCCGGTCACCGGGCCGACGATTTCCCACTCCGCCTCGGGGTCAACGGCTAGGAAGGCTTCCCACGCGGCAACCTTCTTGATAGAAGGCCACTGCAGCTCCGCAAGGATGGCGGACCTGGTCATGCACTTGTCGACCGCCTGACTGGGGGTAAGGCTGAAAATCTCGTGATCAATGAAGCCCTCGTTCCACAGACCGTTGGCGTAAACCAGCGCGTCGTAGAAGTTCCGGGTGAGCATGGTGTCGACGACGTGTCCGTCCGCGTCAAGGGAAAGCACGTTGGGCATGGTCACGCCGTACGCGCCGAAGATTTCGCAGAGCGTTTCCCAGCCGGAGCCGGTAAGGCCGATGGAGTCGTTCACGCCGTTGCCGTCGACGTCCGCCTTCATGGCCTCGCGCACCGCGTCCACCAGACCGGTCAGCGTGGTGGGCATTTCGGTGACGCCGGCCTTCTTAAAGGCGTTCACATTGTACCAGTACGCCTCGCGGAAGCCGTAGGGACGGCCGGGGATGGCGTAGGTGGCGCCGTCGATCTTGCCCGCGGAAGCATTGCCCTCGGTGAAGGCGAAAGCGTCCGCCAGCTTGTCGGCATGCTCGTCCAGGTTGAGCAGGTAGCCTTCGTCGGCGTACTGCTTCAGGTAGTTGCGGTTCTCCACGTTGAACACGTCGGGAACGTCGCCGGAGAACAGGCGCAGGTTCAGGTTGGTGGTGAGCTCGTCGGTGTAGACGTACCTGATGTCCACGCCGAGGTTCTCGCGAAGGTACTGTTCCACGAAGTTGTCCTTCTCAAGATCGGTTCCCGCCGCGCCCTCGAAGCTGCGGTTGGTGAAGAATTCGATCTCTACCGGGGCGTTCTCCGCACAGGCAGCCGTGCCCGCGACAGAGAAGACCATGATCATGGCAAGAACGAGAGATGCGAGTTTTTTCATGGGGAATCCTCCTTTTCATCGTATTGCAATTGCCTTGGGCAATGACAATCAGCCTTTGATCGCGCCCAGCATAACCCCTTTGGTGAAGTACTTCTGCAGGAAGGGGTATACGCAGATGATGGGAATGCACGCGAACACGATGGCGCTCATCTGCACGGTGATGGTGGGCACGTATTCCTCCGCCTCCGCGTCGCCGGTCGCTTTTTTGATGATTTCGCGCAGCACAACCTGAAGCGGGCGCAGGTCGGGATCGTAGCAATAGTATACATAGGAATAGTAGCTGTTCCAGTAGTCCACCATGAAGAAGAGCGTGACGCTCATAATCACCGGCAGCGAAAGCGGAAGCACAATCCGCACCAGCGTGCGAAGCGGGCCGCAGCCGTCGATGATCGCCGCGTCCATCAGCCCGTCCGGCATGCTTTCGAAGTAGCTTTTTACCAGCAGCATGTTGTAAACGCTCAGTGCACCGGGGATGATCATCGCCCAGATGGTGTTCACGAGCTTCAGGTTGCGAACGACCATGTAGGTCGGAATCAGGCCGCCGGAAAAGTACATGGTAAACACCAGCAGCTTCAGCAGAACGGAACGGCCGGGCAGATCCTTCCGGCTCAGCGGGAACGCGAGCAGGATGGTCACCGTCATGGACAGCGACGTGCCGACGACCGTGATAAACAGCGTGTTCCCGAAGGACTTGAAAATGTTGGTCGAGTTGAAGATATACTCGTATCCGGTCAGCGTGAAGGAGCTCGGAATGATCAGCAGACTTCCCTTTACAACGTCCTTGTACGGCGTGAAGGAGGCGAGCAGCACGTAGATCAGCGGGAAGAACCAGAGAAGGAAGCACAGGCCGAGGGTTGCGTACACGAATACGTCAAACACCTTTTCGCCGGCCGTGGCAGAAAGCAGCTTGCGCCTTTTGCCCATTACCAAATCCCCTCCCCCCAATGCTGCGCGATTTTATTCGTGCTGAACACCAGTATAAAGCCGATCACGTTTTTGAAAAGACCCACAGCCGTAGAAAGGCCGAAGCGCATGTCCTCCAGACCGACGCGGTACACGTAGGTATCGATGATGTCGCCCGTTTCGTACACAAGCTCGTTATAGAATACGTACACCTGATCGAACCCTGCGTTCATGATGGAGCCCGCGGAGATGATGCACAGCATGACGAAGGTGGAGCGAATGCCCGGCAGCGTGATGTGCCAGATACGCTGAAGACGCCCGGCGCCATCCACCTGCGCGGCCTCGTACAGGGTGGGGTCGATGCTGGTCATGGTGGCGAGGTATATAATGGAAGAAAAGCCTGTACCCTTCCAGATATGGGTGATATACAGCATCGGCCGGAACGCCGAATTGGAGGTCAGGATGGACACAGTCGGCGAATCAAAGTAGCGCAGCACGCGGTTGATATAGCCGCTGGATTCGGAGCACAGCAGATAGGTAATGCCGTAAATGACGACCCAGCTGAGAAAATGCGGCATATAGGAAACGGTCTGCACCATGCGGCGATACCAGGAGGTGTGGCACTCGTTCAGAAGCAGCGCGAGACCCACCGCGGCCAGCTTGGCAAGCACAACCTTCGTGATGGAGATGATCAGCGTGTTGCGAAGAAGGCGATAGGCATACGGCGAGTCAAAGAAGGTCTTGAAGTGGAGATACCACGGGTTCGCCCACGGGCTGCCCCAGATGCCCTTCTTCATGCGGAGATTTTTAAAGGCCAGCATGATGCCGTACATAGGCGCATATGAAAAGATAATCAGCAGCGCGAAGCCGGGAATGAGCATCAGATAATACTCCCAGTATTTGAAAAGGCCCTTCTTAAACCGCTCCCACGGCGTACGCTTCAAAACAAGCGTGTTCATATGCCACCTCCGTTCAATACTGAAAAATATTATAGCACGCACAATTATCCGTGAGAATAGAATAAACCGGCGCGTATCTTCAATAATCCGTCAATACTTGCACACCATTTTATATGTATGCTATAATGGATGGCAGGTAAAACGCTCGAAAAGCGGGGATTTTGCGGAGGGATGCGCGAATATGTACAGGAAAACCGATGAAATTCTGATGCGCGCCATCGTGTCGGATATTCTCTCCTATATGCGGTATCTGAGGGATCAGCTGGGATTCGAGGTTTCGGTTCACCAGATCGATGCGTTCGCTTCCGGCTATATGACGGAGCTGTGCTCGTTCAACAACCACGAATGCATGTACTGCCGGTATATGAAGGGACATACGCAGATCGCGCTGGACTGCGTCGCTCATCAGCGCGCGCTGTGCGATAAAATCGGCACGGAGCCGTTTTTCGGCACGTGCTGGCTGGGCGTAGGCGAATACGTCTTTCCGCTGTTCGATAACGACCATACCGTGGTCGGCCTCATCAGCGTAAGCGGCTACCGGGGCGACCCGGAAAAGACCCGCGCGCAGACAGGCAAGGTATGCGCAAAATACGACCTGAACCCGGACGAGGTCATCCATATGCAATCGTCGCTGAACGAGGATATTCCTCCCTTTGAGAAGGTAAAGCAGGTGATCGAGCCGCTGAAGTATATGTTCATGCTGTTTCAGCAGTATATGGAGCGCTTCGCCGTGTACTTCATCGGCGCGGATCTTGGCACCTCGGCGCTGTTCGGCCGAATCAGCTTTTTCCTGCGCAATCACCTCAACGAAAACTGGCCGGAAGCGGAGCTCGCCAGACACTTCTCGATTTCCGAAAGCACCCTCTCCCGAATGTTCCGCCTCTATACAAAGGGCGGCTACCGCGGCTATATGAATACCCTGCGAACTACCATTGCCAGGGTCTACCTGGAATCCAGCGATATCAGCATCCGCGAACTCTCCACCCTGCTGGGCTACTCCGACCCCAACTACTTCTCCACCGTCTTCCGAAAGCTCTGCGGTGCCTCCCCCGAAGTCTTCCGTAAAGCCCACCGGAATCGGAAGCCGGGGGAATAGTTTACTGTCTACAACAGCGGATGATCATTATATATAAATTCCCATCAAAAACAATGTGGAAACCAACATAGAAAATCCGATTTTCGCACGATTTCGAACAAAATCCACTTTTTCATCGGGATGGATTGGGGTATACTGCAGTCATCCCGATAGAAAGTGGGTATGAGGATGAGCGCGCGTGTCAGGGCTCTTTTAAAGGATTTCCGGGTTCATCGGACGCTTTGGCTGATGATGATTCCAGCCTTTGTCTTCTTTATCGTCTTCAGCTACATTCCGATGGCTGGTGCGTACTTTGCGTTCACGAAGTACGAATTCAGACTGGGGTATTTTCGCAGTCCCTTCATTGGGCTGGGGAATTTTGCGTATCTGTTCAAAAGCGGAATTCTGTCGCAGTTAACGATAAAAACGCTGCTCTACAATCTGGCGTTTATCCTGTTTGGAAACGTCGCTCAGATTCTCTGCGCGCTGTTTTTGAACGATCTGGGAAGCAAGCGCTTTGTGCGCGTCTCGCAGACCATCATCTTCCTTCCGTACTTTATTTCCATGGTGCTCGTTGGCGTATTCGCCTACAATCTTCTGAATATCGACAATGGCTTTATAAACAGCGTCCTGAGCCATTTCGGCATGAAGAAATTCAATTTCTATATGACGCCGGGCGCGTGGCCGTTTATCATCGTCGCGTTTCATGTGTGGAAGGGGCTGGGCTACGGCACGGTCATTTACCTTTCCACACTGACGGGACTGGATCCGGAGCTGTACGAAGCGGCGCGTATCGACGGCGCGAACAAATGGCAGCAGATCGCCTACATCACGATTCCACTTCTGAAGCCTACCGCGGTTCTGCTGATGCTCTTCTCGCTGGGAAGCATCATGAAAGGCAACTTCGAGCTTTTCTATCAGCTGGTCGGGAAGAACGGCGCGCTTTACGAGGCGACCGACATCATCGACACCTACGTATACCGCGCGCTTATGGTGAACTACGATATCGGCATGTCGTCCGCGGCCGGGCTTTATCAGTCTGTTTTCGGCTTCCTTCTGGTTGTGACCGTGAACGGTCTGGTAAAGAAATACGAAGCTTCCTACGCTTTGTTCTGACGGGAGGGAAGACCATGAAACGGAATACCAATTCCATCCGGGAGGACAGGGGCACCTTTTCGTATCGCCTGATCGGATACATCGTAATGTCCATCATCTCGATCCTCTGTCTGATTCCCTTCTGGCTGATGCTGAGCGGCTCGTTCTCGGACGAAGCGGACATCATCGTCAACGGCTTCAGCCTGTGGCCGCGCGTGTACAGTCTGAAGGCATACCAGAGCATATTTGCCAACGGCGGAAGAATCGTACGCGCCTACGAAGTGACCATCTTCGTTACGGCGGTCGGCGCGGGAATCTCCATTCTCGCAACGTCCATGACGGGCTATGTTCTGCAGCGGCAGGATTTCAAATACCGAAACGGGCTGTCGTTCTTCATCTACTTCACGACGCTGTTCAGCGGCGGTCTGGTTCCGTGGTACATACTGATTATCAACCTCGGGCTGAAAAACTCCGTATGGGCGCTGATTCTTCCAACGCTGATGAGCCCATGGCACATCATGCTGATGCGCAACTTCATTCGTTCCATCCCGTTTGAGGTTGTGGAGGCCGCCAAAATCGACGGCGCGGGCGACTGGAAAATCTATACATCCGTGATTCTGCCCCTGGCGAAGGGCGGGCTTGCCGCGGTTGGGCTGTTCATTGCGCTGAAGTACTGGAACGACTGGTATCTGGCCAATCTGTTCATGAACAACGAAAACGGCTATCCACTCCAGTATCTGCTGTATCAGATGCTTTCCAGCGCGGAATTCCTGAAATCCGCCGCCGCGGCCAACGTGGACATCAGCGCCGTACAGGCGCCCACCGAAACGCTGAAACTGGCGACGGCCATGGTGGTTACCGGCCCGATTCTGCTTCTGTACCCCTTTGTGCAGCGGTATTTTGTGAAGGGCATCACAATCGGCGCTGTAAAAGGATAAAAAACCGTTTCCAACGCACGGGTTGTGCGTTATAATAGCAAGGGAGGTTGTCCTTATGAAGAAACTCGTATCCTTAGTACTGACTGCCGCGCTGCTGCTGCTGGCCGCGGCGCCCTGCATGGCCGAGGCTCTGTTCGAAGAGCCCGTGGAGCTGGTGTGGTACGGCCACGCGAACGCGTCCGGCACCGAGGAAGCGCTCGCCAAAATGAACAAAATTCTGAAGGAACGCTACAACACCACGCTGGTCGTGAACCACATCGGCTGGGGTGACTGGCAGAGCCAGTACAACCTGCTGCTCACCTCCGGCGAGAACATCGACCTGATCTATGTAAACAGCGCCATTTACAGCCAGTATGCTCCCACCGGCGCGTTCCAGGATCTGACGGAGCTGTTCCCGGAATACATGCCTGAAACCTACAAGTACTTCACGGAAGACGAGCTGAAACAGTTCGCCGTGGACGGCAAAATCTACGCCGTGCCGTCCTCCATGCGCACCTATATGCCCTATGGCGTTGTGTACCGCACGGATATGCTCGATGAGCTCGGCGTGGAGCCGATTACCGACATGGAATCCTTCGAAGCCTTTATGGACGCGGTCGCCGCAACCGGTGCCATCGCCTACAACGGCAACCCTGAGGATCGCTTCCTGCGCATGTTCCGCGCGTACTATAAGCTTGAAACCATCGCCAACGACGCCACCTCGGTCGCGCTGGTGCAGGATTTTGACGACCCGGCAAGCATCGTCGCGTATCCCTTTACGGACGAATATGTAGAGTGGGCGCACCGCATGAAGGACTATGCCGACCGCGGATACTGGAGCCAGAACGCGCTTTCCTCCACACTCTCCGCGTATGACATGATCCAGCTCGGCACCTCCCCCATGTCCATTGAGAACACCGACGGCTTCAGCAAAATCGTCTCCGCTCTGAACACCAACGTACCCGGCGCGGAGGTCGGCTTCTGGAGCTTCACAGACCTTACCGGCTATGCCATTCCGAACAGCATTCTGAACGACGCGTTCGCCATCCCCGCCGTATCCAGGAACGCGGATCGCACGCTGACGATCGTCGAGGCGATCAAGACGAACCAGGATCTGTATGACCTCTGGATGTATGGCATCAAGGGCTACCACTACGACCTCACCGAGGACGGCCGTCTGATCACGCCCGCCGCCGGGCAGCCCGACACCGTGACCTACAACCGCAGCAGCGTAAGCTGGTTCATGCGCGTGGACAGCATGAATCGCGTGAACGTGAACGCATGGGCGGGCGCGAACGAGCTGCAGGAGAGCTTCCGAAAGATCGGCCGGCAGAATAAATACGGCACGGTTATCATCGATTACAGCAGCGTGCAGGCAGAGCTTGCCGCGGTAAACCAGGTCATGCAGCAGTATGGCGCGCCCATCAACGTCGGTCTCGTCGACGACGTGGACGCGGCGATTGCGGAATATCGCGCGAAGCTGACGACCGCCGGTGTGGAAAAGCTGGTCGACGCAATCCGCGAGCAGACCGTCGCCTACTGCGAGCAGCATTAATCGTCACAATCAGGATGGAGGGGCCGGCTCACTGGGTCGGCCTTCCGTCCATATCTGGAGGAATTCATGCAGACAAGGGAAGCGGGCAGAAAGAGGCTGCGCAGGCGCATGATCGTGTCGTCTGCGGCGATTGTCGTCTCCATGCTGCTCTGCCTGATGATCGCCTCAAACCTGATTCGGGACATCGGAAGCTACCAGCACGACCAGTATACGACCACGGCATGCAAAATGCTCAAGACGCACGCGGAGCAGATTCGTTCCGAGTCAAAAGAGCTTCTCGATCAGATGACGCTGGACGTAAACCTTGGAAAACTGATGAATTACGCCGAATGCGACACCGGAAGCCTGATGATGGGGCTTCGCAAGCTGCAGGCCTACCAGAAAACCTGCCCGTGGGTGGATTCTATTTATCTCTATAACGCGCAGAACGACACCTTCTACGTCGTCAGCGATTACGCGCTTCAGGCGGTTCAGGCCAAGGAAGAGTTTTTTGACGGCGGCGTTTCCGAGATTGTGGACGGCATTCACGACTACCGAAACATGGAGCCCCTCGTGCGCTGCTTTTCCGCCGGCTGGCCTCAGGAGAGCAACATCGGATATGTGACCTTCCTGCGATACAACACGCTGGCGAAAGGCCGCACAAACGTCTACCTCATCAATATAAAGCAGGACGTATTTTTTCAGTACGCCGACGTATGGCAGACCACGCCGGACGACTGCCTGATGTATCTGAACGCCGACGGCGAGATTCTGATGACGAAAACGCAGACGGCGGAAATTACCACGCTGGCCGGCGCCGTCAACAATGCGCCGGGGCAGAAGGGCCGTCTCTCCCCCTCCGCGAACACCGTGGCGGTATATGACCGCGATTTTCCGTTCGGCTGGACGTTCGTGTATCAATGCACGGCATACGACCAGTTTTTGGCCATGTCCGCCGTGGAATATGGCCTTGTGAAGGTTCTTCTGCTGATGGCGCTTCTGGCGGCGCTGCTTGTGCTCGTCATTATCTTCGTCAGGCGATTCTTCCGCGCCATGCATGAGCACATTCAGGAACAGCAGGAAATTCAGCAGGAGCAGCAGCGTGTCCGTCGAATGGCTCAGCATTACCACATTCTGAACGCCCTGAACGGCAAGGAAGCCCTTGAAAACACCGTGCCGGGCATCGCGAGAATCCTGATGGTATGCGGCGAAGGCGATGGCGAACGCTCTGCCGACAGTCTCGTCTCTCTTTTGAAGCAAGCGCACGGAATTGCCTGCGTTTTCAGGGAAGCCGATGAAAAAGACCGGGAAATTCTCTGCTTCCAGAGCATGGACGGAGAGGAAAGCGGTCTCGTCAGGGCCATTCGCGAAGCCGTCGGCCGATTGGAAAAGACAGACCCGATTTTCGCGGTGCTGTCCGATGAATTTGAATATCCGCAGGGACTGTCCGAGGCGTATCAGCAATGTCTGGATATGGAAGCGTACCGGCCGCTGTGCATGGAGGAGCGTCTGTTCACGCGCGAGGAGCTGGACAGAAGGCAGACCTGCGTATGGAATCCGGACGAAGCCCTGGAGCGGCTGAAGGAATCGATGCTGGCGCTTCAGAAGGAGCCGGCGTGCGACTGGGTTCATATGATCGTCCGAAAGATCGCGGGCGGCACCCTCTCATCCTGCCGCGAGGAAATCCTGCGGCTGCTCGTCTCCGTAACGGAAACCACGGAGCAGATCAACCGGCAATACGGAACCGACACAAACGAGCTCGAGGAGGAACGCCTCCGGGACCTTTCGCCGAAGCAGGTAGAGGCCTATCTGTGCGCATGGATTCGCCGCACAATCGACGACGTACAGGAAAAGCGCAGCTCGAGATACGGCGAGCTGACGGAGAAAATCTGCCGGTTCATACAGGAAAACGCCTGCCAGAAGGACTTCTGCGCCGCGGCAGTCGCGGAGGCCTTCGAACTGAGCGCGCCCTATATTTCGAAGATCATCAAGGGACAGACCGGAAGGAGCATAGCGGAGTATATCGTCGATGTGCGGATGCGGGCGGCAAAGGCCATGCTTGTGAATTCGTCGCTACCCATCGCGCAGATCGCCGAGAGCGTTGGCTTCTCAGACGCGCAATATTTCCACAGGGTTTTTAAAAATGCGGAACATCTGACCCCGGGGCAGTACCGCAAAGAACATCAATCAAAAGGAGAAGGAGAGACCACCGATGAGTAAAACAGGATTTCTGCACGCGGAAGGAAAGAAATTCATCGACAGGAACGGAAACGAAATTCAGCTGCGCGGCGTGGCGCTGGGCAACTGGCTGCTTCTGGAAGGCTACATGTGGGGCTTCATGACGACCGCCTGCAATCGGGAATGGCTGATTCAGGACGCGTTTCGCCAGCTCGCGGGCCCGGAGGAAGCAGAAAAGTTCTTTCCGGCATACCGGGATGCCTTTATCACGGAGACGGATATCCGCATGATCGCCGAGATGGGCTTCAATTCCATCCGCATTCCCTTTAACTGGAAGCACTTCATGTACGAAGGCCCGGGCATCCGCTTTAAAGAGGAAGGCTTCTTCCTGCTCGACCGCGTGATCGGCTGGTGCCGGAAGTATGGACTGTACGCGTTCATCGACATGCACGCCGCGCCGGGCGGACAGACCGGCTCCAACATCGACGACGGCTTTCAGGACATTCCGCGTCTCTTCATCGACGCGGACAACTGGGAAAAGGCGCTTGCGCTGTGGGAGAAAATCGCGCTTATTTACAGAGATGAGCCCACGGTCGCGGGCTACGACCTTCTGAACGAGCCGCTTCGCCCGAAGCGCGCCGGCGCGCCGATTGAGGACATTGACTGCTTCCTGCCATCGCTGATTCATTTCTACGATGCCTGCGTCGCGCGCATCCGCAGCGTAGACCCGAACCACATGTTCTCCATCGAGGGCGCGCACTGGGCGCGGGATACGCGCGTGTTCAACCACCTGTACGACCCCAACATGTGCATCCATTTCCACGCCTACTGGACGCTGCCGCAGAAGGCGCTCTTCGAGCCCTACATGGAGCTGTCCGAAAAGTATCAGGTGCCCCTCTGGCTCGGCGAAACCGGCGAAAACACCAACGAATGGTTCACGACCATCTTCCCGTTGCTGGACGAGCTCGGCATTTCGTGGAACTATTGGCAGTGGAAGAAGTCCATCCGCGAAAACTCCAACCTCGTCGTGCGGCAGCCGGAGGGCTGGCAGCAGATGATCGATTTCGTCAAGGGCGGCCCGCATCCCGGCTTCGAAAACGGCAAGCGTATGCTGGACGAATGGCTGGTCAACTGCCGCGCCGAAAACTGCCGCGTCATTCCGGAGGTAATCCATTCCATTCTGCGCCAGCCGGGCATCACGATTCCCGCGCTCTCCTATATGGAGGGCGGCCATAGCCATGAATCCTTCTGCGAGCGCGACTATCGCAATATGGACGGCATGCAATATCTCACGCGGTACGGCGCGGCGCCCGAAATCGACCCCAGCCACGCGCACGGCGATTCAAACATCCGCACAGACCACCCGTGGAGGATGTACGACCTTCTTCTGAAAAAGGGCGAATACGCCTCCTACCTCCTGCGTCCGAACCAAACCCCCAGCGCGATCACGCTCGTCGGCTACGCGCCGGACGGCGACGCGGAGCTGGAGGTCGAGGTTGCCGGCGTTCGATCCGTCCTCTCCATCCCCCACGCCCTCCGTCCCGCGCCCATCGGCCGCATCTCGATCCCCGCCATCCCGGAAACCACCCTCCGCCTCACCACCCTGACCGCTTCGGTCGCGCTGGAGAAAATAGACTTCACGGAAGCCTGATGGCGTTAGAGGGCCGCCTGAAAAAAACTCCTGTCGCGGAATTCATCTGCGACAGGAGTTTTTCCATACGGAATCACATGTCCGTCCGGGTAATATTGGTTGCCCAGCGGTTACTGCGGTAGTGGTGAATGAACAGGGGCATTTTCACGAATTCGTCCAGGCAGAGGACGAAGTAGACCCACATTTCGGGCAGCTTCAGCACGAACGCGCAGATGAGGCCCACGGGGACGGCATAAATCCACATGGCGCAGAGGTCGGCGACGAGGCCGAATTTCACGTCGCCGCCGGCGCGGAACACGCCGCACACCAGCATGGTATTGACCGACTGGCCTATAATATAGTAGGAATTGATCCAGAGCATCAGGCCGACGTATTCGCGCGTGCGGTCGGTCACCTGCTGCGTGAGCAGGTAGTGCATGACGTTCAGCACGGGCGCGCGGCAGGCGATGATCACAAGGCCGCCCACGACGGCCGTCGCGAAGCTCAGAAAGAAGAACCGGCGGCCGTACAGGCGCGATTCCTCGATTTTGCCCGCGCCCATCGACTTGCCCAGAATGATCGCCGCGGCGGAGGACGTGCCGAAGCATACCACCGTCGCCAGATTGCGCACGACGCCCGCCACGGAATTGGCGGCGACGATGTCGCTGGACAGGCGGCCGAGGATGGCCGAATACACGCTGAACGCCAGTCCCCACACGATGTCGTTGGCGGCGGCGGGCACCGAATAGCGCATGAAATCCTTCATCAGCGCCGCGTGCCGCGCGAAGAAGTCCTTCACGCGCAGCTTCACCGTCTTGCAGATCACGGTTGTATCCAGCAGGCAGTACAGCGCTTCGCAGGCACGGGTAATCGTCGTCGCCAGCGCGACGCCCACGATGCCCAGCTTCGGGAACGGCCCCCATCCAAAGATAAAGCAGGCGTTCAGCGCCACATTCATTAAGACGGCCGTGCCGTGCACGATCGCGCTCATGTTCACGCGCTCCACGCTGCGCATGACCGCCAGATACAGCGTCGCGAACGCGCTCAGCACATAGCTGGGGCTGAGCGCGACGAGATACTTGCTTCCCGCCTCGATCAGCTCGGGCTTGTTGGTGAAAATGCGCATGATGCTTCCCGGCACGAACGCCGCGGCGAGCGTAAACAGAAGGCCGATGGCCACAGAAAGCCGCAGCGAAATCGCCATCACGCGCTCAATCGTGCGCCGGTCGCCCTTGCCCCAGTACTGCGCGGCGAGCACCGACGCGCCCGACGCAATGCCGAACAGCAGCATGTTCAAAACGAACGCCACCTGCCCCGCCAGCGACGACGCGGACAGTTCGTTCTGCCCCACCAGCGCGAGCATCACCACGTCCGCCGAGTTGACGCACGCGTCCATCAGGTTCTGAAGCGCAATCGGCAGCGTGATTCGGAAGGTCATTTTGTAAAACGCGCGCTTTTCCTCGCGCGAACCCAGCGCAGGCTGCATGGGAAATTCCTCCATCCTCTGTGAAAACACAATTTCCACCATTATAAACGCAGCCCGTGAAAATGTCCACCCAAATGCATGTAAATTCCCCCGTCCCGCACGGGCGGATAAAAAGTGAATCCATCAGTCCCTCGCATTATGCAGATTCTTCTATCTGCGCACAATATTTTGATAAAAACGGCAGAATTTCATGGATTGCTTGCAAAATTTACGATAGCGCTGTATACTACCTATAATTGTGCAAGCTATACACTTCGCTTGCCGGACGGAGGTACATTCCAATGGACAACGCGCAGGAGCTGCTGCAGCGATTGAACCACAGCGGCAAACGTCTGTCGAAGAGCCACCGGCGCATCGCCGAATGCATTGTTACCCATTATGACAAGGCCGCGTTCATGACGGCCTCGAAGCTGGGCGAGTACGTGGGTGTTTCGGAATCCACCGTGGTTCGTTTCGCCGCCGCGCTCGGCTACGACGGCTTCCCCCAGCTGCAGAAGGCGCTGCAGGAGCTGATCCGGCACCGTCTCACCGCCACGCAGCGGCTGGAAATGACCGGCGACATGGGGCACGCGCAGGTACTGAACAAGGTGCTGAAGACCGACATTCAGAACATCCGCACCACGCTGGACGAGCTGGATCTCGCCACCTTCGACGCGGTGATCGAGAGCATCCTTCAGGCGCGCAACCTCTACGTGCTCGGCCTTCGCGCGTCCGCGCCGCTGGCGGAGTTCTTCGGCCACTACCTCAACTTCATTTTCCCGAACGTGCACACCGTCACCAGCGGCGTATCCGACGTTTTCGAGCAGATCGCCCGCATCAGCGACGAGGACGTGCTGATCGGCATTTCCTTCCCGCGCTACACCAGCCACACCGTGAAGGCCATGAAGTTCGCCCGTTCCCGCGGCGCGACGCTGATCGCCATTACCGACGGCCCGCTCTCCCCGCTGCACGCGGAAGCGAACCTGTGCCTGATGGCGAAGAGCGACATGGCGTCGTTCGTCGACTCGCTGGCCGCGCCGATTTCGCTGATCAACGCGCTGATCGTGGCGCTCTCGCAGCGCCGCCGCACGCAGGTAACCGACTATTTCGACAAGATGGAAAACATCTGGTCGGAATACCGCGTGTATCTGGGAAAGAGCGGGGAATAAGCCATGGCCAAGCGAATTGCCGTAATCGGCGGCGGCGCGGCCGGACTGATGGCCGCCCTTTACGCCGCCCGCTCCGGCGCGAGCGTGACGCTTTTCGAGCGCAACGAAAAGCTGGGCAAAAAGATTTACATCACCGGCAAGGGGCGCTGCAACGTGACCAACGCCGCCGAGCCGGAAGCGTTCATGAAAAACATCGTGCGCAATCCGCGCTTTCTGTACGCTTCGTTCGCGGCGCTGAATAACACCGGCCTGATGACGCTTCTGGAAGACCTCGGCGTGCGCCTGAAGGTGGAGCGCGGCGAGCGCGTATTCCCGGAAAGCGACCATGCCAGCGATGTTACGCTGGCGCTGGAACGGGAAATCCGCCGTCTGGGCGTGAAGGTGCTTCTGAACGAGCGCGTCAAGCGCGTGCTGTCGGAAAACGGCCGCGCCGCGGGCGTGGAAACCGAGGACGGCCGCGCGCACGCCTTTGACGCTATCGTCGTGGCCACCGGCGGCCTGAGCTATCCCACCACCGGCTCCACCGGCGACGGCTACGTCTTCGCGAAGGACGCGGGACACGCCATCGCGCCCTGCCGCCCGGCGCTCACCTCCATTGAAACGGTAGAGACGTGGCCGGAACGGCTGATGGGCCTGAGCCTGAAAAACGTCACCCTGTCGGCGTATCAGGAAACCGGCGGCAAGCCGAAAAAGCTGTTCTCCGAAATGGGCGAAATGCTGTTCACGCATTTCGGCGTGTCCGGCCCGCTGGTCTTAACGCTTTCCAGCGTCCTGCCCGAGAGCGTCTCCGGCGTTCGCCTGTCCATCGACCTGAAGCCCGCGCTGGACGAGGGCGCGCTCGATCAGCGCATCCTGCGCGACTTCTCTCAGATGAAAAACAAGCGCCTTGGCACGTGCATGGATGGCCTTGAGCCCCACGCGCTGGGCGAAATGATCCTTGAGCTGTGTGACCTGTCGCCCTATCAGCCCATCAATGGCGTGACCGCCGTCGAGCGCAGGCGCCTTGTGAAAACACTCAAGGCCGTGCCGCTCACGGTAAAGGCGCTACGCGGCATGAACGAGGCCATCATCACCCGCGGCGGTGTGCAGGTGAAAGGCGTGAATCCCTCCACCATGGAATCCCGCCTGCTGCCCGGCCTGTACTTCGCCGGCGAGGTGCTGGACGTGGACGCTTTAACCGGCGGCTTCAACCTGCAAATCGCCTTTTCCACCGGCGCGCTCGCCGGAAAATCCGCCGCAGCCGGCTGACCTCTCCCCCGCCGCGCCCTTCCATCCGGAAAAGCGCGGCGTTTTTATATCCTACCGCAATTCTATTTTTAAGGCATCACCGCACAATTCGGCGGCGCGTCGGGCGATGTCTTTTCCGCCATCTGCGGCATGAAAATTCCTCGATTTACCTCCAGTAAACCTTCGGAATTTTCATTTGCATCTGACGAAAAATCCATTTCTTTGTCGAATATTTATAAATTATTGGATTTAGAACCCCATCCGGCTTCCGACATTTTCCTCTCGTCCGATCTCAGCACGGAACGACGGCCTTCCCCCGACCGACTCCGCATTCGCCGTATCGCATAGCATCAGAGAAATGCCTGACACTTTATTATAGTAGGAGGGAAAAGCACATGACTCCTATCCGCCAGCTTCTCCGGCAGCCTGTGCGCCTGATTGCCGTTTTACTTCTGCTCGGCCTGTCCGCCGCCTTCTTCAGCCTGAGCGCGGGCGTGTTTGTCTCCGCTCAGGCAACCTTGAATGAAATCGAACGCAACTATATAACCATCGCCGTTCCAACCTCGGAGAGTACGATGATCGAGTCAGACGACAACTATGTCACCCACGAAAACGCAATCAGCAGCGAAATGTGGCGGTATATGGATTCCCTTGCCGAGAGCAAAACACTTATACGCGGCGCCTATTCTCAAAAATTCATCAGCGCCTACTGTCCGTCCGTGCGCACCGTTATCAGTGCGGAAGAAGACGGTATTTATACTCATAGTTCCGATAAACCCTATAACCGCGCAGTCTTTGTAATTCGCGTTGAGTCGGTGATGGCCAATGATTTTCCATTCTATGACAGAATCCTGATTTCCGCCAAAATCACAGCGACGATCGAGGAAATTATACAGCTTCATCCCGGTTACCAGACGCGCGGAACGCTGAAAATTTCTCACATCTTCAATTCTCGAAATGAATTTGACGCGCTCGGGCTTGCTCCCGGTCAGCGCTATCTGCTGAAC
>SFHK01000100.1 GCA_004556395.1 Clostridiales bacterium
CCGCAGAGGATATTTCGCGGGGCGCGTCCGCCGCCGCGGCGGGGCAGAGCGCGAGCAGAAGCACGGCGCAAAGCGCGCCGGAAAGAAAGCGTTTAACGTTCATACGATGCCTCCTGTAATGCTGTCTAAGTATAGCACGCGCGTCAAATGTTTTGCAACTGCCGCCGCTATGCGATATAATGAAAAACCGGTAGGGACGGGGCTTCGCTCCGCCCGCGGACGATCGCAACTTTCTTATGGAGTTATGCAGACATGAAATACTATTTCGCCCCCATGGAGGGGATCACGACGCACGTTTTCCGCGCGGTCCATTCGCGCCGTTTTCCCGGCGTGGACCGGTACTATACGCCGTTTTTCTCCCCGACGTCCGACCATCTCTTTACGCCGCGGGAGCTGCGCGAGCTGACGCCGGAGACGCCCTGCGCCGCGCTGGTCGTGCCGCAGATCCTCTCCAGGTGCGCCGCGGACATCGTCTGGGCCGCCGAGGGGCTGCAAGACATGGGATATACGGTCTTTAACCTCAATCTCGGCTGCCCGTCGGCAACCGTGACGGCAAAGGGCAAGGGCGCGGGGCTTCTGCAAAAGCCGGACGCGCTCGACACGCTGCTCGCGGACGTGTTTGCCGCCTCGCCCATTGCCGTGTCGCTCAAAAGCCGCATCGGGTATCTTGCGCCGGAGGAATTTCCGCGCCTTCTGTCAATCTACCGGCAATATGACGCGCAGGAGCTCATCCTCCATCCGCGCACGCGAAAGGAAATGTATTCCGGCGCGGTGCATATGGACGCCTTCGCGCTCGCCGCGGCGGGAAGCCCGTTCCCGGTCGTATACAACGGCGATCTCTTCACCGCGGAGGACATCCGCGCGTTTGAAGCCGCCCACCCGGAAACGGAGGCAGTCATGCTCGGCCGCGGCGCGGCGGCCGACCCCGCGCTGTTCCGCCGTCTGCGCGGCGGCGCGGCGGCCTCCCGCGAGGAGCTGCGGCAGTTCCACGAGGAGCTGTACGAGGCGTACCGCGCCGAACTCGGCGGCGTGAACGCCATGCGGAAAATGAAGGAGCTCTGGCACTATCTCTCTTCGCTCTTCATCGGCGGAGACGAGCTCGCCAAAAAGATCGCCCGCACAAAGGACGTCTATAAATTCAATAGAAATCCAAAAGCTGCCGCGACCGAAAGCCACGGCAGCTTTTTTCAGAAAATATGAAACCTTTTGCTCCGCTTTTGCGACTTTAGGAGTGTAAGGAGGTGGGAAGCATGAACGACGCGGGCATCATCGCTCTCTATTGGCAGCGCTCCGAGCGCGCCATCCCGGAAACGGAGAATGCCTATGGGCGGTATTGCCACACGGTGGCGTATAATCTCCTGCGGAATGCCGAGGACGCGGAGGAGAGCGTGAACGATACGTGGCTCGCGGCCTGGAACGCCATGCCGCCGGAGCGCCCGAACAGCCTGAAGGCGTTTCTCGGCCGGATCACGCGCAATATTTCCGTAACACGCCTGCGCCGCAGCGGAAGCCAAAAGCGCGGCGGCGGGGAAGCGAGCCTTGCGATCGACGAGCTTTCCGAGTGCCTGCCGGGAGGGAGCGACCCGGCGCGGACGGCGGAAAACCGCGAGCTTCTCCGGAGCATCGATGCGTTCCTTTCATTGCTTCCCAAACGTGAGCGGGTCATTTTCCTCGGACGGTACTTCTACGCGCTGACCGCGGAGGAGATCGCCGCGCGGCTCGGCATGAAGACCGCCGCGGTGAAAACCTCGCTGTACCGGACGCGGAAACTCCTGGCGCAAAAGCTGGAAGAGGAGGGATATTGAATGAACGGCGGAGATATTCTGTTTGACGCGCTGAACGGCGTATCCGACCGCTATGTTCTGGAAGCGGGGGATTTGCTCCGGATCGGCGAGAAAAAGCCGCACGGACGCGGAAAGGCAAAGCTCTGGAAAACGGCGCTGCTTGCCGCGGCGCTCGCGCTTCTGCTCGCTGCCGCGCTCGCGCTTCTGCTCGCTGCCGCGGCCTATGCTGCCGGGCTGCTGCACTGGAAGGATCAGACATATTCCATTGAGGGAACGAACCGCGTTATCGTTGTGCCGAACGGACTGCGCGGCACAAAAACGTACGAAGGCACCGCCGCATGGTGGACGTGGGCCGCGGCGCAGCGGAAGATCTGGACAGAGCCCGACTGGAGCTTCACGCAAGGGGACGACGCTCTGCGCAAAACCTGCGAGACATACCGGGCGACGACGCCGGAGGCCGCGGCAAAGCTGCGGGAGATCGCGGAGACCTACGGTCTTGAGCTTTATTCCGAGAGCTTCCCTCTGACCGGACGAGACGAGCTGTATGACCGCAGCGGCATGCAGCCGTATGTAAAAGACGGTACCGACGAGCTGCAAAGCGGGTATATTTTTCCGGACGGTTCCTTTTATGCGGAGAGCTGTCTGGCGTTCGGAGAGACGCGGCTTCCCGTGACGCTCCAGCGCGTCTCGACCGGGGCGCTCTATCCCTTCGGCTTCCCTGCGCCCGCGGCGGAGTATACCGAGCGGGAATACCGAAGCGCACTCGGGCAGAGCGTGAATCTTGTCCTGTGGGAGAATGGGAGGTTGGAGATCTGGTATCTCTCCGAGGACGGCGAAATGTTCGCGGCGCTTCGCATGTACGAGTTTGACCGGCCGACGCCATGGAAAATGCGCGCGCTCGGCGCGGAGAATGCCGGGGAGCTTGCGGAATTTCTTGCCGATCACATCGATTTCTCCGCGGTCTGCGAAAATAACGGCGCAGCGCGCTCTCTTGTGGAAAGAGCGCGTGTGTCGTACGACCCGGACGCGGCGGCGCGGCTGGAAGCATTTTATGAAAGCAATGCATTCCACGCGGCACGGGAATTCCAGAGCTTCTTTACGGAAAATTTCTACGGCGCTTGTTTCACCGGCGTATACGGCCAGATCGGGTATGAGGACATCAGCGCAAAGCTTTCAGAGCTCGCGGAGCGGTACGGTCTGCACTATGCCAGCGCCAAAACGAAGGAAGAAAACAGGGTCATCTACGATAACGGCGCGTTCTACGAAGAACTGCCGCAGCCGGAGGCGATAGGAAACGCATGCTGGCCTGTCCACTATATCCCCAAGGACGCGCTGTATACCCGCATGACGCACTACACGGATTTTGCCGAGTATCGGAGAGTGTGGAGCTGCGAAACGGCATCGGGGCAGAGCATTGTGTGCGCGACGGACGGGCCGGAGAAGGTCAGCGGAAGCTACCTCTTTTATGAAACGGACAGCGCTTATGTTCTTGTCAACGTCGGCGTGAGCGACGCCTCGCTTATGGAGAAAGCTGCCGAGACGATAGACTGGACGGCGTTTGATAAGAAAGGAGACGGGAAATGAAACGGATCATCGTTTTTCTGCTGCTGGCGGCGCTGCTGCTCGGCGGCTGCGGCACGCGGACGCCGGAGACAGAAGCGCGCGAAGCGCAGAGCACAAGTACCGCCGCGCCGGGCACGGAGACGCGCGACTGGTCGGAGCCGAACGCGGTGGATGACGGCTACTCTTTCCGGCACGATCCGGCGGCATACTATGAGGAGACCGGCGACGATTCCGGCCTCTCCGGTCTGATAGAGAAGACCCTTCTCCCGGAATACGTAGACCGCTGGGTAGACGGCGGAGAGGTTTTGTGGACGGAGTTTTACGGTCTGGGCAGCGGCGGAAATCAGGGCGGCTTTTATTTCGGCTGGATCGCCTTTACCGGCACGCCGAAAACCGAGCTCGGCTGGCGCACGGCAGATTATAATGGGACGGCGTGCTACTGCCGCAGCATCTTTTTCCGCGAGATGCCCAACGGGGACGGCACATACACGGTCATCGCGGCCAAAAGCTATCCCATGGATATTGTCTTTGTCAACGACAACATCGCCGCCATTGGGATGGATGACCTGTTTTCCGGCCGGATGCTCCCGACGCTTGCAAGCGCGGAGCTGTATGTCCCGCAGCTTGGGCAGAGCTTCGTTATGACGGAAGAGACGGCGCTCCGTTCTCTCGAAAAGGCGCTCTCCAAAGAGGCGGACACCGTGCGTGTCACCGCCACGGGAGCGGATTTCGCTGAGCAGGAAAATCTCTGCCCGCTCTATCTGCATTGCGCCGACGGGAGAAAAGCGCTGCTCTTCACCGCCGGAGACGGCGCGGACGGCTGCACTGACGGATTCAATTTTGGCGCGGTGTTTGGGGCGGAAAGCGTATTTGAGCGCTTCGGCGTGCCGCTGGACGCCGCGGGCTACACGCACAACGCCGACGGCAGCACCACCGTGACCAATTCGTTCGGCGCGGACAACTCCGAGCGCATGATGAGCACAGCGCGCTATGACACGCAGGGACGACTGGTGTATCGGGAGCAGGTGTGGACATGGGCTGACCGGGACGATACAGACGTCCACACCGATACAGTTTCGTACCGCGAGGATGGGAAGGTCGCCTCCACGCTGGGACGCTCAAACCTTGGCCAGAGCGACGAGTACACAACGCTCACGACGTACATTTATAATGAGCGCGGCGATCTGACGCGCATCAACGTGGAATACGATCCGACGGATATTTTCGGCCCCGGATACTACCGGGAGCTGCGCTACGATGAGCAGAACCGCCTCGTCGCCTATGTGTTCCACTATGCCGACGGCAGGGAAGGCTTGCCGAGCGGCAACACCTATTTCTGGTATACCGACGAAGGGCAGCGCTGCCTCTATATTGTAGACGCAGATGGAAACCTCATCGGCGGGCCGGACGGCACGTCGGGCGACAATCCTCTCCACAAGTAAAGCGGACAGCTCTAAAACTAAAAGACAGAGCCTGCGGCATCCCATGGGCCGCAGGCTCTGTTTCTGTCATTTATTCTTCTTTCAGTGCTTCGCGCACGGGCTGCCACGCATTGATGAGCGTATCGAGTGAGCGCGCGGCGTTTGCGGGGCTCGTGGAGGGAAGGACGGCGTCCTCCCGCCCTGTGAGCGGGTAAATATACTTCCGGTACAGCCGGTGGGCCGTTCCGCCGTTCGTGAAGATCTGCCGGATGGAGGCCGTTTCCAGAATGGGCGTAAGGTCGTTCGGCACAGCATTCCGGATGGAGGCGTCGGAAGAGCCCATAATATCGCACGAGGCGATCACATCCCAGAGCGCAATGTGATTCGCCAGAAGAAACGCGCGCTTTTCCTCCACCGTCTGCGGCACGTCCGCGCTGAGCAGCGCCGCCATTACCCGCCAGAAGCGGTTTTGCGGATGCCCGTAAAAGAACATCTGCTCGCGGGACTTCACCGAGGGAAACGAGCCGAGGATCAGTATCCGGGAGTCCGGCGCATAGATCGCCGGAAAGGGATGGCGCAGCGATTCCATTTCCATTTTAATCACCTCCGGCGCGGCAATTATCCATAAGAGTATATAACCGCACCGGCGCCTTTGCAAGAGAAATGCTTTAGCCGTGCCCCTCGGCGGCGACCATGCGCATGGCGCTGCTCGGCGCTTCCGGCTGCGGCAAGAGCGTAACGCTCAAATGCATTGCCGGGATCATGACGCCGGACAGGGGACACATCATCCTCGACGGCGAAACGCTCTTCGACAGCGAAAAGCACATC
>SFHK01000101.1 GCA_004556395.1 Clostridiales bacterium
CCCACACTCGCGTCGTCGGAAACAACGTCCTCAAAAGGATAACCTGCTTCGTCAAAAACAAACCCTTCAAAAGCACAACCCCGGGAGAGCGCGAGAGGGGCGCAACCCTCTCGCACCCCGTCCCCGAGGGGGTGTAGGAGAGCGGAGCGCCCCACACCCGCGTCGTCGGAAACAAAAGCCATCAAAAGCACAGCCTGCATCGTCAAAAACAAATCCTTCAAAAGCACAACCCCGGGAGAGCGCGAGAGGGTCACAACCCTCTCGCACCCCGTCCCCGAGGGGGTGTAGGAGAGCGGAGCGCCCCACGCCCGCGTCGTCGGAAACAAAGATCGTCAAAAAATAGCTCCCGCTTCTCCGGGAACAAAACTCTCCGCCAGAACAGCCCCGAGAGAGCGCGAGAGGGTCACAACCCTCTCGCACCCCCGTCACCCGAGGGGGTGTAGGAGAGCGGAGCGCCCCACGCCCGCGTCGTCGGAAACAACGTCCTCAAAAGGATAACCTGCTTCGTCGGGAACCAATATCTTCGCCAGAACAGCTCCGGGAGAGCACGAGAGGGTGTGAACCCTCTCGACTTCCAATCGAGGCCGGCGACCTGCGCGGCGGAAAGGTTGCTTGCCCAAAGGGCAAGCAAGCGCTTCGCGACCGACCAAGCGAAATCGAAGATTTCGGTTGGTCGCCCCCGGGCGCTGATTTTTTCGGAGCGGGGGCTTGCCCCCCGGAGAAAAAATCGCTTCCTTGCAGATTCCGCGCCCGGAAATCCGCAGGATTTCAGCGGAATCCGAGAAAGGGTGGTGCGGAGGGGAATCTGTCCCCTCCGCCTCCGGGTGTGCTCGAGAGGGCCGCAGCCCTCTCGACTTTCAATCAAAAGGATTTCCGCAGGAAATCGTATCCGCTTCCCACAGGGGGTGGCAGTGGCGGGGGAGCAAGCTCCCCCGCCACATCGTTTACCCCTTAATCCCCTGCATCGATATCCCCTCCACCAGCTGCTTCTGGAAGAAGAAGAACAGAATCAGCACCGGCACCATCGACAGCGCCGACATCGCGAACGTCGCGCCGTAGTCGGTCTTCTGCGTGTCGTTAAACAGCTTCAGCGCGTAGGCCACCGTGTATTTTCTGGGCGTATTCAGATACAGAAGAGAGCCCATAAAGTCCTCCCACGACCCGATAAACGCCAGCACGCCCACCGTCACCAGCGCCGGCACGACCAGCGGCAGCAGGATGCGCCAGTAGATGCCGTACCAGCTGCACCCGTCGATCTTGGCGGACTCATCCATATCGCGGGGAATGCCGCGGATGAACTGCATGATCAGGAAGATGTTGAACGCGCCGCCGAAGAACGGCGGAATGATCAGCGGCAGGAAGGTGCCCACCCAGCCCATGTTGTTGAACATGACGTAGCGGGGAATAATCATCACCTGCCCGGGCAGCAGCATGGTAATAATCATCATCACGAACCAGAACGAGCGCCCGCGGAAGCGGATGCGCGCGAATCCGAACGCGATAAACGACGAGCTGAGCACCGTGCCGATCGTCACTAAAATCGTGACGAAGAAGCTGTTTTTGAAAAACAGCGCGAAGCTGTTCCCGCCAAAGCCCGCCCAGCCGGTGGTGTAGTTGGTAATCGTCCACTTCGTGGGCAGGATGCGGCGCACGTTCACGAAGATTTCCTCGTTAAACTTGAAGGAGGAGCCGATCATCCACAGCAGCGGATAGATCATCGCAAAGCTGAACGCGGTAATGATCACGTGATACAGCGCGTTGGAAACGATTTGGGAGCGCTTTACGCTTTTGATGATCATCTTCGTTTACCTCCCTTCCGACTCGTAGTAGACCCATGCGCTGGAGGATTTGAACACGAACATCGTCAGAATGCCGATGATCACCAGCAGGAACCACGCCATCGCGCAGCCGTAGCCCATGCGCCAGTACAGGAACGACTCGTTGTACAGGTGCAGCGCGTAATACAGCGTGGAATCCAGCGGATTGCCGCCGGTGATCAGGTAGCTGGAGTTGAACGCCTGAAACGACCCGATCGTCTGGTTGATGAGGTTGAAGAACAATACCGGCGTCAGCATCGGGAAGGTAATGGAGAAGAACCGGCGAATCGGCCCCGCGCCGTCCACAATGGCGGCCTCGTGATAGCTGGCGGGAATGTTTTTAATCGCCGCAAGGAAAATCAGCATCGAGGAGCCGAACTGCCACACGCCCAGCGAAATCAGCGTTCCCAGCGCGTAGCGCGGGCTGGTGAGCCATTCCACCGGCCCTAAGCCGAGCAGGCCGATAATCGAGTTTATGGTGCCGTTATATGCAAACAGCTGCTTCCACATCAGCGCCACGGCCACGCTGCCGCCCATCAGCGAAGGAATGTAGAACGCGGCGCGATACACGCCGATGGCCTTCGTGTTGCGCGACAGGATCACCGCCACCATCAGCGAAAACGCCAGCTTGATGGGAACCTGAAAAATGGCGAACCGGAATGTGACCCAGAAGGACACCCAGAACTTCTCGTCCTCAAAGAACATGCGGCGGAAGTTCGAAAAGCCGATCCATTTGGCCGGCTGGAACACGCTGTAGTCGGTAAACGACAGGAACAGCGACATGAAAAACGGGAACACCGTGAACACCAGCAGACCTGCGATAAACGGGAGAATGAACACGTGACCGGCCACGGCGTCGCGGTCGATCCACTGTTTAAAGGAAAAGGGACGCCTTTTTCGCGCTGCGTTCGTCCGTACCATATCCGTCAACTCCCCGGAAAGTGTGAGTGATTGAAGGAGCGCCGGGCCGTTTCGGGGCCCGGCGCAGGGATTGAAGAAGGTCTCTTACTTTCCGGCGGAAAGCAGCTCGTTGGCCTTCTCCATGAATTCCTCAGCGGCGGCCTTGTAATCGGTGATCTGGCCGTACTGAATCTTCTCAATGTAATCGCCGTACAGGTCGCTGACCTCCGCGCTGGCGGTCGGGTCAGAGGGCATGATGGGGCTGGTGTTGCCGGTGGCCGCCATGTCGTTCAGAATCGCGGCGATCTTCTGGTTCTGCTCGGAGAAGCCGGGCGTCAGCGCCTCGAGCACCACGGAGGAAATCGGGAAGCCGCGGTCGGTTCCGCAGATTTCGTAGGTGCGCAGGTCGTTGATGTAGAAGTTGATGAAGTCCACCGCAGCGTCCTTCACCTGGCTCTTCTCGGCGACGGACCAGAACATGGAGGGCTTGAAGAACGTGGCGGGGCGCACGGCGTCGTCCGCCGCGGGCAGCGCGACCATCTGCAGGGAAACGCCGTTGCCGGTCTCGGTGGCGTTCAGCTCGTTCGTCCAGTGCAAAACGGCCCAGGTATCGCCGGCGGTGATGGAGGAGAAGGTGTCGGCCGCGACGGACTTGGCGGGATTCAGACCCCAGCCCTCCTTGATGGAGGTGCCGACATACTCAAACTGATCGGCGATCAGCTGCGCGTCGGTGAAGCCCAGCGCCGTCTGATCCTCGTTGTACAGCTCGTAGCCGTAGTTGCGCACGTAGAAGCGCAGGCGGTTCATGTCCGCGCCGGCGAGGTAGTTCTCCGTCAGACCCTTGTCGGCGTACAGCTGCTTGCACAGGTCGATGTACTCTTCGTACGTCATGTAGGTGGGCACGTCGTAGCCCTCGACCAGCGCGGGGTTGTACATCAGCACCAGCGCGTTCGTGCCGGTGGGGATGGCGTACACGCTGCCGTTCCACTTGCCGGAGGCGATGATCGACTCGGCGGCGTTGGAAACGTCCATCCTGCCGGCGGCGATGTACTCGTCCAGATTGGCGAGAACGCCGTTCTCGGCGTACTGGGTCAGATAGCCGTAGTCCATCTGAATGACGTCGGGCAGGGTGTCGCCGGAGACCTGCGTCGCCAGCTTCGTCCAGTAGTCGCTCCACGCGGCGTAGTCGATTTCGATCTTCACGTTGGGATGCGTTTCCTCATACAGCTTGCACAGGGCGGTCGTCGTGTCGTGACGGGTCTGGCTGCCCCACCAGAGAACCTTCAGGGTGACAGGCTCATCTTCCGCGTTCGCGATGACGGCCATGCTCAGAATCATTGTCAGCGCCAGAAGCAGAGATACCAGTTTTTTCATACCGAGTAGCCTCCTTCAGATTGTTTCGGAAACAAATACATTATATACCGACCTGCTCATAAAATCAACCGTAATTACAAAATATTATACACATTGTTCGCCAAGGATGAAAAATACCCATAAGAAGTAAGCGCTTTCATCCAAAAACCGGCTCCGCCCGGAGAAAAAAACGCCCCGGCATACCGGCGGCGTATAAACGGAAAATCCAATCGAAGAAAAAAAACGCGGCGAGTTCCCGCGGACGGCATACAGAAAACGCCCCTTGAGGGGGTGCCGGGGGAGCGACGCTCCCCCGGCCTTCCCGCGGAGAGTCAGAGAATCAGCGCGGATAGAACGCCGAAAACGGCGCGGGCGCGTTCCCGTCACGCGTCGGCGGCGTGAAGGAAGAAGCCTTCAAAAGAAGAAGCGCGCAGCGAACGGCCGCGCGCGAGCTATAGAAAACGCCCCTTGAGGGGGTGCCCCCCACCCTCCCCGCGGAGAGTCAGAGAATCAGCGCGGGGAAAACGCCGAAAACGGCGCGGGCGCGTTCCCGTCACGCGTCGGCGGCGTGAAGGAAGAAGCCTTCAAAAGAAGAAGCGCGCAGCGAACTGCCGCGCGCGAGCTATAGAAAACGCCCCTTGAGGGGGTGCCGGGGGAGCGACGCGCCCCCGCCTTTCCCGCGGAGAGTCGGAGAATCAGCGCGGATAGAACGCCGAAAACGGCGCGGGCGCGTTCCCGTCATGCGTCGGCGGCGTGAAGGGAGAAGCTTTCAAAAGAAGAAGCGCGCAGCGAACGGCCGCGCGCGAGCTATAGAAAACGCCCCTTGAGGGGGTGCCGGGGGAGCGACGCTCCCCCGCCCTCCCCGCGGAGAGTCGGAAAATCAGTGCGGATAGAACGCCGGAAGCGACGCGGGCGCGTTCCTGTCACGCGTCGGCGGCGTGAAGGAAGAAGCCTTCAAAAGAAGAAGCGCGCAGCGAACGGCCGCGCGCGAGCTATAGAAAACGCCCCTTGAGGGGGTGCC
>SFHK01000037.1 GCA_004556395.1 Clostridiales bacterium
AGCGGAAAGCCTTAAAGGCGGTTCCTTCCCGGTAATGCGCATCCGTTTTCGTGTATTCCTTCCAGCCGACGCTGACGCGGCGGAAGCAGTTGACGATTTCGCCGTCCGCCGCCGATGAAAAGCTGACTGCTGTACAGCGCGTCGCCGTCGCGCTCGATAAAGCCGAAGGATACGGCGATTCCAAGCGCCTTCGCGGCTTCCCGCATGCGGCGAATCGGTTCATCCGTCAGGGAAACGGCGACGCGGCGGTCAACATCGTAATTCCAGCAGAGGGCGTCGAAGCCCTGCAGCACGCTTTCGCCGAAGAGAATCAGCCCGGCGTTTCCGGCACAGGCGCGCAAGGAATCCAGCATTGAGCGCAGGTTGAATTCAATGTCTCCGTTCCGCACGGGCGCGGATGCAAGGGCGATTTTCATGGGAGAACACCTCCGAAGCGGGAATGACTTCATCATAGCATACGTTGCAAGGAAGCACAAGCGGTTCTTTGCAAATTGAAGATGAATGGGGAAAAGCATTGCATTTCGAACGATTATATGCTATACTATAACAAACAATCGGGAAGGCGAGGGGCTCGAATGGAGGAAATTATTACCTATGATACGTTCTCGCTGATGCGGTCGGATCATCTGGCGAAGGTGCATCCGCACACGCACGTGATGTACGAATTGAACTACACGATCGAGGGCAAGGTGGAGTGCTATCAGGGCTTCAACCGCGCGAAGGTTCTCACGCCGGGGTACTGGCTGAGCGCGCCGGGCGTGGTGCACGGCTGCAACATCGACATGACCCAGCCGTACCGCCGTCTCGTGCTGTTTTTCGATTCCAAGCTGATTTCGGAGAATATGCGCGACCAGCTCACGCGCCCGTTTATCGCGCAGGAGCTTTCGTATGCGGACGCGGACGGCGGCGTGATGAGCGATCTCCTGACGCTGGAACGGCTGCTTCATTCGAACGTGCCGAACAAGGAGAAAATGGCGGAAATGCGCATCGAAGCGCTTCTGGTCAATCTGTACATGCGCATCTTCTCCGTGGCGGAGGCCAAGCTGGACGACGCGCCGCTGGAAAAGCGGCTGATTGCGTACCTGAAGGAGCACATGTTTGAGAAGATCACGCTGGACATGCTCGCGAAGACGTTTGGCATGAGCAAGAACTATCTGAACCACGTGTTCGTCTCGAGGACGGGCGTGAACATCGCCGAATACGTGCGCCTGAAGCGGCTTTTATACGTGAAGCGTCTGGTGGAGACGGGCACGCAGGAGACGACCGCGGCCTTCAAGGCGGGCTACAAGGATTATTCTACCTATTATAGAGTGCGCCGCGCGCATGAAAACGATATGGATGAGGTGGAGAAGCGAATTCTGGCCATTGACGAAACGCTGTCGGGCGAAAGGTGGCAGAAGCTCACGCCAATCTGATTTCAGGGAACGCAAAAGGAGCGACCGGCTTGAAACCGGCCGCTCCTTTTCATAGGAGGTTATCGGAAATTACTTTCCTTCGTAGGCTTCGGTCTTCTCATCGATGACCGCCTGGCCGCCCATATCCAGGTATTCCTGAATCTGCGCGTCGAAGGTATCGCTGAAGGACTCGATGGAGCAGGTGATGGACTTGGTGTAGACCTCAGACAGCTTCTCGTTCAGCGCGGAGCCGTATTCGCCCTGAGCCTTGATGGCCTGGTCGAAGACGTAGGGGATATAGGTGTGGTACATGGCGGTGTTGAAGGCCATCTCATAGGTGTCGGCGATCGACGGATCCATGTTGCGGAACTTCTCGGCCATCAGGACTTCCTTGTCCGGGTTGCCGTTGTAAACGAGGATCAGGTCGCCGGTGGAGATGCGGGCGCGGGCATTTTCAGCCTTCTTGCTGCTGTCGTGCGCCTTGCCGTCGTAAACCCAGTGCTCGCCTTCGAAGCCGTACTGCAGGGTCTCGAAGACCTTGGGATCGCACTGCCAGTTGAGGTATATGATGGCCTCGTTGACGTGCTCGGAGGTGGCGGGAACCATGATGTACATGCCATAGGGCGCGTACTGGTCGATCATGGCGCCTACGCCGTCCTCATTGGAGATGGTGCAGGCAATAACCTTCGCGGTGGGATCGTTGGCGTACAGGGACATGACGGACTCGTTGAGACCGAGCTCGCGCCAGTAGGCGTGCGCCCAGAAGCCGATCTGACCATTGGTGATCCAGCTCTTCCAGGCGACCTCGTCGGAGTACTGCGCCCAGTCGGGCTGAATGAGGCCGTTGTTGTACAGGCGGTTCAGGAACTCAAAGCCGTTCTTGACGCCGGGCCACATAACGTCGGGCAGGGTGGCCATGTCTTCCTCGGTGAAGTTGTCGTAGTCGATGAAGGCGAGGTAGATGGGGCTCATGCTCTCAGCTTCGGTGTTCTCGACGAGCAGGCTCATCGGGTACTCGCAGATGCCCTCTTCCTTCCAGGTGGTGAGGATGGTTTCGAGGTCGGAGTAGGGGATCACGGCGATGCCGTTGTCATACTTCACTTCGTAGCCGATCTTCTCCAGCCAGTCGAGGCGGATGAAGGAGCTCAGGTGGCCCAGCTCGCCGCGGCGGGCGGGAACGGCGTACTGTCCATCGTAGCAATAGCCGTAGGGCAGCATTTCCTTAAGCGCAACCTTCAGCTCGGGGCCGTACTGATTGATCGCGTCTTCGAGGTTGGCAAGGCCGCCCTGCGCAGCGTAATCATACAGCATGGTGCTGTCATAGCTGAAGAAGATGTCCGGGCAGTTGCCGGCGGCCAGCATGGTGGTGATGGCGGTGCCGGAGCCGGAGCGCGGGATGGCGACGAATTCAATGTTGATGTGGGTCGCCGCGTAGAAGTTTTCCTTGATCCAGTTGGTCCAGAAATTGTCGGTTACGGTGCCGTAGTCGGAGTTCATGTTGCTGCGGTCATACACGCAAACGCGCAGGGAGCCGGGATTTTCCTCGGTAAACGGGGATTCCGCGACCGCCGCGACGCTCAGCATCATGACGACTGCGAGCAGGAGAGCAAACAGTTTCTTCATGGAGTTCACCTTTCCTTTCTATTTATATCAGGGCTTTCGCCCGGATACACATTAGCCCTTGACCGAGCCGATCATGACGCCCTTCACGAAGTACTTCTGCAGGAAGGGGTAAACGATCAGAACCGGAATCAGCGAGAACATCAGCGTGGCGCAGCGCATCTGCGTGGTGTTCAGCGAGAATTCCATGTTCGCGCCCTCGGCCATCAGCTCGTCCAGACCCTGCGCGTTCAGAATGATGTTCTTCAGGCGAACCTGCAGGATGTACTTTTCGGGCTCGTTGATGTAGATCATGCCGTCCGTCACGGCGTTCCAGCGGCCGACTGCGTAGAACAGCGCGATGGTGGCGAGCATGGACTTGGAAAGCGGCAGCATGATGCGCGTGAGGGTTACAAAGTCGTTCGCGCCGTCGATCGTCGCGCTCTCGCGCAGCGCGTCGGGGATGGAGCTGAAGTAGGTGCGCATCAGAATCATGTTATAGGTGCTGATCGCGCCGGGGAGAACCAGACACCACTCGGTGTTCAAAAGCTTCAGACTGTTGAGCAGCAGGTAGGAGGGAATCATGCCGCCGCCGAAGTACATCGTGAACATGATGAACGGCCACAGAATGCTCTTGCCTACCAGATCGCGGTGCGACAGAGGATAGGCGCACAGGATCGTCATAACCAGCGTGATAGCCACGGTGAGGATGGTGATGTAGATCGAGAAGAACATCGACCGGATCAGCGCGCCGTTGGTGACGACGGACTTGTACGCGTCCAGCGTGATTTCAATCGGCCAGAAGGTGACGGCGTTGGCGTTGTTCGCGTTGGCCGAGGACAGCGAGCTGGCCAGAATGTTGATAATCGGGAGAATGCAGGTGAGCGTGATGATCGTGACAATCACAACGACAACGACTTGGAATACGCGATCTGCCACGGAATCGCGGATCTTGTTTTTACGGCTCATTTGGAAATCCGCCTCCTTACCAGATGCTTTCGTCGGAAATCTTGCGGCTGAGGGAGTTCGCGGTCATAACCAGCGCGAAGTTGATGACGGACTGCAGAAGGCCGCCCGCGGTGGAGATGGCGAACTTGTTGTTTTCAATACCATAGCGGTAGATGAAGGTGGAAATGACGTCGCCGACCTCGTTGACCATGACGTTTTTGAGCATCTGCGGCTTTTCGAAGCCGATGGACATCATGCCGCCGACGCGCAGGATGAGCATGATCACGATGGTGGTGCGGATGGAGGGCAGCGTGATCTTCGTCATCATTTTAAAGCGGCTGCAGCCGTCCACCTTCGCGGCCTCGTACATTTCCTGATCGATGCCGGTGATGGCGGACAGGTACACGATCGCGCCCCAGCCGATGCCCTGCCACACGGTGACGAACACGTACATGAAGATCCACCAGCCGTTATCGCTCAGCCACGGCACTGCCGGAAGGCCGATGGAAGTGAGTCCCTTGTTGATCAGGCCGGACGTGGTGGCGAACAGCGTGGTGACCAGACCGCCGATGATAACCCACGAGAGGAAGTGCGGCAGATACAGGATGGTCTGCGAGAGCTTCTTGTACAGGCCGGCGCGAATCTCGTTGAGCATCAGTGCCAGAATGATCGGCGCGGGGAAGCCGAACACCAGCGTCAGCACGTTCAGAACCAGCGTGTTGCGGATGGCGCGGGAGAACTCGGCGATTGCGAAGATCTTGCTGAAGTTCAGAAAGCCCGTCCACGTGCTCGCCCTTGCGCCGGTGAAGATGCTGTAGTCCCGGAAGGCGATGCCGATTCCATACATCGGTACATAGTGGAACAGGATGTAGTACGCAACCGGGAACACCAGCATCAGATACAGAAAGTAGTGATTGCGAATGTAGATCAGCTTTGGGGCCAGCTTCTGGCGGAAACTGCGCTGCCCGCTCGTATATTGATTTTGCAGGGCCAAATTGTTCACCTTCCTTAAGTATGTGCCAGAAAAAGGAGCAAATTGTTCAGAACGATCACAGTGCTATTCTAACAAACCCATCCGCGTGTGTACAGTGCAAATAAAATTGGCAAAATTGCAAAATACACACTGTAGAGGGACTTCTTCGTTTTGCGGGGGCTTCTGTTCAGATTCCGGCGGAGGAATTGCACAAATCTCCAAAAAGGAAGCGGGAAATGTAAAATGTTAGCACTCGAACGAGATGAGTGCTAAAAACGCTTGACACTGCCGACCAAACGGGGTAAAATGAGAATCGACACCGAAAGGGAGGGATTTTTCATGGCTGAAAAAGGCAGCATTTCCATTCATGCACAGAATATCATGCCCGTGATTAAAAAGTGGCTGTATTCCGATAAAGATATTTTTCTGAGAGAGATCGTTTCCAACGGCTGCGACGCCATTGCGAAATACAAGATGCTGGTCGCGCGCGGCGAAAAGACGGCGCGCGAGGCGTACCGCGTGGACGTGGTATGCGACAAGGACGCGGGCACGCTGACCGTGACGGACAACGGCATCGGCATGACCGCGAACGAAATCAAGAAATACATCTGTCAGGTCGCGTTTTCCGGCGCGGAGGAATTTCTGAAGCAGTATAAGCCGGAGGAGGGCGACAAGGGCGGCATCATCGGTCACTTCGGTCTGGGCTTCTACAGCGCGTTCATGGTGTCCAAGAAGGTTGTCATCGACACGAAGAGCTGCGAGGAAGGCGCACAGGCCGTGCGCTGGACGAGCGAGGACGGCATGGCCTACGAGATCGAGGACAGCGACCGCGCCGAGGAAGGCACGAGCGTCATCCTGTATCTGAACGACGAGGACAAGGAATTCGCGAACATGTGGACGGTGCGCTCGGTGCTGGAGAAGTATTGCGCGTTCATGCCGGTTGAAATCTATGTGAGCGAGGTCGTGAAGCCCGAGGAGCCCAAGGAGGGCGAAGAAGGCGAAGAAAAGAAGGAGCCCAAGGACGTCGCGCCGGTTCTGGTGAACGACGTGCATCCGCTGTGGATGAAGAAGCCCAACGAGTGCACCGACGAGGAATACAGGGAGTTCTACCACAACGTATTCCACGACTACGACGACCCGCTGTTCTGGATTCACCTGAACGCGGAGTTCCCGTTCAACCTGAAGGGCATTCTGTACTTCCCGAAGCTGAAGAACGAGTTTTCGTCCAGCGAGGGCGTGATCAAGCTGTATAACAACCAGGTGTTCGTGGCGGACAACATCAAGGAGGTCATTCCGGAGTTCCTGATGCTGCTCAAGGGCGTGATCGACTGCCCTGACCTGCCGCTGAACGTGTCCCGTTCGTTCCTGCAGAACGATGGCTACGTGCGCAAGATGAGCGATTACATCACCCGCAAGGTGGCGGATCGCCTGATGAGCGAGTTCAACACGAAGCGCGAGGATTACCAGAAATACTGGAAGGACATTCATCCGTTCGTCAAGTACGGCTGCATCCGCGACGAGAAGTTCTTCAGCCGCGTGAAGGAAGCCATTATCTACCGCACGACCGCGGGCGAGTTCCTGACGGCGAAGGAATACAAACAGCGCAACTGCGAGGGCGACGAGACGCTGATGTACTACACCAGCGACGAGAAGCGTCAGGCGCAGATGATTGAGATGTTCACATCCCAGGGCAAGGACGTCGTGGTGATGGACACGCTGATTGACAACCACTTCATGAGCTTCCTTGAGTACGCCGCCAAGGAGGATCAGGTGAAGTTCCGCCGCGTGGACGCGGGGCTGGACGGCCTGACCGAGGAAGGCGAGACGGATGTGGAGGCGGAGAAGAAGCTGCAGGAGCTGTTCCGCGAAGCGACCGGCGAGAAGGAGCTGGACGTGAAGCTGGCGACGCTGAAGTCCGACGAGATGCCCGCGATGATCACGGTGGAGGAGCAGTCGCGCCGGTTCACCGAGATGTCCCGCGAGTGGGGCGGCGGCATGCAGATGCCCGAGAAGCGCACGCTGACGCTGAACCGCAAGCATCCGCTGATCGCCTATCTGGAGCGCGAGGACGGCGACGCCGACATGCGCAAAACGGTGTGCGAGCAGGTGGTCGATCTGGCCGAGATGGCGCGTCAGCCGCTGACGGCGGAGCGCATGGTGGCGTTCCTCAAGCGCAGCACGAAGATTCTGGGCCTGGCCGTAAAGGAGTAACCGATGCTGAAAACGGAGCGCCTTGTGCTCAGGCCGTTTGAAGAGGCGGACGCGGAGGGGCTGCATGCCTACCTTGGCGACGAGGAGGTCGTGCGATATGAACCCTATGGCGCGATGACCATGGAGGAATGTCGGCTGGAAGCCGCGCGCCGCGCGTCCGATGAAGCCTTCTGGGCGGTCTGCCTTGCGGACGGCACGCTGATCGGCAATCTCTATCTGAGCGGCGCGGATGAATTCGGCATGCGGGAAATCGGCTATGTGTTTGCCCGAGCCTGCTGGCATAAGGGCTATGCCACAGAGGCCGCCCGGCGGCTGATGGCCTACGCCTTCGAGCGGCTGGCTACGCGCCGGATCATTGCCCTGTGCGATACGCGCAACGCCGCGAGTTTTGCGCTGATGGAGCGGCTGGGAATGCGCCGCGAGGGCGAATTTAAGAAGAACGTCGGCTTCAAAACCGACGCGCATGGAAACACGATCTGGACGGATTCGTATCAGTACGCAATCCTGAAGGAAGAGTTTGAAAACTGAATCGGGTGTGCGCTCTCTGTCGCGAGGGGAAATGCGGCGGGGAGCGCTTTTTTTGACGCGGGAAAAAATGCTCCCCGCCGGAAAAAACGGCAGGGAGCGAAAAACATGAGCTTAGCCTCCGATTTCCTCGAGCGCCTCGGAGATGGCGCGGGCGTTGGCCAGCGGGGTGCGGGTGGGTAGCTCGCAGCCGGGCATGAACATGGCGCGCGCGCGGCCGATGGAGTCGGCGGCGTTCAGGATGGCCTGCTTCGTGTGCGCCGCGTCGCAGGAGAACACGTCCGCGACGGGATCGATGTTGCCGTTGATCAGGCAGCGGCCGTCCGCGATTTCCAGCGCCTTGGCGAAATTCACAGCGTGGTCGATGTCCACGATGTCCGCGCCGCAGGTGGAGGAGAACGGAAGGATTTTCGTAGTATCGCCGCACATGTGCAGGCGGCTGCCGATGCTCAGCTCCTTCATGAGACCGAAAATCTTCCTGTGGCAGGGCAGCACGAAGCGCTCATACATCGACGGGGAGAACAGGGAAGCGACGGGGTCGGCCACGTAGATGTACGTCGCGCCCGCGCTGGCCAGCGTGCGGATGTAGTCGAGAATCGTTTCGGTGGCGATGTTCAAAAGGTCTTCGCCCGCTTCTTCTTCATCCAGCATGTCGACGAGCAGGTCTTCCACGCCGCGGGTGTTGCCCGCGATGGTGGCGGGGCCGACGGCCAGCGTCATGGGATGAATGTCGCTGTTGAGCGTGCGGGCATAGGCGGTGGCCTCCACAAGGTCGTACATGCGGCGAACCTCGCTCGTCTTCAGGGGACGAAGGCGGCTGACCTCGGTAATGTCGTCCAGCGCGTACTTGCGCACGGTGGGAAGCTTGTCCGGGAAGTAGGCGATTTCGGAGCCGAGTCCCTCGGCTTCGCGCACAAGGTCGGAGGCAATCTGGATAAAGTCGAGCTTCAGATCAATGGCAGCCTGAACGGCGCTTTCGGTCATGGCCTTATAGTCCTTGGAATAGCGCTCGATGTCGATGCCCGTATACTGCGTGACCACGCTGCCCACGATGGTCAGGTTCGGCCGGCGATCCACTTTTTTGCCGGCAAGGTAGGCGTCAAGACGTTCTTTTCCGTTCATGGTGTACTCCTCTCCGTTTTCCGTTGGTGCCGATTTATCGTAATTCATCCAACGCGTGTTCACAGGGGATTTTGCGCCTTTATTATAGAAGCGGGCGGGGAGAATGTCAATCGAAAATGCAGTTAAGCGTCGCGCGTCTGAAACTTTCTGGCTTCCGGCGTGAACCAAATGCGGCAAAAGCGCGTCTAACGGTTGATGATTCCAGAATTCGCCTGTTTCCATGTGTGGGCGGGCGCTGGAAAATGAATTTGGGAGGACGGAAAATTGAAGCGGAAACAGCGGATACTCCTGCTCTTATGCCTGCTTCTGGCGCTGACGCCCATGGTCAGCGCGGAGGGAAATCAGGCGACGGATGCCGCGATGGCGAGGCTGCATACGGAGGTGCCGAACGCGGCGCTCTCGATGAATGTGGACATTGGCTATGGAAATGCCGTTACCTATGGAAAATATATTCCCGCGACGGTGGTTATTACCAACACGGGCGCGGACTTTAGCGGCAGCCTTTGCCTGAACCTGTATCAGAACAACATTGACTACGACCGCGTCGAGGTGTCGCTGGAAGTGGCCTCGGGCGCGAGCAAGCGCGTGGTTCTGCCGATTAAATTACAGCGGAAGCAGAGTGTGTTCACGTTTGAGCTTGTGGAAAACGGCAAGGTCGTCTATGCGAAGAACGCGCAGCCCTCGGAAACGATTTCGCCCTACGCCATGATGGTGGGCGTGCTTTCAAACGCGCCGGAAACGCTGAATTACATGACCATCACGCAGGACAATGATGAGCTTCTGCGCGGCGAATACTGGAAAACCGTGCCGCTTGACGCGGACAGCTTCCCGTCGGATGCGCAGATGATGAACTCCTTCGGCATGGTCGTCGTGAACGGGTTTGACGTGAACACGCTGTCGGACGCGCAGAAGGCGGCGCTTGAAAAGTGGATCAAAAACGGCGGCATCGTCGTCGTGGGCGGCGGCGCGCAGGCGCAGACCGATTATCCCTGGTTCACCCAGTGGACGGGTCTGGATGCGGGCGAGCTGGCGCAGGCGGAGGACATCACGCCCGCCATCATGCGCTATGTGAGCATGACGGGCGAAAGCGTGAATGACGACTTTCTGCTGAACGTGCCCGGTGCCAACCGCGCGGCGCTGATCGCGGGCGAATCTCCGCTCGTCTATGAATCCGAGGCCGAGGCCGGCGTGATCTATTCGGCGACCTTTGATCTGGGCGCGAAGCCCATTACGCTGTGGCGCTCCGTGGGCACGATGTGGCAGCGCATTCTGCTGACGTCGGAGCCAACGCTGTATTCCATCGCGCTGAACGCGGGACGGAACGAGGGCGGCAGCACGAACCTGTATCGCGTGCAGATCGCCATCAACAACATGAACATTGCCAACGAGGAAAGCGCGATCGCTCCGACCGTGGCGCTGATCGTGTTCCTTGCGGCGGGTCTGGCGGCGTATTTTGTGCTGAAGAAGCTGGATCGCCGCGAGCTTCTGTGGGTGGTCATGCCGGTGCTGAGCATCGCTGCGGCGGGCGCGATCTATCTGATGAGCCTGAACAGCACGCTGAACCGGCCGATGGCCGCGACGGTTACGCATCTTTCGAACGGGGTAAATCAGTCGGGCGCGAACGTGTATGTCGGCTTTGCGGCGAAGGACGTAAACCGCCAGACGCTGTCCACGCCGGACGGCGACCTTACCATTACGACGGATAGCTATTACTATGACGATTCCGACGAAGAGAGAAGCAGTGTTCCGACGAAGCTGCGCTATTGCTATCGCTACGGCGCGCAGAAGGAAATCGAGTTTAAATCCACCGCGGCGTGGACGGTGCGCTACGCCTCGATTGCGGACGTAAACGCCGACTGGGGTGCGGTGAAGGGGCAGATCTGGATGGAGGAGGACGGCCTGCACGCGACGATTGAGAACGCGACGGCCTATCCGCTGAAGGATGGCTATCTGCTGACGGCGCTGGGCTATTGTAAAGTGCCGGAGATTCTGCCCGGACAGATCGCCGAGGCGGCGATCCTCGAATGGAAGGACGGAGAGGAAAAACCCGCCGGAAACAGCTATGGCTACAGCGCCGTCGACGGAAAGCTCATATATCTTGCCGCGTCGGCCGCCTCCAGCTCGCGCAAGATGCCGCAGGCCAGCTACTATCAGGAAGCGCTGGACATGTACAGTCTGATCTACATGGCGGTATACCCGGAGCAGCTCGCCGATAAAAACTGGGACGCGGGCGAGCTGCCTTCCAGCGAGCGCACGGCGCGCGAGGCGGTCTCCAACCTGCTTCAGCTGTCCACCGACAGAAGCGGGGGAATCGCATCGTTCACGGCCACCTATGTGGGCTTCAATGACGAGCTCGGGCAGGTAGAGCTGATTATGAACGGTGAAAAAATCGAGCGCATGGCGCACAAGGCTGTCATTTCGTCGAATCTTGAGTTTCTGCCCGTGGGCAAAACCGGCATAGTCTACTACGCGCCGGGCGTGCTTGACGCGCTGACCGGCGAAACGGATGAAAACGGCAGGCCGCGTATCACTCAGGGCGTGGCGGAAAACCTGACGGACGCCTCCGCCGCGAAGCTGATCTCGTTCCGCATTCCGGACGCCAAGAGGATCGACATTGAAGAGATCGTGTTTTCCGCAAGCTACATCGAGGGCAACGCGACCGCGTGGCTGTACAATGCCAGAACAGGCGAGTGGGACGAGCAGAAGAGCCTGTATATCAGCCAAACCGAAAACGCGCAGGATTATCTGAACGCGGACGGCGAAATATTTGTGCGTCTGCAGAGCCGCGAGGGACGCGGAGGCTCGCTGTTTGTGGAGCAGCCGTATCTCGAGGTGAAGGGGAGGACGAAATAACATGCTGAAGCTTGACAATCTGACCCGTGATTACGGGAAATTCCGCGCGGTCGATCACCTGAGCCTTAAAATCGGCGCGGGCGAGCTGCACGGCTTTGTCGGCCCCAACGGCGCGGGAAAGAGCACGACCATGCGCATGCTGGCTACGCTGCTGGCGCCGACCTCCGGAAAGGCGTATGTGGACGGCGTGGAGATTTCCAGGTCGCCCTCGAAGATTCGCCGCATGGTCGGCTATATGCCGGACTTCTTCGGCGTGTACGACGGCCTGAAGTCGTGGGAGTATCTGGACTTCTACGCCCGCTGCTATCACATCCCCGCGAAGGAGCGCGACCGGATGATCGATCAGCTATTGGAGCTTGTGAACCTGTCCGATAAAAAGTTTGCCTATGTGGACGAGCTTTCGCGCGGCATGAAGCAGCGGCTGTGCCTTGCGCATTCACTGATTCACGACCCGAAGCTGCTGATTCTGGACGAGCCGGCCTCCGGCATGGATCCCCGCGCCCGCGCGGAGATGAAGGGCATTCTGAAAACGCTCAAGGAAATGGGGAAGACCGTGCTCATTTCCTCGCACATTCTGCCCGAGCTTTCGGAAATGTGCGATTCGCTGACGATTATCGACCATGGCAAGCTGGTGTTCTCCGGCTCGGTGGGCGCGCTGGACAAGAAGATGAACGGCAACGCGCCGATCGACATTGCGTTCTCCGGCGCGGATGAAGCGGAAATCGACCGCGCCGTGGAGATGCTCCGCCAGCAGCCCGGCGTGACGGGCATTCGGCAGGAGGAAGCGGGGCTGCTTCGCGTGGAGCTGGACGGCGACGAAGCGTTGGCGGCCGGACTTCTAAAGCGGCTGATCGCGGACGATTTCGCCGTGGCGGATTTCCATCGCATCCCGATGAATCTTGAAAAGGTGTTTATGGAGGTGACGCAGGAATGATGAACCCGATTCTGTCATCGTCCGTTCGTCGGCGCATGCGCGGCGTGCGCACGCCGGTGATCATTGCGCTGTACGACCTGCTGATCGCGGCGTTCGCGCTTCTGATTCTCGACGGCGTCGGCGCAAAGGCGCTGCCGATGAGCCGCATGCGCTCCGGAATCGATTACTACATTATGATGCTCGGCGTGCAGTTCCTGCTCACGGTGCTGATTGCTCCGGCCATGACCGCGGGCAGCATTTCCGGTGAGCGCGAGCGGCAGACGCTTGATCTTCTGCTGGTTACCAACACCGGCGCGTTCCGCATCGTGTGGGGCAAGTTTCTGGAGAGCTTCGCGTTTGCCGCGCTGCTGATTTTCTCCACGCTGCCGATGCTGTGCATCGTGATGATTCCCGGCGGCGTGACGCTGTTTCAGATTCTGACGGCCATGCTGTTCATGCTGGTGACGGCGTTTGGCGCACTGAGCATCGGCACGCTGTGCTCCGCGATGTTCCGGCGCACGGTGGCCTCGACCGTGGCGGCGTATCTGATCGTGTTCGCCATCGGCGCGGGTACGCTGCTGGTGGCGGGAATCCAGCTGAACGGCGTCGCCGCGAAGTTCAATTACGACACGTCGCAGTTTGCCCAAATGACTACGCGGCAGCTGATGGCGCTGGTGCCCAAGGCGCTGTTCGTAAATCCCGGCATGGGGTATCTGTGCATGGTCGCCGATCAGACGCTTCTGATGCACTCCACGTTCAACATGCTGGGCAGCGGCTACTATCTGTACTATATTCTGGAAGCCATGCGCTTTGATCTGCTGGTGTGGATCAACATGGGCGTCGTCGCGGCGCTGGGCACGGTGTTTGTGAGCGCGTCCGCGCTGATGATTCGCTCCGGGCGCAGGGTGCGGGTGAGAAAATGAAGAATGGACAGCTTGCCCACGAGCTGCGGCGCGTGGGCCGAAGGGTGCGCGTTGTGCGGGCATGGAAGGCGTTTCTGTGGGGACTGGCCGCGGCGGGCGCACTGTCGCTGGCGGCGCTGACTGCGTCCTTCTTTATGCCGATGCCGAAAATCGGCAGAATCGTTTTGATTGCGTACGGCGCGTGCATGCTCCTGTTTCCGCTGGCGGCGGCGCTGTGGCCGGTGGGCGCGAAGCTCTGCGCCCGCCGCGCCGACGAGAGCGGCCTGAAGGAGCGCGCGCGGACGGCGCTGGAGCTGGACGGCGCGAGCGACATGGAGCGCATGCAGATTGCCGACGCGACGGAAGCGCTGCGCCAGATGCAGCTGAAAAAGGCGATTCCGGCGCGGATGGGCAGAACGGCGCCGATTGTGGCGGCCGCGCTGGCGCTGGCGTGCGTCGCGACGACGTTTCTGCCGAACCCGCAGGACGCGGTGATTCGCGCGCGAAACGCGTACAGCGAGAAAATGAACAGGGAAGCCGAGCGCGCCGAGGAGCTGGCTGATTCGCTTCAGCCGGAGGATCCGAACGACGATACGCAGGTGGAGCTGAACCGGCTGCTGACCGAGCTTGCGCGGAAGCTGCGCGAGGCAGGCAATCAGCGGGAAACGATGCAGGCTATCGACGACGCGCGCGTGGAGCTGAACCGGCTGAACCGAAACGGCGCGCAGGCGGCGATGGACGCGCTGTCGCAGGCGGGCATGGATTCGCTGGGCGACGCGCTTTCCGCGGGCGACGCGCAGGCGCTGGAAAACGCGGCGGCGGAAGCCGGAGAAGGTGAAAATGCACAGGAAGCCGCCGATGCACTTTCCAAGGCCGCCGAGGCCGCGCAGGCGGCGGGCGACAAGGCGCTTTCCGAAGCGTTGAGCGCGTACGCCGCGGCGATTGCGAACGGACAGAACGCGTCGGCGAGCGCAGGCGCGCTCAGCAAGGCGCTGAACGGAAGCGGAAAAATGTCGGCGCAGGCGCTGCTTGCGTCCATGAAGGCCAACGCGCAGGCAGGCAGCCGTATCGCGGCGGCGGGCGGTCAGGGCAGCGGAAATCAGCCCGGCAGCGACAGCGGTCAAAGCGGTGGCGGTCAGGGCAGCGGCCAGAGCAACAAGCCCGGCGGCGGTGCCGGAAAGGGCTCGACGAACGCGGATCAGGGATACTCGGAGGGCAGCGGAGGCGGCAAAGGAAACCGCGGCGGATACCGCATGAACGAGGGCGTATATGAGCAGATTTACGATCCCACGCGTCTGGGCGACGGCGGCGAGGTGAGCAGCGTAACCGGCGAGGTTCGGGAAGGGCAGGATCAGGTGATCGAAATGGGGCCCGGCGCGGGCACGATCAACGGTTACATTCCCTATAACCGCGTAGTAGGCAGCTATGCCGAGGCCGCGGCGGCCGCGGCGGAATCGAGCGGCCTGTCCGACTCCGCCAGACAGTGGGCAAACGACTATTTCAGCGCGCTGACAAAGTGACGCACGGAGGGATATATGGAAAAAACACATGCGCAGGAAGCGGACATTCGCGCGTTCCGCTCGCAGGTAGAAGACATTCGCGCACAGATTGCCAGGGAAATCGTCGGCCAGCAGGAGGTCGTCGATCATATGCTGATGGCGTTGATCGCCGGCGGCAACGTACTTTTGGAGGGCGTGCCCGGGCTGGGCAAGACGCGGCTGGTGCGCACGCTGTCAAACGTGTTTGACCTGCCGTTCTCCCGCATTCAGTTCACGCCCGATCTGATGCCGGCGGACATCACTGGCACGAACATCATCGTGAAGGGCGAAGCGGGCAACGAGTTCCGCTTCCAGCCGGGCCCGCTGTTCGCGTCCATCGTGCTGGCGGACGAAATCAACCGCGCCACGCCGAAGACGCAGGCGGCACTGTTGGAAGCAATGCAGGAGCATTCGGTGACGGTAGCGGGCGAGACGCACGCGCTGAGCGAGCCGTATTTCGTGCTGGCGACGCAGAACCCCGTGGAGCAGGAGGGCACGTATCCGCTGCCGGAGGCGCAGCTCGACCGTTTCCTGTTCAAGGTGCTGGTTCGGTTCCCGACGCTGGACGAGCTGTCCGGCATCGTGGATATGACCGTGGGCGGCGGGGAGCGGCGCGCCGAGAAGGTATCGGACGGCGAAAAGCTTCTTCGCATGCGCGCCGTGGCGCGGGAGGTGCCCGTGGCCAAGGCGGTCAAGGAATACGCGCTGAAGCTGCTTTTGAACACGCATCCGGAAATTCCCGAAAGCCCGGAAATTTCGCGCAAGTTCCTGCGCTTCGGCGCGAGTCCCCGCGCGGCGCAGGCGTTGATCGCGGCCGCGCGCGTGCACGCGCTGATGGAGGGACGCTACAACGTGTCGTTTGACGACATTGATTTCGTCGCGCCCGCGTGCCTGCGGCACCGCATCGCGCTCAGCTTCGAGGGACTGTCCGAGGGCATGACGGCCGACGGCATCCTGCGCGAGCTGATGAAGATCACGAAGTGAGGCCGGAAGCATGCTGGATGACAAAACACTTGCCCGTCTGGACGCGCTGGCGCTGAGGCTGAAGAACCGAACGCGCGGCGCGGCCGGCGGAGCGCGGCGCTCGAGCGCGCTGGGCAGCTCGGCGGAATTTTCGGATTTCCGCGAGTACGTGCCCGGCGACGACGTGCGCCGCGTGGACTGGAACGCCTATGCGCGCTTCGAGCGCCTGTTTCTCAAGCTGTTTATGGAGGAGCAGGAGGCGGAAATTACGCTGCTCGTGGACGCGAGCCGTTCGATGAAGGCGAAATGGGAGACCTGCCTTGTGTGCGCGGAAATGCTGGGCTATCTGGCGCTGACCGGCGGCGACCGTCTTCGCGTGGTGCTTCTGCGCGGCAGGGCGGCGAGCGACGGCGGGCGGTTTGCCGGAAAGAAGGACTTTCTGCACATGGAGCGCTTTCTGGAAGCCGGCGAGCCGTCGGGCGAAACCGATCTGGATGGCGCGGTTCCCGCGCTTTCGCTGGGGACGCATGGGCTGACGATTCTCATAAGCGACCTGTTCAGCGATTCCGGGTACGAGCGCGCGCTTTCGTCGCTTCTGTTTCGAAAGCAGGAGGTCATCGTGCTGCACGTGCTCGCCGAGGAAGAGGTGGAGCCGCGTTTTGAGGGCGCGGTGCGCCTGACGGACAGCGAGAACGCGCGCTATCTCGACCTGATGGCCGGCGGCGAGGTGCTGCGGGAATACCAGAAGGCGCTGGACGCGTTCCGAAAGGCGCTGCGCGGGTTCTGCCATAAACGCGGAGTCGAGCTGATTGAGTTGACCGCGGGCGAAAACGCGTCCGGAGAGATGCTGCGCCGGCTGATGACGGCGGGCTCGGTGCAATAAAGGGATTTTGAGAGGATAGGCTCGGATGGAATTTATACAGATAGGCGGCGCGTGGGCGTTTCTTGGATTGGCCGCGATTCTGGCGCTGTATATGCTGAAGCGGCGCTTTGAGGAGCATGAGGTGCCGTCCACGTATCTGTGGCGGCGCATGCTGGCTGATCAGAACGCGAACCGTCCCTTTCAAAAATTGAGGAAAAACCTTCTGATGGTTTTGCAGCTGGCCGTCGTGGCGCTGCTGGCGCTGGCGCTGATGCATCCGGCGACGAAAGGGCTGACGGGCGGCGACTATGTGCTGATTTTTGATACGTCGCTCAGCATGCGCGCGGACGGCCGCATGGAGCAGGCGAAGGAGCGCGCGCTGCGCATGGTGGACGAGATGGCCGCGGGCAGCAGCGTTACGGTGATCACCGCCGGGAACGAGGTGGAAACGCCGCTGTCGCGCAGCGAGGATTCCGTGCGCGTGAAGCAGACGATTTCGTCCGTGCGCGCGGGCTATGCCGGGGCGGCGCTGGATCGCGCGGTTTCGCTGGCACAGGCGATGGCGCGGGAAATCGACGGGCTGAACATCGTCGTGTTTTCGGACGACTACGAAGCGCCGGAGGGAATCCGGACGGTCAACGCCGAAAGGGGCGCGGAGAACTGCGCGATTCTGTCCGTGAAGCTGGCGCGCCGCGCGGAAGCCAACGAAGCTGTGGTGGTCGTGGCCAACTATGGGGAAGCCTGCGACGTGACGCTGGAAATCGAAGCGGACGGCGCGCTGTGGGATGTGCACACGGTGTCGCTCGAAAAGGAGCAGACGCTGGGCGTGCCGTTCACGCTGCCCGACGACGTGCAGACGGTGCATGCCCGCATTCGGCAATCGGACGCGCTCGCGGAGGACAACGAGGCGTGGGGCGTTCCTCAGGATGCGCGCAGCCACGTCGTGGCCTATGCCGGGGATAAAAATGTGTTTCTGGAAACGGCGATCGGCCTGCGCGAGGATGTGGAGCTGGTAAAGACCGACTTTGAAGGGCTCGCGAGCGCGAAGGCGGAGATGTATGTGTCCGTTCAGAACGGGCTGACCGTGCTTTCCCGAACCGGCGTGACGTCGATCACGGCGGGCGAGGAGAAGCTGGCCGCGAACGGAAGCCTTGTCGTTTCCGAACGCGAGACGCTGATGGACGGCGTGTCCGTCGACGGCGTGGCGGTTCGCTCCTATCGGCCGCTGACGGGCGGGCGAACGCTTCTGAGCCTGAACGGGGACGCGCTGATTTCCGCCGACGACGACAGCGTGGTGTTCGGCTTTGACCTGCACAACACCAATTTCCCGCTGCGGCTCGGCTTTCCGGTTTTGATGCGCAACCTGCTGAGCGAGATGCTGGAAGAAACGACGCTGGCGACCGACGGCCTGAAGGCGGGGGACACGCTGCGCTTTTCGGCGGCTTCCGAAAGTCGGGCGGAGGCAGTGGATTCCGACGGCGTTCGAATGACGCTGCCGTGCGTGCTGAAGAAGCCGGGTCTGTACACGCTTTCGCAAACCGCGAAGGACGACGTGCGGGAAACGCGGTTCGTCGTCGGCCTGAACGCGGCCGAGCTGGACGTGCGCGAGGCTGCGCCGTCCGCGAACGCGGGCGCGGGGAATGCGCAGCGCGCGGCGGGGCGCGACTATGTGCGGCTGCTCGTGTGTCTGGCGCTGGCTGTGAGCATGGTGGAATGGTGGGTGAGCCGACGTGGGTATTGAAATTTTGAGACCGTGGTATCTTCTTCTGCTGCCCGTCGCCGGGCTTGCGTGTTTTCTGATTGACCGGCGCATGCGCGCGAAGGGTCTGAAGGCGCGCGTGACGGAGTGCGTGCGCGCCGTATTCCTTGTGCTGCTCGTGCTGGCATTGGCCGGAACGAATGTGCTGGGCAGCGCGCGCAGCAACGCCGTGTGGTTCCTGCTGGACGCGTCCGACTCGATGCACGACGGGCTTCAGACGGCGGAAGCAGCGCTGAAGGACGCGCTTTCCCATCTGCCCGCAAAGACGCGCGCCGGTGTGATCGCCTTCGGCGGCGACGCGATGGTGGAAACTGCGCTGTCCGAAACGCCGGTGTACGCCGGGCAGTACGCGCGTGTTCAGCGACAGGCGACCGACGTAAACGACGCGCTGGAGCTGGCGAAGGCGCTGCTTCCCGACGACGCGAACGGGCAGATTGTGATTCTGACCGACGGACAGGCGGATCCGCTCCGCGCGTCGGACGCGAACGGCGTGCAGGTGGATGCGATGATCTGCGCGCCCGGGGAAACGCCGGACGCGCAGCTGACGGAAATCAGCGCGCCGTCCAGCTGCTATCTGGGGCAGCAGTTTACCGTGCGCGGCACGATTCAGTCCAATGTGGAAGCGAGCGGAACGCTGATTCTGTACGCAAACGGCAAGCCGGTGCAGAAGCGCGAAATCGAGCTTCGCAGGGGAGAAAACCGCTTCCTGTTTACCGACGTTGCCAAGACCTCCGGCGTGGTCAGCTATTCGGCGCAGATCGTCGTGAACGGCGACGCCGTGAGCGCCAACAACAGCCGCGCGTGCTTCATGGTGGTCAGCGGCGCGCCGGGCGTGCTGCTGGTCGAGGGGCGCGGCGGCGAGGGCGACGAGCTGGCCGCGATGCTGAACGCGTCGGGAATCGGCTACGAGCGCGTAACGCCCGAACGGATGCCCGCCGCGTCGGAAAGCTATCGCCGGTACGACGCGATTCTGATGTGCAATGTGGACGCGGACGCGATGACCGACGCGCAGATGGACGCGCTGACCGCGGCGGTGCGCTCGCTCGGACGCGGCCTATGCGTGTTTGGCGGCGACAGCAGCTACGCGCTGGGCGCGTACCGGGGAAGCAAGCTGGAAGAGCTGCTTCCGGTGACGATCGACGTGAAGAACAAGCTGGACATGCCGTCGCTGGCGCTGATGCTGGTGATCGACAAATCCGGCTCAATGACGGAGGGACAGTACGGCACGACGCGTCTGGAGCTCGCCAAGGAGGCGGCCATGCGCGCCGCGGAGCTTCTGACCGAGAACGACAAGGTGGGCGTAATCGCGTTTGACGACGCGGCCAAGTGGGTCGTTGAGCTTCAGAATGTGACGGACGTGGCGGCCGTACAAAGCGCGATCGGCACAATCCGCCCCGGCGGTGGAACAGAGTTTTATACGGCGCTGTACAATTCCTATACGGCGCTGGCCGAGTGCGACGCGCAGCAGAAGCACGTGATCTTTCTGACCGACGGCGAATCGGGCGACGGCGGATATGAGTCCGTCGTGGAGCAAATGGCGGGGGAAGGCATCACGCTGACGACCGTGGCCGTCGGAAGCGGCGCGGATGCGAGCGGACTGCGCAAGCTGGCGCAGATCGGAAAGGGACGCTGCTATGTGACCAACGAGTTTGACAACATCCCGAAGATTTTTACCAAGGAAACCTATCTCGTGTCGGGCAGCTATGTGCAGAACCGCGTGTTCACACCGCTGATTGCCGAAAACAGCACGCTGACCGATTACGCGGGGCTCCCGCAGCTGACGGGCTATCTGGCGACGACGGAAAAGAGCCTGGCGAACGTGGCGCTGGTGAGCGACAAGGATGAGCCGGTGCTGGCATGGTGGCAGTACGGCGCGGGGCGCGTGCTCGCGTGGACGAGCGACACCAGCGGCGCGTGGACGGCGGATTATCTCGCATGGGACGACGGCGCGCGGTTCTTCGCCGGAATGGTGAACTATGTGCTCCCGCAGCGCGGGCAGACCGGCGAGATGACGGCGACCGCGAACACGATTACCTATAAGGCCGATGAAAACGCCGAGCGGCCGGAAAACCCGATTGCGAACGTGCTGACGCCGGATGGCGAGACGACCGCGCTCGCGCTTTCGCAGATCGCGCCGGGTGTGTACGAGGTGAAATGGTCGGCGGACGAGGACGGCGCGTATGCCGTGACAATCGCGGATGGCGACGCGACGCTGCTTGAGGGCGGCTTCGTGAAGAACTATTCCAGTGAATACGACCTGCCGTCGCCGGAAAAGCGCGAGGTGTTTGCGCAAAGCGTCGTGCAAGGGGGCGGGCAGGTGTTTGAAGGCGCAATCACGCTGTCCGAATCGAACCGGCCTGTGCGCACGCGAAAGGACATTACCGACGCGCTGCTGATTGCCGCGCTGATTGTGTTTGTGCTCGGCGCCGCGCTGCAAAGGCTGGGCTGGGAACGCGCGCTGGAACGGTATCTGCATCGCGAAAAGCCGCCCAAGGAAGAGAAACCGGCGAAGACGAAGCCGGAAAAGGCGAAGAAGCCGGAGAAAAAGGCCGCGCCCGCCGCGGGCGAAGCCACAGATCAGCTGCTGAGCAGCATGAAAAAACGCAAACGCATGTAAAAAACGTGCCCGCCGGAGTATATCCGACGGGCACATGCTTTGGAAAATTCAGAGATATTCTAAAATTTTAAAACTTAAGAAGAGGCTATTTTAGAAAAAAAGATTACTGCTTGTAGAAAAAGTGGTTTATTGCTTGACATTGATGATAAAACTGATATAATAAATAAAGAGTATAGTGATGTTCTACAAAGATAGGATGAAGGCAGAAATGAAGTGCAAAGTGACAATAATGTTCGTCGATCTTGCTATCAAAAAGGCATAAAATTCAAAACTTGCGAAACAAGAAGTGGTCGACATAAGACATGTATGTTGGCATAATTATAATCACGTGAGTTGATATTTGCAAAATGTTAAAATGCAATGTTGCGTTTGACGCTTTAGGAGGGTATAAGCATGTTTAACATTGAACCTCAAATGCGGTACACGATTTTTGATATGGAAACTTCAACATTCTTTAAATATGGTTATGCTCCGATAAGCAAAATCGAAAGCGGTTACACTGTAAAAAAAATACATATGAAAGAGTGCTGGTATGACGAGTATAGGCTATGTTTAAAGGAAGCTTTTTCTGTGACTGGTCTTTATGGAGAATATGTGCTTTTCCGTCTTAAGGACTACGGTATAAAAGATTATCGAGGAATCGCGTTCACTATTGATGGGGGTAATTCAAATTTGCGGAAAGCCGAAATCTACCAGGTTGTTTCCTATGAT
>SFHK01000102.1 GCA_004556395.1 Clostridiales bacterium
GCCGTTTTACCGGAAGGAATCGAGGTCATTGAGGAATCCGCCTTCGAAGGCTGCGACGCGCTGAAAGCGGTAGACCTGCCGAAGTCGCTTCGCGAGCTGCAAAGCCGTGCGTTTGCCCAGTGCAAATCGCTCGGACTAATTACTGTGCGCTCACAGGATTTGAGAGCCGGTTCCGAAGCGCTGGGAGAAGATCAGGAAGGAAAGATTATCGAATCAGAGCCGGGAATGTCGTTTCTCTTCTACTACACGAGTTTACCGGATGAATACGGCTGGGAATTTCGAACGCTGATTCCTCCTCATGAAAAGTTGCTTGCTTACGCCGCAAAAAAAATAGGTACCGATTATGATGAGATGGACTGCGTCACCTTCGCCAGAAAGTGCTACAAGGAAGCGTTAAGCATTACGATTGACGCTACTTGTGTAGGGGTGCAGCGGAACACGTGGAAGCGCGGCGGCACGCGGATTGACAACATCGCCGATCTTCAGCCCGGCGACATTCTGTGCTGGTCGGCGGACAGCAGCACGGCCGATCCCACCCGCTGCACGCACGTGGGCATTTACGTGGGCGCGGGCACGGTGGATGGCAAGGAATACAAAACCGGCGTGTTCATTGAATCCTCGCGCGGCGCGGGCAAGGTGCGCTACTGGGCGTTCCAGAAGGCGACCTACTACACCAAGCGCTTCATGAACGCGTGGCGAATGTTCTAAGGAGACGCCGCGCAAATGAGGTGGTCGGCCGGCGAATGGATTTTTCGTCAGACGCAAATGCAAATTTCGAAGGTTTACTGGAGGTAAATTGAGGAATTTTCATGCCGCAGATGGCGGAAAAGACTTCGCCCGACGCGCCGCCGAATTGTGCGGTGGCGCCCTAAGCGGCCAAAGGCGTCCCGTCTACGGATGCCTTTTTCATAGAAACCCAGAAACCATAGAAATGAGGAAGCGTACATGGACAGAACCCTGCTTTCGCTGAACGGCGAATGGGCGCTGTATTACGCGCCGGAAAAGGGCGGCAAGGAAGAAGCCTTCCGGCCGGACATGCTTCAGGCGTGGCCGCGCGTGAAGGCCAATGTGCCGGGCAACTGCGAGCGCGCGCTGGTGGACGCGGGCGTGATGGGCGACCCGTACTGGGACGAGCAGCAGCTGGACGCGGCAAAATACGAGTATTACCAGTGGATTTACGAAACGGGCTTTGACGCGCCCGCGGCGCAGCCGGGCGCGCGCGTATTTCTGCGCTTTGACGGCATCGACACCATCGCCGACATTTATCTGAACGGCGCACATCTGCTCCGCGCGGAAAACATGTTCGTCGAGCACGAGGCGGACGTGACGAATCTGCTTCGCGAAACAGACAACCGCCTGATCGTGCACATTCATTCCGCCATGAACTACGCGCGCAGCCGCGAATACCCCATCGGCATGCGCGGCACGGCGCACCGCAACGAAATCTGCCACATCCGAAAGGCCGCGCACAGCTTCGGCTGGGACATCGCGCCCCGTCTGGTGACCAGCGGCCTGTGGCGCGGCGTGCGGCTGATCGAAAAGCGCCCCACTCTCATCACGGAAACCTACTACGCCGTGCCCGAGGTCGACCGCGCGCGCGACACGGCTTTGCTGGAATACGCCTTCCGCTTTGAGACGGACGCGGACACGCTGGAGGGCTTCTCCGCGCGTCTGACGGGCGTGTGCGGCGCGCACACGTTCGAGCGGGAAACGCCGGTGTGGTTCGTGAGCCACAACTGTGAAATGACCATCGACCACCCGCTCCTCTGGTGGCCGCGGGGCTACGGCGCGCAGAACCTGTACACCGTCACGCTCGCGCTTCTGCGCGACGGCGAGGTGGTCGACAGCGTAACCGAGCGCATCGGCCTGCGTTCGCTCTCTCTGGAGCGCAGCTTCGAGCGCGGCAGCCAGAAATTCCAGATTTCCGTGAACGGCGTGCGCCTGATGGTGCGCGGCACCAACTGGGTTCCGCTGGACGCGATGCACGGCAACGACCAGAACCGCGTGGACGCGGCCATGGCGCTGATTCGCGACTGCGGCTGCAACATGCTGCGCAGCTGGGGCGGCGGCGTGTATGAGAGCGACCGCTTCTTCGACCTGTGCGACGAATACGGCGTGCTCGTGTGGCAGGATTTCTGCATGGGCAACACCAACTATCCGCAGGACGACGCGTTCGCGCGCGTGATGTACGACGAAGCGTCGCACGTCGCCCGGCGCATCCGCAACCACGCGTCGCTGGCGCTGTGGTCGGGCGATAACGAGGTCGACCAAAAGAACATGGGCTTCCACCTGCCGACCTACGACGCGCGCTACAACCGCGTGACGCACGAAACGCTGGTTCGCGCGCTTCAGGCGCACGATCCGTATCGCTTCTTCCTGCGCTCCTCGCCGGAAATTCCGGACGGCTTCCGCACCGACGACGTGCCCGAGCAGCACACGTGGGGGCCGCGCGCCTTCTACAAGGACGACTTTTACAAGCATTCGTCCGCGTCGTTTATCGGCGAAGCGGGCTATCACGGCTGCCCGTCGCCGGACTCGCTGGCCGAGTTCCTTCCCGCCGAAAAGCTGTGGCCGATGGACAACCGCGCGTGGGCGATTCACTCCACCGAGGACGTGCGCATCGAGTCCCGTCTCGGCGGCCGCAACCGCCTGATGGCCGATCAGGTGCGCCTGCTATGCCGGCAGGAGCCGGACGGGCTGAACGAGTTCGCGCGCATCTCGCAGCTTTCGCAGGCCGAGGCCGTGAAATTCTTCATTGAGCACACGCGCATCCTGAAATGGCGGCGCAGCGGCATTATCTGGTGGAATATGATTGACTGCTGGCCGCAGATTTCGGACGCGGTAGTCGACTATGCCTACCGGAAAAAGCTGGCGTACGACTGGATTCGCCGCGCCCAGCAGCCGCGCATCGCCATGATGGACGAGGTGAGCGGCTGGCAGCAGGCAATTGTTCTCGCGAACGACACGCTGGAAGCCGCGGATTTCCGCTGGCGCGTGGAGGACGCGGACACGAGCGAAGTGCTGGCCAGCGGCGAACGCACGGTTCCCGCCGGTGAAAACGCCGAGGTCGGCAGGCTGATGGTCGACCCCAGCCAGCAGCGGCTTCTGCTTCTGCGCTGGACAGCAAACGGCGAGGCGGGCGTGAACCACTACCTGACCGGCTTCCCGAAGTACGACAAGGCCGACCTGCTCCGCTGGACGGACGCGATTCAGGCGCTCGCGTAACCGTGCCGCGGCAAAAGTTCCCGCCGCTGAAAACGCCACGATCGGCAGACTGACAGCAGCGACTTCCGCGCCGGACGGCGAAGCGGGCGTGAACCACTGCCTGACCGGCTTCCGAAGTACGACAAGGCCGACCTGCTCCGCTGGACGGACGCGATTCAGGCGCTCGCGTAACCGCGTCGTGGCAAAAGTTCCCGCCGGTGAAAACGCCACAGTCGGCAGGCTGGCAGCAGCGACTTCCGCGCCGGACGGCGAAGCGGGCGCGAACTACTGCCTGCAAGGCCGACCTGCTCCGCTGGGCGGACGCGATTCAGGCGCTCGCATAACCGCGTCGCGGCAAAAGTTCCCGCCGGTGAAAACGCCGCGGTCGGAAGGCTGGCAGCAGCGACTTCCGCGCCGGACGGCGAAGCGGGCGCGAACTACTGCCTGACCGGCTTCCCGAAGTACGACAAGGCCGATTTGCTCCGCTGGGCGGACGCGATTCAGGCGCTCGCATAACCGTGCCGCGGCAAAAGTTCCCGCTGGTGAAAACGCCACAGTCGGCAGGCTGACAGCAGCGACTTCCGCGCCGGACGGCGAAGCGGACGCGAACTACTGCCTGACCGGCTTCCCGAAATACGACAAGGCCGATTTGCTCCGCTGGGCGGACGCGATTCAGGCGCTCGCGTAACCGCGTCGCGGCAAAAATTCCCGCCGCTGAAAACGCCACGATCGGCAGACTGACAGCAGTGACTTCCGCGCCGGACGGCGAAGCGGGCGTGAGCCACAGCCTGACCGGCTTCCCGAAATACGACAAGGCCGACCTGCTCCGCTGGGCGGACGCGATTCAGGCGCTCGCATAACCGCGTCGCGACGAAAGTTCCCGCCGCTGAAAACGCCACGATCGGCAGACTGACAGCAGTGACTTCCGCGCCGGACGGCAAAGCGGGCGTGAGCCATAGCCTGACCGGCTTCCCGAAATACGACAAGGCCGATTTGCTCCGCTGGGCGGACGCGATTCAGGCGCTCGCGTAACCGCGTCGCAGCAAAAGTTCCCGCTGGTGAAAACGCCACAGTCGGCAGGCTGGCAGCAGCGACTTCCGCGCCGGACGGCGAAGCGGGCGCGAACTACTGCCTGACCGGC
>SFHK01000103.1 GCA_004556395.1 Clostridiales bacterium
CCGGCAGATCGACGAAAGAGATTATACGGCCATCCTTCGCCGCTTCCGCGTGAAGGAAATCCACAAATACGGCATCGCGTTCTGGGACAAGGAATGCCGCGTCGTGATGAAGTAGTTCGAGGGAAAGGACGGCTTCGCCATTCTTCGCCGCTTCCGCTTGAAGAAAATCCGCAAATATGCCATTGCGTTCTGGGACAAGGAATGCCGCGTCGTGATGAAGTAGTTCGAAGGAAAGGACGGCTTCGCCATTCTTCGCCGCTTCCGCGTGAAGAAAATCCGCAAATATGCCATTGCGTTCTGGGACAAGGAATGCCGGGTCGTGATGAAGTAGTTCGAGGGAAAGGACGACTTTGCCATTCTTCGCCGCTTCCGCGTGAAGGAAATCCGCAAATACGCCATTGTGTTCTGTGACAAGGAATGCCGGGTCGCGGAAAAAACTTCCTGAATAAAAACATTTTGCCCCTGCCGCGTTCCGAAAAGGAACCTCGGCGGGGGCGTTTTTCTATGCGCGGCGGTTGGAGACGATTTGGGCGGCGTAGTCGGCGATATGGCGGCTGGCGTTTTTGGGGATGAGCCGGCGCTGGTTTTGGAGCATGGTTTCGGAAACGGACGGGTCGTCCAGCATGCGGTTTACGGTGGCGGAGAGTTCCTCGTTGGTTTCCGGGCAGGCGGCAAGGCTGTTGCGCGCCATATATTCGGCGTTATTGCTTTCCACGCCCTCGATCGGGTGCACGGCCACCAGCGGCACGCGCTGAACGAAGGTCTCGGTGCTGGTCAGGCCGCCGGGCTTGGAAATCACGATGTCCGCGGCGCGAATCAGCCGGTGCAGGGGCTTCACGAAGCCCATCACCTGAAGGCGGCGCGGGTCGCGGCACAGCCGGGAGAGCCGCCGCATCAGCCGCTGATTGCTGCCGCACACGGCCACGATGCGCACGTCCCGCGGCAGGTCGCGCAGAAGCGCGGCCACGGCGCCCGGCATATGCCCCGCGCCCATGCTGCCCCCGGCGATCACCACGCAGCGCTGGTCGGGGTCGAGCCCCGCGTCCAGCTTCGCCTGCCGCTTGTCCGTCACCTCGCTGAGCGAGGGATCCACCGGGATGCCGGTCGCCACGATGGTGTCGCGCCGCATGCCCTTTTCGGCGTAGCCGTCGATAAACGATTCCTCGGGCACGAAAACGGTGTCCAGCTCCGTTTCATTCCAGAACGGCTGCACATCGTAATCGGTCACCACGCCGCCCATCCACACGTCGGTCAGGTTGTGGCGCTTGACATAGGTCAGCTGCTGCGCGCCGAAGATGTGCGTGGTAATCACGCCGTCCGGCTTCTCTTTGTTGATGAAATCGGCCAGCCGCCCGGCGTTCTGCACGTTTACGGCATACACGACGCTTTTGCGCCGGTGCGAGGCCACGCGAAACGACAGCGAATAAATCACGCCGAAAAGCTTTGGCGTGTATCGCACAATGCCCAGATAGGTTCCGCACACCAGCCGCGAGCGGAACGGGCTCACGATCGCCAGACAGTCGAACACCTGCGCCTCGTCCCCGCGCTCGATCAGCGCCTGCTTCACGGCGTTCGCCGCCGTGTTGTGCCCTCCGCCGGTGCCGAGCGATAAAATCAAAAATTTCATACCTGCATGTTCCTGTGTCATCTCAAAATTTGCCACCTCTATCATATCATAACCCGGCAGAGCTGTAAAGTAAAACCCCAAGGGCAAAAATGTAAGAATATTTTTCACAAATGCCTATGGACATGGTAGGAATTAAGCGGTGCAATTCCTATCTGAAAAGTGGGAATTCGCGAAGGGAGGCGCTGCGCGTGATGATCTCGTCGAAGGGGCGCTATTCGTCGGCGACGGCTGCGCCATCTCGCAGGCTTCCGCCGACATCATGCTGGGCATGATCGTGGGCAAGCAAAAGGATGAAGCCCTGAAGCTGGGCGAGCTCTTCCTGAAAATGATCAAGGGCGAAGCCACCGAGGACGAAATCAACACATTGGAAGAAGCATCCGCCCTCCACGACATCGCCCATATGCCCGCCCGCGTCAAATGCGCCGTCCTGGGCTGGCGCGCGCTAAGGGAAGCCCTTCAGCGTTGAAGCACTGTGTTTTTCAAACCATCAAAACGCGACAGATTGCGCTCAGCCGCCCGCCGCGTTTTCGAAATTCAAATTTGACAGATATACGCTGCTATGAAAAAATACAAATGAAGCCCTCTGGCTTCCAGCAGGAAGGAAACAGATGGCGCTTGGCTTTTCACCTCTGAATACGAAAGTTGAAGGAGGTGGGGTCATGTCTGACTTCGAAATTATTTCCGTAGTCATAATGACCATCTCTCTTGTTTTGAAAGCGATCAAATTCGGTCGCGATGACAACGACAAGAAGAAGAAAAAGTAAGCCGCCATCCAGCGCTAACTGGTAGGCGGCTTCTCCACAACAGAGGGAAAGAGCCCAACCAAAAGCGTCATCCCTTCCTGTCGTTATTATAGCACGGACGCCCCCCGCTGTCAACGTCAAATTTCTTTTGATTACAGAACGGTTCTGCCTGTCGGGAATTCTGTTTCTGTGTATTGCCAAGCGGGAGGGTGTGTGGTATAATAGGGATAGAATTGTGGCGGTATCGCTATAAAATTATGTCGTTTCACGGCCTTGTGCGGGCTGCGTTATACAAGAGAGGGGCATTCCATTGATCGGATTTTACAACTACTCCGTAATTCTTACCTATCTGGGGCTGGGGTCGGCCATCGGCGGGATTGTGCTGGCGCTGGACAAGCAGCCGAAGCTGGCGGTATTATGTCTGCTGGTATGCGGTCTGTGCGACATGTTTGACGGCACGATTGCGCGCACGTGCAAGCGGTCGGACGACGCGAAGCGCTTCGGCGTTCAGATTGACTCGCTGTGCGATCTGGTGTGCTTCGGCGTGTTCCCGGCGATGATCGGCTGGGCGATCGGCCCGGCGAACTGGTTCACGGTGGTATGCATGATCATATACGTGCTGGCGGCGGTCATTCGGCTGGCGTATTTCAACGTGCAGGAGATCAATCGCGAGCGCGAGGACGGCGGCATGCGCGCCTATTACGAGGGGCTGCCCGTAACCTCCTCCGCGCTGATCATGCCCATCGTGATCATGGCGGGCGTGATCACGCACGTGAGATGGACGTATATCTACCCCATCACGCTGCTTTTAATGGGCGCGGCGTTCGTTTCGCGCATTCGCGTGAAAAAGCCCTATATGGTGGGACTTACGGTGCTGGCGATCGTGGGCTTTGTGGTGTTTGTGATCGTGATTCGCTATGGAGGGAACATCGTTTGTACGAGAAGCTTTACCGCACTCGCGTAGGCAGAGGCATCGCGGCTTTTCTGGCGCGGCCCGGGTTTTCCCGGGCCGCCGGCTGGTTTATGGACACGCGTGCGTCGAAGGTGCTGATTCGGCCGTTCATACGGGCGAACAGGATCGATCTTTCGGACGTGCCGGACGCGCGGTTTGACAGCTTCAACGCGTTTTTCACCCGCCGGCTGAAGCCCGGCGCGCGGCCGGTCTGCGAGGAAGCGAACGCGCTCGCGAGCCCCTGCGACGCGTATCTGACGGTCATGCCCGTGTCGCCGGAGGGCGTGTGCGTGGTGAAGGGCACGCCGTACACGGTGGAAACGCTCACGCGGAGCGCCGCGCTTTCGCGCACGTTTGACGGCGGCTGGCTGCTGATCTTCCGCCTGACGCCCGCGCACTACCATCGCTACGCGTTCCCGGACGACGGAAAAATCCTTGAGACGAAGCGGATTCCTGGCGTGTTCCACACCGTGCGGCCGGAGGCGCTGGCGGCGCTTCCCGTGTTCAAGACGAACACGCGCGAATACGCGCTGCTGGAGACGGCGCATTTCGGGCGCATGCTCTATATGGAGGTCGGCGCGACGATGGTCGGCCGCATCGTGAACGACAAAACCGAGGGCGCATTCCGCCGCGGCGAGGAAAAGGGACGGTTCGAATTCGGCGGCTCGACGGTGATTCTGATCACCGAGAAAGGCGCGTTCGAGCCCGACGCACGCTTCTCCGCTGAGACGGAGGTTTCCGTCCGACTGGGGGAAGCGATTGGAAAACGGGCATAAAACGGCTTGACAAGGGCGCGTTCACGCCCGACGCGCTTCTCCGCTGAGACGGAGGTTTCCGTCCGACTGGGAGAAGCGATTGGAAAGCGGCTATAAGACGGTTTAGTAAGGGCGCGTTCGAGCCTGACGCGCGC
>SFHK01000038.1 GCA_004556395.1 Clostridiales bacterium
AACGCCATATTGCCGGGCAATGGGCGCGGCTATGGATTTAATCTCATCCAACGTGTAGATTTTGTCGCTCATGATGGCGGCTCCTTTCTCGGAAGATTCCCTTTCACCTTTATTATACGCGAAATCGGTCGCTTAATCAAGTAAATTCAAAGCAGACAGGCAGGTGATGGATGTGATGATCCGCTGGTTCTGCCTGCTGTTCGGAAATCAGTTCAGTCCGGACGATGTTCTGGACGGCTATCCCGTGGATCGCCTGATGCATGACGTCGCGCTGGCGTTGATGGCCGTGCAGACCCAGACAACAGAAATTCTCAGCGAGTTCCCTACGAAGGCGGCGAAGGAACCGGCGAGTCCGCAGACGGCGGCGGAAGCGGAAGAGATCCCGCTGTTCTGACGCTGCCTGAATTTGTCTATTCCACCTACAACTCGCTCCTGGAATCCGGCTGGCGCATGGATGAGATCGACCGCATGAATATGCAGGGATTTCTGAAGATGCGTGCATGGAATGCCCGGCAGAACCAGAAAAAGAAAGAACCCCGCCAACGATACATTGACGAGGTGTGGACAGGAATGAAACCGTAGTCAGATACCCCAGATCGGAACGACATAGTTTTCACTGTCTATTGCGGAGAGATTGTCCTTCATACACAGAATGGCGCCCTTGCCGCGGGGAACCGATCCCTTGTCCAGAAGCTTATACGGACGAGTGAGTTCCGTTCCGGGATTGGAGGTTTTCTTAATTTCCATGGGATGGAGGCTCCCGTCCGACTCCATGACAATATCAATCTCCTTGGCGTCGTTATCCCGGTAGTAATTCAGAAGCGGCTGCTCACCGGCGTTGAAATATGTTTTCAGGATCTCTGAAACGGTATAGTTTTCCAAAATCGCACCGTTGAGTGCTCCCGCCTCCAGTGTTTCGGGGCTGGACCATCTGGTCAGGTACGCGACAAGTCCCGTATCGTAGAAATACAGCTTGGGTTTGCTGACTGTACGTTTAAGCAGGTTGTTGGAATAGGGATGCAAATAAAAAATGATATCGGATTTTTCCAGCAGCCCAAGCCATTCCTGTACCTTTTCAGAACGCATTCCACCCATGTCGTTGCCAATGTCAGCATAGTTGACCATCTGACCGGTACGGCAGGCAACCGCAGTAATGAAGCGCAGAAATTCGACCGATTCAATATCGCCGTCCAGCTCGCGGATATCGCGTTCAATATATGTCTGCAGATAGCTGGAATAGAACAGATTGCGGCTTGAAACGTGACCGCTAGTCAGGGCTGGCATGGAACCCCTGAAAATTCTCTCGTAGATCGCGGGCGTATCTGCCGGAGTGCGGGCGGCAATCCGCATCTGCAGCGCGTCCTGATTGAGCGTGAAAGGAAGGTTTTCGCCGTTTCCGTACAGCTCATTTTGAGACATGGTGCACATGTGCAGAATACACGCTCTGCCGACCAGCGATTCGCCGGCCAACTTCATCAGTTTAAACGACTGTGAACCTGTCATCCAGAAATCACCGGGACGCTGATTGCGATCGGCATGAATTTTAATATAGGTGAAAAGCTGCGGTGCATACTGTACTTCATCAATCAGAATGGGCGGCTTGTGAAGTTGAAGGAACATTTCCGGGTCGTTTTGAGCCAGTGCACGTTCTGTCAGGTCATCCAGCGTTACATAATTGCGCGTTGTTCCTTGCATCAGTTTTTGCAGCATGGTTGTTTTGCCAATTTGTCGGGAACCGGTAATGATAACGGCGGGATACTCCTCACTGGCTTGAAGGACGACACGTTCAAGGTCACGTTTGATATACTGCACATCGACACATCCTTTCGGGTGAATTCCATTCTGCTTGTAGTATAGCCGAAATCCGCGCTGAAGTCAACATGGAATTCGGCTGTTTTACAAAAAAATCAGAAAATAACCGAGGTAAATTGAAGGCGGGGTGAGCCGGCATGAGCGAGACGCCCCGCGATCTCGTGGTATCGCTGTCATTGAACAGCGATAATTTCACGCGCAATATCAAATCCATCAATAAGCAGATCCAGGAAGCGGAATCGGCGTTCCGGCTGGCCTCTGCGGGCGTTGAGAATTTCGAGACGACCACAGCCGGTCTGTCCTTCAAGTTATCTACGCTTCAGCGAACCTTTCAGCTTCGCGCCGCCCGCCGCGTTCCACCATCCTGCGCGCCATGCAATGGTGCTTGTTTTCGTTTTGCCCGTAGTTATCAAGCGCTTCGCGAATGTCCTTCGCGTTCTGGTCGAGAATGGTGTTGTAGGGAATGATATAGAAGATGCGGGAGTGGCCATTGTGCGCCGCGTGCCGGAGCGCGTATCGCAGGCTGGAATACGTCTTCCCGCCGCCGGTCGGAACAGACAGGGAATAGACGCCCGGTGCAGAAAGAGCTTTCTCAAAACAGGCATCGGAAATTTCGCCGCGGATGCGGTCGACGCCCTCCGTGCAGTTCAAATGGGTCTTGCGGTAATTTTCAAAGGTATTCAGCAAGGCGTTCCAGTCGGGCGCATGATCGGAGGAAGCAAACGGATTCTCCTCATACTCGAGGCAGGCCGCATCCCAGCGATCGGCGTCCACCAGTATGCTCAGAAGCAAGCGGCAAACCAATCCCAGTGCGGCATCCATGCGGGAACCCCGCTTGGGCAAATCCGGAAACAGCGTGTCAAATTCTCGACAGGCGCCCTCAAACAGAGCATCCAATCGATCGGCATCCGCAACGTTTTCGAGGAACCACGCAATAGCTTCGTTCACGTGAACGGAAGCGGCTTCCGTCTCGAGCCCATTGAGCAGCGGCGACCAGCCGTTCGGATCCAGGCAATCGCTCAAGCCCGCATGGTGTCCGAAAATGCAAAGCATGACAATCTGCGCCGTCGCGCGAGCGCAAGCATCAGCCTCAGACCGTAGGAACCAGCGCCGATACGCGTAAATCGCCCCCGCGGGCGCGTGATGATGCGGTGAAACGGCAAGCTTCCCGGAAAGATATGCCTCAAACCGGCGCGTAGCCTTCCCCATATCGTGCATCAGCCCGATAAGCTCCGCCAGCCGAGCCAGCCCCAGATCGAAGCGACGGGTATATAAATCCATAGCCTCGTCGATTTCCAGCAGCGTGCCGTCGTCCAGGTGGGGCAGGTTGCGCAGGGACATGAACGGAATTGTATTTTCCAGCGTGTCGCGCGTGACGACTCGAATCCCGCGTTTTTCATATTCGGATAGTTTTCCGGCTGATGGTAGAAGGGATAAATCCTCGCCATAACAGACCTCCGCCATTCATTTCATAGAAAAAGAGCGGCAGGAGATCGTCCTGCCGCCCGAAGTAATGGGAATCAGTTGTAGCTGACGTAGCGGCGCTCGGTGGAGTAGATGACCTGCTCGGCTTCCTCATAGGCGGCGAGCACGGCGTCCATATCGCCCAGCGCGAGGGTCTCTTCCACGAAGGCGTCCCACTCGCTCATGCTGCGGGTGCCGTCGATGAAGTACATCACGTTCTCATCGATGTAGGTGGTGAAGGGGGTGACGTTGCGGGCAACCACTTCGTTCTGCTCCGCGGTGAAGGCGGGCTTGCCGCGCAGGGCGCGGATGCCGATCAGATCGCCGCTGATGAGGCCGCCGATGATCTTGTCATAGGCCGCGCGGGAGGCGTCGGTGCCGCCCACATAGTCCACCTCGCGGTTCTTGTACTGGATGTAGCGGATATCCATGATGTTGCCGACGCCGGCCTCCTTGCGGGTCGCGGAATCGGTGTAGCCGTTCAGGAAGCTGTGCGTGCCGTTTTCGCCGGTGACATAGGTCTCGTTTTCAATGCCCCAGTTGAACAGCATGGAGGCTTCCTTGGAGATGACGACGTCGAGATACGCGCAGAGCAGCTCGGGATTGGCGACGTCCGCGTTTACGAAGTAACCCCAGCCGGGGGTGTTGTCGTAGGGAACCGTCACCACGGAGTACTGCGGATCGCCGGCCTGATAGGCGGGCGCGAACATGGCTTCGTACTCATAGGGAACCGGCTCGTCCAGGAAGATCTCGTGGGGGATGCAGTTCAGATACCAGAAGCCGAAGAGCCATTCGCCGTCCAGCACGGACTGGTAGGCCTGCTCGTCAGACATGGTGGAGAACTCGGGGTTCAGCAGCTTCTCGGAGTACATGGTGTGCATCATATCGATCAGCGCGTGATAGCCGGAGTCCTCGTTCAGCAGAGAATGCGTCCACTTCTCGCCGTCGAAGTAGAAGCCGGTCTTCGCGTTGTTGATCGCGCCCAGAGCGTACATGTAGTAGCCCGCGCCCCAGCCGTAGGTGATGAAGGCGTTTCCGTTGGGATTTTCTTTCTTGTAGGCGCGCATGCAGTCGAGCATTTCGTCCCACGTGGTGGGAATTTCCTTGCCCAGCTTTTTAAGCGCGGTGGTGTTGACAAAGAAGCTCTCATCCACATAGTCGTTGGGCTCAATGTCGTTCAGGCAGTACAGAGCGCCGTCCTCCGTGGCCATGTTGGCGATCTGGGGATAGGTCTCCAGATAGCTCTTCAGGTTCGGCATGTAGTCCAGATAGTCCTTGAAGTTGAGGAAGTAGCCGAGGCCGCCGTAGTTCGCCACGACGTCCGAAGACTTGCGCAGCCAGACGATGTCCGGCAGGTCGCCGGTGTTCAGGAACAGGGAGGTCTTGCTGTCGAAGTCGCCCCACGGAGCGGACGACCACTCGATGGAAACATTGCCCAGCAGCGCGCTGTAGGCCTTGTAAACGGGGGATTCGCGATTCTCGGTCAGGCCGAGATCGGCGGTGTAGCCCTTGTACACGACCTCCTCGCCCGCATAGGGAAGCAGGGCTTCGGCCAGCGCGGAGCCGCTTGCCAGTATGGCCAGAAGCACGAGAACGGATACCAGTTTCTTCATGTCGTTTTTCCTCCTGTCTTTTTTCTTCGAGCGGGCGAGCCCGCCTGAATTCAAGCCTTAATGGAGCCGACGAGGACTCCCTTCGCGAAGTGCTTCTGCATGAACGGATATACGCAGAGCACGGGTACAACGGTGATAATCGTCGCCGCCGCCTTGGTCGTTCGGCTGGAAATCGCGCGGTAATCCTTGAGCAGCTGCGCGGTGGAAGCGTCCTTGTAGTCCATAAGTACCAGTAAGCGGCGCATAAGAAGCTGAATGGGATATTTTGTATCGTCGCGCAGATAGAGCAGTGCCGTCATGTAGTCATTCCAGTAGCCTACGATGCTGAACAGCGCGAAGGTGGCGATGACGGCCTTGGACAACGGCAGGATAATCTGAAACAGAATGCGGAAGTGTCCCGCGCCGTCCAGCCCGGCCGATTCGCGCAGCGATTCCGGAATGGACATGAAGAACGTTTTGAATACGATGACGTTGTAGGCGGAAATTGCACCCGGAATGACCATTACCCAGAAGGAGTCGATCATGCCCAGCTGCATGATGGTGACATAATAGGGAATCAGGCCGCCGCCGAAGAACATCGTGATGGTCAGCAGTATGGAAACCAGCTTGCGGCCGCGCATCGAGGGAATGGACAGCGGATAGGCCATCAGGGACGTGGTGAGCAGCATGATCACCGTGCCCACAGCGGCGTACTGAATCGTGTTCCAGTAATAGAGAATCGTGCGGCTGTCGTTTAGAAGCGCCTTATAGGATTCCAGCGAAAAACCCTTGGGCATCAGATAGACCGGCAGCGATTTCAGCTCCTGCGAATCGCTGAAGGACAGCGCCAGCATGTTCAGAAGCGGGTAAATGAAAATCGCGGAAAGCAGGATCATGAGAATGACCAGTACGACGTCGAACGCCGTCACCTTTTTTGTGACCATAGCCCTTCCCTCCTCAGAACAGCGACGTTTCGCTCAGCCTGCCGGTAACGGTGTTTGCGATGATCAGGAATACGAGCGATACGACGTTCACCAGCAGCCCTACCGACGACGAATAGCTCAGGTGGTTTCCGGCCGTCTCGATACCGTAGCGGTAAACGTAGGTGTTCACCACGTCCGCGGTCGAATAGGTGCGCGGGCTGTACATCAGCAGGATCTTCTGATAGTCGTTGCCCAGAATGCCGGCGACAGCCAAGATGAACAGAATGCTGATCGTGGGCAGGATGCTGGGCAGCGTGATGTACCACATCTGCTTGACGCGTCCGGCTCCGTCCAGCACGGCGGACTCGTACATCTCGGGATTGATGCCCGCGATGGCGGCCAGATAGATGATGGAGCTGTAGCCGATGCCCTGCCAGACGCCGGAGCCGATATACAGCGGTCGGAATGCCGACGGCATCATAAAGAAGTTCTGCCGTTCAAGCCCCAGCGCGGCCAGCAGCTCGTTCACCGGGCCGTTGCTCATGTTGAAAAGCTCCTTCATCATGCCGACCACGATGACGACCGACAGGAAATACGGCATGTAGGAAATCGTCTGCACGACCCTCTTAAACCGGGGATAGCGCAGTTCGTTGAGCAGCAGCGCCAGCAGAATGGGCGCAGGGAAGGAAAGAAACAGGCTTTCAAGACCCAGAACAAACGTGTTGCGGATGATGCGCCAGCAGAACGGGTCGCTGAAAAACGTCTGAAAATGCTTCAGACCGACCCACTGGGAATGAAAGAAGCCGCCCTTGGGCGAATAGTCCTGATACGCGACCACAATGCCGTACATGGGCAGAAACTTGAAAAGAAGCAGGTTGATCAGACCGGGAATCAGCATGATATACAGCACCCAGTTGAGCCGCACGTATTTCCACAGGGGCATATCCCTGCTGGCGCGTCGCTCCCCGCGCAGCAGATCCTGCGTCGTTGGCATTGCTTCCTGCGACATTGAAAGAACCCTCCGCTTGATAATTTGACACCGCTTCGCCCTTCCGAGATTATTATGCCTGATCAAAACCGTTTCTGTCTATACTGATTTTCTTACTTTCATACGCCTATTTGTAGCGATTTGTTGATAAGCGGCGAAATCGACGAAGAAACGGCGCTCTGCTTGCTTGACTTTGCACCGGTCGTCGACTATAATAAATGTAGTCATTTGTGCGGCGTTGCCTTAACACAGATGCGGAAGGACGATGTGTACCGATGAAAAGGCATGTTGGCAATGGACGCACCTTCTACCGTATACTGGTTACCCTCCTTTCCTGCGTGTTCATCATGGCCGGGTTTAACTGGGCGCTGATGACCTATCAAAACCGCCGCAGCGTCGAAATTCACACCGACATGCTCGCCAACGCCATGGAAAACGGCGCGGATCAGATCGACGGCTTCTGGCAGAACGCGGCGGCGTTTCTGGCTTCCCTGAGCGACAGCGAGCAGCTGATTCGGCTGTCAAATCAGCCCATGCTGAATCTGCGGCTCAGCTCCGAGGCGCAGCGCGCGGCCATTCGGAGTATGGCTTCCTATCTTGCCAGCGTCGATTGCGCCAGGGATACATTTATCTACCTCTATAAAAAGGATTATCTGCTCACGCCCATGGGCGTTACACAGCTGGATACGTACTTCAATAATCGATATACCGGGAGCGCGTCGGAATTTGCAGCCACGCTCCGACACCTCTATCCCTTTGAGCTGAAGCAGCTGCCCTTTTCGCCGCGTGAGGACGCGCAGACGAGCTACGCCGTGTCCGAACTGGTGCTGATGCAGACGATTTTCGGCAACAATCAGGCCATCGGCACCATCGTGGTGGCGCTGGATCCCGACGCGTTGGAGGATACCATCAGCCGCAGCGTAAGCATTCCCAACTGCCTTACCTATCTGCTTTTGGACGGCGTTCCGCTGAACGCCGCCTATCGCGAGCTGGCGGCCGGGCTTCCGGAGGGCAAGTATTCACGGTTCATTCAAAATGTGGGCGTTGTCGTGCGCCGTCCGTCGGATTTTATGAGCGGGCTTGAATACGTGGCGATTGAGGACAGGGAAAACGTCATGCCCGAGAGTGGTCGCATTCTGCAGATGCTGCTTCTGCTGCTCGCGGCTGCAACCCTTGGAATGGGTGTCGTTGCGTTTCTGGCGACGCGAAAGCTGTATATGCCGCTGCGGACGCTGGTCAACGAGTTCGAGCGCCCGGTAGACGCGCGGACGGACGAGTGCAAGCTCCTTCTGAACTTCATACAGTCGGTCAACAGTGACTATATTACCGCCCAGCACGAATTGGATTATTCGTCCCCACTGGTGCGGGATGCGCTTTTATACCGGCTGCTGCGAGACGGCTCGCAGGAGGACGACCTGCTTGTGGAGCGCTATCTGCCCGCACCATATCGTCAGGAGCATTTTTATGTGTTCGTCGTCGCCATCGCCTTCTCTGGCGACGCAGCGACGGAAAACGGCGTGTCGGCGACGAGTCTGGTGCTATCGCAGTTGAAGCGTCAGGGTGCGCAGCGTCTGCTCTCCGTGCTGCGCACGAATGACGAGGAATTCGCGCTGATTACCTACCCGCTTCCGCCGCAGGAGCATGCCATGCTCTGCGCGGCGTTTTCCCATACCTGCGCGCGGCTCGCGAAGGAGCTGCCAGGCGGCATCGTCGTCTGCGCTTACGGCGCAGGCGTGGCGCATATCGACTGCATCGACGCGAGCTTCCGGGAAGCCCGCGCAATCATCCACTCCCGTCCTATGACGAGCGAATACGCGTTTCTAGGCGGCCCTGAAGACGAGCAGGCGAAAAAGAGCGATGCGGCGTCGCTGCCCACCGATTACGCGAACACGCTGGCTTTGCTTTTGCGCGGCGCCGATCTTGAAAAGACGTGGGGCTATGTGGAAGAGCTGCTCGAACGCAACCGCCGCCCGGAGGTCACCGCGGCGCAGTACGTTCGAATTGCTATCACCCTGAATCAGCAGATTTTCTGGGCGGCGTGCAGCCGCATGCCCGCGCTGGCTGAGCGGATGGTCGAAATCCGTCCTTCACATGGTTCGATTCCCGCGGAGCAGATCGCTGGAATTCTGCGCGAAAATCTTCGAACTCTGTTTCAGGCGGAGCCGCGCGGGCTGAAGGAGGATCAGCAGGGTGAAATCATGCGCTACGTCCGCGAAAACATCTCTGCGGGCGTGAATCTGAGCAGCGCTGCGGAGCACTTCGGTTATAACGCGAACTATTTTTCCCGCTACTTTAAGCAGCTTACCGGCGTAACCTTTACCTCCTACCTGAGCCGTGTGCGCATCGAACGGGCGTGTCAGCTGCTCAATGGGGATGGAAGGCTGTCCATCAGTGAAATCGCCGTGCAGTGCGGCTATAACAGCGCCGGTCAGTTCATTTCCACCTTTGAGAAGCTGATGGGATTGACTCCGGGTGCATATCGAAAGCTGCCTGCGGAGGAACGACCAGTCGCCGCGCCGGAAATGTAGGCCTTTGCCGGTAGAAAAAACGATAGATTTATGCCAAATTACATGGACTTCCATGGACGTATGGGCTTTTGGCGAGGGGGAGCTGCGCGTGATCTTTCTTGAGACGGAGCGTCTGGCGCTGCGCAATCTGCGGGCGGAGGACGTGGGTGTGATGTACGATTATCGAAACAACGAGGTCTGCGCGCGGTACCAGCGGGGGCAGACGAAGGAACGGGCGGAGATTGCCGCGCTGGTGGAGCGCCGGAGCAAGGACGTGATTGGCGTGGACGCGCCGTTTATGCTGGCGGTCGCGTTGAAGGAATCGAACGAGATGGTGGGGGAGATCGTGGTCATGCCGAAGGAGGGCACGATTTCCATGGGCTACACCTTTTCGTATCGGCATCACCGGAGGGGCTACGCTTTCGAAGCCTTGACGGCGCTGACCGCGCTTCTGCACGAGCGGCATCCGGACTGTGATTTCGTGTGTTTCACGGAGAAGGAAAATGAGCCAAGCCGGGCGCTTTTGAAGAAGCTGGGCTACCGGGACATGGGCTATGCGCCGCGGAAGGAATCCGAGGTGTTCGGCAAATGGCTGAAGGCCGAGACGGAGGAAGAGATTCTTCGGGCGGTTGCTGTGCCGCCGGAGCGGTCGTGCGAATAGAGACGGAGCAGCTGTTCCCGGGTAGAAGATTTTGACGTGCGGGATGTCGCCTGCGCGGAGTTGAGCATCCCATAAGGTTAAAAATGGAGCGAATGCCCCTTCGCGGAATGCGCGGAGGGCGACGACGGCGCGGTATGCCGCGCGAGCGGATTTGCGTATCCAGCGGACGGAGGAGGGAATGGAGCGTTTATGAAGATCGAGACGGAACGGCTGGTTCTTCGCGAAATGCGTGCGGAGGATTATGACGCGCTGTATGCCGTGCTTGCGGATTCGGACATCATGCAGCATTATCCCTACACCTTCGACGAGGCGCGCGTGCGCGGCTGGATTGCGCGCAACATCGAGCGGTATAAAGTTTTCGGGTTCGGGCTGTGGGCGGTATGCCTGAAGGAAACCGGCGAGATGATCGGCGACTGCGGGCTGACGATGCAGGGCATCGCCGGCATGATTCGCCCGGAAATCGGCTATCACATTCGAGGAGATCAGCAGAGAAAGGGCTACGCGCGGGAAGCCGCGACGGCGGTTCGCGACTGGACGTTTGAAAACACGCCGTTCGGGCGGGTTTATTCCTATATGAAGGCGACGAATCTTCCGTCCGCGCGCACCGCGGTTTCGTGGGGCTGTCATTTCGCGGGCGAATATCCGGATGACGAAAACGGCGTTACAAGCGTTTATGAGATGTCGCGGGAGGAATGGGAAGCGATTCAAACATCGATGGAGGGAAAGGCATGAATTCGACGGAACGGGTGAAAAGAGCCATTACCGGGCAGGCAGTCGACCGAACGCCGATGTATGGCTGGCTGTCCGCCAATCTGACCGACGAGCTCACGCGGGCCTGCGGCTCGGTGGCGGCGTTTGAGGACAAGTATGAATTCGACGCGGCGCACATCTTCGGCGGGCCGTCTACGTTCAATAAAGAGGAAATTCAGAAGCTTCGGGACGTGGGCGAGGAAATTACGCCCGAAACACTGCTGGACATTCCGTTCATGCCCGTCGACCGAATGGAGGACTACGAGAACGTCCGCAATGCGCTGGCGTTCCATAAGCAGAGGGGACGCTTCTGCTATGTGCAGACGCCGGGCTTCTTCGAGCAGTTCAACGATCCGCTCGGCATCGAGAACCAGCTGATGGATCTGGCGCTGTATCCGGAGGAAATCATGGAGCTGTACGCGCGGCAGGCGGAATGGACGAAGCGGTTCGCGTCCAACATGCTGGAGCTGGGCGTGGATATGATTCACGTGTCGGACGACTGGGGCTCGCAGCGGAGCATGCTGTTCAGCCCGCGCATGTGGCGCGAGATGATTTATCCAAACCTGAAGGCGGTGGCGGACTTCGTGCACGCGCGCGGCGCGCTGGTCAGCCTGCACTCGGACGGCAACATCGTCGCGGCGCTGGACGGCCTGACCGAGATCGGCATAGACCTTCTGCACCCGTGGCAGGAAAGCGCCGGGATGAGCTATGACCTGTACCTTGAAAAATATCAGAACCGCTTCGCCATCATGGGCGGCCTGTGCGTGCAGACGACGCTGGGCTTTCAGAACTATGAGCGGCTGGAAAGGGAAATCCGCCGCGTATTCGGCTTGCTTCGGGGAAAACGCTGGGTACTGTGCACGACTCACTTCGTCCAGAGCCATTGCACACTGGACGAGCTGGCGTTCGCCTACGACCTGTGCTATAAGCTGGCCAGAGAATAGGAATCCTTCAAACAAACGCCGCCGCGCGGAGTGCGACTGACTCCGCGCGGCGGCGTTATATATGGGATTGATGTCTCAGCGCGCTTTGGTTTCGATTTCCTGCCGCATGCGGGCGATGAGCGCGTCGACGGGCATGGAGCCGAGGTCGTGTCCGCCGCGCAGCGTGACGGAGCGCCTCCCGGTCGCCCAGAACGAGCAGGTAGGGAATCTTCATATTGCGCGCTTCGCGAATTTTGAAGCCGATTTTCTCGTTGCGCAGGTCGATTTCCGTGCGGACGCCGGCCTTTTCGAGCTTCTGCTGAAGCGCGCGGGCGGCGTCGTCGGCGCGGTCGGTGATGGTCATGATCTTCGCCTGCACCGGGCTGAGCCACAGCGGGAACGCGCCGGCGAAGTGCTCCGTCAGGATGCCGATGAAGCGCTCGATGGAACCGAACACGACGCGGTGAATCATCACCGGCCGATGCTTTTCGCCGTCCGGGCCGGTATAGGTGAGGTCAAAGCGCTCGGGCAGGTTCATGTCCAGCTGAATGGTGCCGCACTGCCACGTCCGACCGATGCAGTCCTCCAGATGGAAGTCGATCTTCGGACCGTAGAACGCGCCGTCGCCCTCGTTGACCACATAGTTCACGCCCAGATCGTCCAGCGCGCCGCGCAGACCGTTCGTGGCCATTTCCCACATTTCGTCCGTGCCGATGGAATTTTCGGGTCGGGTGGACAGCTCCACGTGATACGGGAAACCGAACACGCCGTACACCTCGTTGATCAGGTTGTACACGCCCTTGATCTCGTCGCGAATCTGCTCCGGGGTCATGAAGATGTGCGCGTCGTCCTGCGTGAAGCAGCGCACGCGCATCAGGCCGTGCAGCGCGCCGGAGAGCTCGTGCCGGTGCACCAATCCCAGCTCGCCGCAGCGCAGCGGCAGATCGCGATACGACCACATGCGGCGCTTGTAGACCAGCATGCCGCCGGGGCAGTTCATGGGCTTGATGGCGAAATCGGTGTCGTCGATCACCGTGGTGTACATGTTTTCGCGGTAATGATCCCAGTGGCCGCTGCGTTCCCACAGCTGTCGGTTGAGCATGATGGGCGTTTTGATTTCCTCATAGCCGTGCTTGCGGTGGATTTTGCGCCAGTAATCCTCCAACTGGTTGCGCAGAATCATTCCCTTGGGGAAGAAGAACGGGAAGCCGGGACCCTCGTCGAAGATGTCGAACAGATCGAGCTGACGGCCCAGCTTGCGATGGTCGCGCTTCTTCGCTTCCTCCATGCGGGTCAGGTACGCGTCCAGCGCGTCCTTGCTGGCGAAGGCGGTGGCGTAGATGCGCTGAAGCATCTTGTTTTTCTCGCTGCCGCGCCAGTACGCGCCGGCGGCGGAAAGCACCTTGAACGCCTTGATGCGCCCGGTGGAGGGCAGGTGCGGCCCGGCGCACAGGTCGGTGAAGCCCTCCTGCCGGTAGAACGAAATCGTTTCGCCCTCGGGCAGGTCGTTGATCAGTTCGACCTTGTACGGCTCGTCCTTCATCAGTTCCAGCGCTTCCGCGCGGGGCAGCTCAAAGCGTTCCAGACGGGAATTTTTCTTGATGATCCGCGCCATTTCCTTTTCGACGGCCGCGAGGAATTCGGGCGTGAACGGCTCGTCCACGTCGAAATCGTAGTAGAAGCCGTTGTCAATGGCGGGGCCGATGGCGAGCTTCGCCTCGGGCTTCAGGGTTTTTACGGCCTGCGCGAGCACGTGACTGGCCGTGTGCCGGAGCACGCGCAGACCGTCCGGGTCATCCGCCGTGAGAATTTCAAGCTGGCTTCCGTCCGGAACGGGCTTCGCCAGATCCTGAACCGTGCCGTTCACGCGCGCGGCCAGCGCAGTCTTTTTCAGCTCCCTGTCAAGTTCTCCTGCTATGTCCAGCGCATTCATGCCGTCCGGAAATTCACGAAGCACGCCGTTTACGGTAACGTTCATGCGGATGATCCTCCTTCTTCCGATATGAAATCGATCAATTACTTCTTTGCCTTGCTGTCCACAACGTCCTTCAGCAGCGCGGCGAAGCTGTCAAAGCTCATGGCGCCCAGATCGCCCTCGGCGCGGTGACGCACGGAGACGGTGTTTTCGGCCATGTCGCGGTCGCCGACCACGAGCATGTAGGGCACCTTGTCCATCTGCGCCAGACGAATCTTCTTGCCGATCTTCTCGCCGGTAATATCCGCTTCGGCGCGGTAGCCCAGCTCGCTCAGCTTGGCCACGAGCGCGTTCGCGTAGTCGGCGGCGCGGTCGGTGACGGACAGCACGCGCACCTGCTCGGGCGCCATCCAGGTGGGCAGCGCACCGGCGTACTTTTCAATCAGATAGGCCAGCGTGCGCTCGTAGCAGCCCAGCGACGTTCTGTGGATGATGTACGGGTGCTTCTTCTGTCCGTCCGCGTCCACGTACTCCATGCCGAAGCGCTCGGCCAGCAGCATGTCGATCTGGATGGTGACGATGGTGTCTTCTTTGCCGAAGACGTTCTTGTACTGAATGTCCAGCTTCGGGCCGTAGAACGCGGCTTCGTCGATGCCGATGGTGTACTTCACGCCCAGGTGATCGAGGATGCGTCCCATGATCTCCTGCGCTTCATGCCACTGCTCGGGCGTGCCCTCGTACTTGTTCTTCGGGTTGGCCGGATCCCACTGGGAGAAGCGGAACGTGCAGTTCTCCAGCATGCCGACGGTGTCCAGCATGTACTTCGCCAGCTCCAGACAGCCCTTGAATTCCTCCTCCAGCTGATCGGGACGGAGAATCAGGTGGCCTTCGGAGATGGTGAACTGGCGCACGCGGATCAGGCCGTGCATTTCGCCGGAATCCTCGTTGCGGAACAGCGTGGAGGTCTCGCCCAGACGCATCGGCAGCTCGCGGTAGGAGCGCTGGCGGTTCAGGTAAACCTGATACTGGAACGGGCAGGTCATCGGGCGCAGCGCGAAGCATTCCTTGGTCTCGTCGTTCGGGTCGCCCATCACGAACATGCCGTCCAGGTAGTGATCCCAGTGGCCGGAAATGCGGTACAGGTCGCGCTTGGCCATCAGCGGCGTCTTGGTAAGCAGGTAGCCCTTCTTCTGCTCGGTGTCCTCCACCCAGCGCTGCAGAAGCTGAATCACGCGCGCGCCCTTGGGCAGCATGATCGGCAGACCCTGACCCACCACGTCCACGGTGGTGAAGTACTCAAGGTCGCGGCCCAGCTTGTTGTGGTCGCGCTTCAGCGCTTCCTCACGCTCGGCGACGTAGGCGTCCAGCTCTTCCTTGGTGGCGAAGGCGGTGCCGTAGATGCGCTGAAGCATCTTGTTCTTCTCGCTGCCGCGCCAGTACGCGCCGGCGATGCTGGTCAGCTTCACGGCCTTCACCTTGCCGGTGGAGGGCAGATGCGGGCCCGCGCACAGGTCGGTGAAATCGCCCTGACGGTAGAAGGAAATCGTCGCGTCCTCGGGCAGATCGTTGATCAGCTCGACCTTGTACGGCTCGTCCTTCATCAGTTCCAGCGCTTCCGCACGGGGCAGCTCAAAGCGCTCCAGACGCTCGTTCTTCTTGATGATGCGGGTCATTTCCTTTTCGATGGCGGCCAGATCCTCGTTTGTGAACGGGGTGGCGACGTCGAAATCGTAGTAGAAACCGTTGTCGATGGCGGGGCCGATGGCCAGCTTCGCCTCGGGGCGGACGGCCTTCACGGCCTGCGCCAGCACGTGGCTGGCGGTGTGGCGGAGCACGCGCAGACCGTCCGCGTCGCTGCCGGTGAGGAACTCAACGGTCGCGCCGTCCGGAACGGGCTTTACCAGCTCGGCGACCTCGCCGTTTACGCGCGCGGCCAGCGCCGCCTTTTTCAGCTCCTTATCGATTTCACCGGCCATGTCCAGTGCGTTCATGCCGTCCGCAAACTCGCGAATTTCTCCCTGATACGTGATTTTCATGTGATTGCCTCCCATGTCTGTTTTTCCGGAAACAAAAACGCCCGTCCCTCCATGAAGGGACGAGCGGTGATGCCCGTGGTTCCACCCAACTGACGCGGATATGCCGCGCCGCTTTTGAAAGCTGTATCGCGCTTTTCGCGCCGACAGTCGGGAGGTGGTGCGTCCGTTCCGCGGTGTGCCGCGCGCGCTTTCAGCCTGCGACGCGCGCTCTCTTGTGCGCCTTGCGGGGGACAGAACTCCGTCTTTCCGTCGGATTGAAATGGATTATAGTCTTGCGCGGGCGGCCTGTCAAGAACATTTGTGTAAACTTGATCAGAGCAGGATGAATACCAGCAAAAGCACGATCAGCCCGATGAGGGACAAAAGCATCGTCGCGCAGCCGGACTGCGCCTTCTGCTTGATCTTCTTGGTGGAATAGGTTTTGGTGTTGCTGATGCCCGTGCCGGGGATGGAGAAGGTGCGCCGCACGCCACGGGGACCGACGCTCACGCGCGCGCCCTTCACGCCGCCGGAAAGACCTACGCCGCTTTTGCTGATGTTCAGCTTAAAGCCCTTGCCCAGATTGATGCTCTTGCGAAACTGCCAGCCCATGAAAAATCGCTCCTTTGTTTTCGTAGAAATCGTCCGGCGCGGAAACGACGGACGATTCATAAAACCCCGGGCAACGCCGCACAAATGAGGTGGTCGTCCGGCGAATGGATTTTTCGTCAGATGCAAATGCAAATTTCGAAGGTTTACTGGAGGTAAATCGAGAAATTCAGCAGAAGGCCTTGTTGTAGTAGCCGCTGGCCATGCTGGATACGACAACCATCTTCGCCGAGGGGGATACGTGGATGAAGTAGTTCTTGCCCAGATAGATGCCCACGTGATCCACGACCTTGCTGTCCTCGCTGTCGTTTTCGAAGCACACGATGTCGCCGCGCTTCAGGCTCTTGCGGCTGATGTAGGCGTAGCTGCCCTTGTGGCCGATGGTCTGCGTGTTCGCGGGCACGGAATAGCCGAGGGACGCGAAGCAGGAGCGGACGAAGCTGGGGTTGCTGAAGGTGGTGGTGTTGTTCGGCGACTTGGAGTAGGCGCAGCCGAGCCGGGACTGAGCCGCGTAAATGATATAGTCCGCGTACTTGGTCTTGCTCATGCTCCTGGCCAGATAGGACTGGGTGGACTTCACTGCCGCAGGCACGGTGGTCGACGAGCCCTTGGAGTTGTACGTGCCCTTCACACTGTCCGCGATCTTGAAGCGGTTCACCTTCGTCTTGCTGATGCAGTCCTTCAACACATAGCCGTGACCCTTGCCGTTGGTGTTGGTAATCTCATAGAACGAGCCCTTCACGCCGATGATGGTCAGCGGGTAATCGGCGGTGAGCACGTCCACAACCTTGCTGCCGGTGGAGGCGGTGGTGTACACCTTCGCCTGCCGCTTGGTGAAGCCGTTCCACTTGGTGTAGGTGGACACCTTCTGAAGATCCTTCACCTGCGCGAAGCCCTTGCGCCCCTTGTAGGTGATCTTGCACCAGTTGCCCTTTACCGCCGTGACGGTGACCCTGGTGCCCTTCTTCAGCGAGCCCAGATAATACACCCAGCCCGTGTTGTTCGTGGAATACACGCGCATCGTCGAGGACTTGACCGTCGCCGCGAAGTCGGCCAGCGCCGAAATGGGAACCAGCGCCAGTAAAAGCAGACATACAAGCGCCTTTTTAAGGGAAAATTTTCTTTCGTGTTTCATCCGGTTCCCTCCTCAATTATTTCAGAATGCGTCGTCCGACGTAGAACGTTCGGTTGTAGTAGCCGCTGGAAAGAGAGGACACCACCACGAGCTTCGCGCCGGAGGACGCGTGGATGAACCGTCCGGAGCCTAAGTAGATGCCGGTGTGGTCGCTCTTGTCGTTGTCCTCCACGGTGTCGAAGCACACGATGTCGCCGCGCTTCAGCTCCGAAATGCTCTGGACGTACTCGAAGTCGCCCGTGTAGCCGCACGAATAGGCCGAGCCCGGAATGGTGACGCCCGCCGCGCGGTAAGCGTAGTAACACAGGGTCAGGCAGTCGAACGTGGTGCGGTTGTTGGGACTGTTGGAATAGCCGTAGCCAAGCTGCGACTGCGCGTAGTAGATGGCAACCTCGATGCGTTCCTTCGCACTCATGCCCTTGGTGTACTTGGACGTTGTGGACTTGAGCGAGGAGGGCATGACCGTGGTGGCGGTGGAGGAGGTGTACTCCTTGCGGCCGTCTCCGGTCGTGCCGGTGTTCGTCTTGGAGGCGCTCAGGTTGCCCTTTGCCACATAACCGGTCTTTGAGCCGCTGGTCGTCGTGACCGCGTAGAAGGAGCCGATCTCGCCGACGATGTACATCTTGGTGTTCACGGCCGCCGTGCACCATTTGGCCGAGGACGTGGACGCGCGCTTGTAAACCGGACAGGCCTTGTTGGCGTAGGCCGTTTTCCTGCTGACGGAAACCTTCTTGGAACTCAGGTTGACCGTCTGAATGTAGCCCACGCTGCCGGAGGAAGTTTTCACCTTCGACCAGCTGCCGCTGCTGCCGATCACCGACACCTTCGCGTTCACGCTCAGCGTCGTAAGCACGGAGGATGTGGACGCGGATTTGTACACATTAACCGGCTTTTTGGTGTAGGCCGTGGTGGTGGTCACCGTCTTGCTCAGGGCTTCCTTGGCGATGTAGCCGGTTTTGCCCTTGCTGTTCTCCACCAGATAGTAGCTGCCGCTCATGCCGACCATGTACACCTTCGTGTTCCTGGCCAGCTTGCCCAGCGACTTGGACGAGGACGACGGCTTCTGATACGCGGTGACGGCGCGGTTGGTGTACATCGTCGTCTTCTTGGAGGACTTCATGTCGGAAATCAGGGCGTAGCCCGTCTTCCCCTTGTATGTAATCTTCGCCCAGTTTCCCGACGTCGCCTTCACCGTGAACGAGGTGTTCTTTTTCAGCTTGCCCAGCAGGTAGCGACTGGCGGTATTGTTGCGCGAGTAAACCTTCATTTCGCTCGTATATACCGTCGCCGTGAAGTCGGCCAGCGCGCTCACGCAGCCGGTAAACAGCGACACGAGAACGAGAAGCGTCGATAAGACGATGCGCAGCTTTTTCATAATCCCTCCTGATCACCGAAGAGCGTCGGCGCAGAATTCGATTTCTCTATCCATATCATAACACAAACCGATGCCATGCGCAAGGGCAAAGCGCGCATTTCGCATCGGTTTAAGCCAAAAGAACGAAAAAAGGCAGAAATTCTCAATGCGCGGCGGCCGGAATCCGCACGGCGGCGAACAGCACCCACTGGCCGTCGTCCAGCTCGAACAGCGCTTCCATGGCGTCGCCGGCTTCGTTCGCCCACGCGAGCACGCGCCGGGAACCGGCGTTTTCCTCATCGGACAGCCGCAGCATGGCGATTTCGCGGCCGGAACCGCCCATCAGCTCTTCGACGCTCTCGATGCTCGCGCCCTGCCGGAGCGAATGCGCCTGCGTGAAGTCCGCCTGCGAGGGCGCGGCTACGGCGGCGATGTCGTCGAAGGCCAGAATCTTGCCCTTCAGGCGGCCGCTTTCGTAAGCGGCGACCAGCGCGCCGCCGAAGTCGTAGTAGCCGTCCTCCGTCAGAAGCGGCTCGCCCAGACGCGCGACCAGATCATTCAGCAGTTCCGTCATGGAGATGTCGTCGTAAACCGAAGCCGTTTCCTCGCAATGCGCCGCAGCGCACGCGAAAACGAGAACCAGCAGGGAGAGAAGCAGGGTTTTGCAGGTCTTTTTCATGCGTTTTCCTCCGTAAGCGTAGCGTTTTTCACGCGGAACACGCGTCCGATGGCCGCGCCCGCGAGGTCGGTCGGGTCGGTGCAGGTGACGAAGGTCTGAACGTCCTCGAGCATGCCGATCAGAAGCCGCCTGCGGCCGGGATCCAGCTCGCTCATCACGTCGTCCAGCATGAGTACAGGCGACTCGCCGCTTTCGCGGCGCATGATCTCCAATTCCGAAAGCTTTAACGAAAGCGCACACGTGCGCACCTGCCCCTGCGAGCCGTAGGCGCGCGCGTCCTGTCCGTTCAAAAGCACGCGCACATCGTCGCGATGCGGCCCGACGGACGTGATCAGCCGCCTGAGATCCATCTGCCGCGCGTGCAGCAGCATTTCGCGAAGGGTTTCCGCCAGCGCCGCGCCCGCGTCCGCCGTTTCGGCGCTGGGCGCGTATTCGACGGTCATGACCTCCGCGCCGCCGGAAACGCGCGCGTGGGTCTCCGCGGCCGTCTGCGCCAGCGTTTTCAGAAACTCGCGGCGCAGATCCATCACCGACGCGCCGCTTTCGGCCAGCTGCGCGTCCCACATGTCCAGCGTGTCCGCGCGGGCGTTCCCGAGGGAAATCTCTTTCAGAAGCGCGCCGCGCTGCTTGAGCGCGCGACTGTAGCGCTGCAGCGCATAATAATAGGAAGGGCGAAGCTGGGAAAGCTCCATGTCCACAAACCGGCGGCGCTCGGCGGGGCCGTCCTTCACCATGCGCAGATCCTCCGGCGCAAACAGCACGCCGGTGATGTGCCCCAGCAGCTCGCCGGAGCGCGAAACGACGTTGCCCGCCACCTTCACGCGGCGGCGCTCCATGCGGGGCAGGATGATTTCCACGTCGTGATGCCCGTCCCGCCGGTCGGCGTCCACGCGCACGCGGGCGATGTCCGCGCCGGTTCGAATCATTTCCCGGTCGTGACTGGTGCGGTGCGAACGTCCCGTGCAGCACAGGTAGACCGCCTCGAGGATGTTCGTCTTTCCCTGCGCGTTGTCGCCGGTGAACACGGTAACGCCGCCGCAGGGCGCGATTTCGGCTTCGGCGTAATTGCGGAAGTCCGTCAGACGAATGGAGCGGATGCGCATACGCCGCCTCCTTTTGCATCATATGCGTCGGAGAGGGACGCGCCCTCTCCGAAAAAACGGCTGGATCAGTTCTTCTTGCGCGCTTCCAGCTTCTTGCGCGCCTCGGTGCCGAGAATCTTCTTTCGCATGCGGATGGACTTGGGCGTGATTTCCACCAGCTCGTCGTCGTCGATGTAGTCCAGCGCCTCTTCCAGCGTCAGAATGCGGATGCCGGTGACCTTCAGCGCTTCCTCGGCGCTGGCGCTGTTGCGGATGGAGGTGAGGTGCTTTTTCTTGCACACGTTCACGTCGATGTCGCCGGGGCGGGAATTGCGGCCGACGATCATGCCGTTGTACACCTTCGTGCCGGGAGCCACGAACAGCTCGCCGCGATCCTGAATGTAGAACATGGCGTAGCTGGTGGTTTCGCCGGTTTCCCACGCGACCAGCGAGCCGGACGGGCGGGTGGGGATTTCGCCCTTATAGGGCTCGTAGCCGCTGAACACGGCGCTCATCACGCCTTCGCCGCGGGTATCGGTGAGGAATTCGCCGCGATAGCCGAACAGGCCGCGGGACGGCACGCTGAACACCAGACGCACGCGATCCACGCCCTCCATGCTGACCAGCACGCCGTGGCGCTTGCCCAGCTTTTCGATGACCGCGCCCGCGTACTCGGAGGGCACGTCGCACACGACCTCCTCCATAGGCTCGCACTTTACGCCGTCGATTTCCTTGTAAAGCACGGTCGGCTTCGTGACCTGAAATTCATAGCCCTGCCTGCGCATCGTCTCGATGAGGATGGACAGATGCAATTCGCCGCGGCCGTACACGCGGAATGCGTCCGTGGTCTCGGTGTCCTGCACGCGCAGGGATACGTCCGTCTGCGTTTCCTTGAACAGGCGGGCGCGCAGGTGGCGGGAGGTGACGTAGGTGCCCTCGGTTCCGGCGAAAGGGGAATCGTTCACGCAGAACGTCATGGACACGGTGGGTTCGTCGATCTTCACGAACGGCAGCGGGTCGGCCATCGCCACGTCGCAGATGGTGTCGCCGATGGAGAGATCGGCAAAGCCGGTCACGGCCACGATGTCGCCAACCTGCACGCTCTCGGCGGGCACGCGCTTCAGGCCGTCGAACGTGAACAGTCCGCCCAGACGGGCAGGCACGGACACGAAGCTGCTGCCGTATACGCAGCGCACGGCCATCTGCCCGGCCTTGATGGAGCCGCGCTCAATGCGGCCTACGCCGATGCGGCCCACGTAATCGTTGTAGTCGATGGTGGAAATCAAAAGCTGAAGCGCGCCGTCCGCATCTCCGGTGGGCGCGGGAATGTGCTCGAGGATGGTATCGAACAGCGGCCGCAGGTCGACGGCGGGCGTGTTCAGATCCAGCGTGGCAACGCCCGTGCGGCCGGAGCAGTACACAACCGGCGAATCCAGCTGCTCGTTGGTGGCGTTCAGGTCGAGCAGCAGCTCGAGCGTTTCGTCCACAACCTCGGCGCAGCGCTGGTCGGGGCGATCCATCTTGTTGATGACGATGATGACCGGCAGCGACAGCTCCAGCGCCTTTTTCAGCACGAAGCGGGTCTGCGGCATGGGGCCTTCAAAGGAATCGACAAGCAGCAGAACGCCGCCCACCATCTTGAGCACGCGCTCTACCTCGCCGCCGAAATCGGCGTGGCCGGGGGTGTCGACGATGTTGATCTTCACGCCCTTGTAGTGCACGGCGGTGTTCTTGGACAGGATGGTGATGCCGCGCTCGCGTTCCAGCGCGTTGGAGTCCATCACGCGGTCGTTTACCTGCTGGTTCTCGCGGAACACGCCGCCCTGCTTCAGCATTTCGTCGACGAGCGTGGTCTTGCCGTGGTCTACGTGGGCGATAATGGCAACGTTGCGGATGTCTTCACGGGTGATGTTCAAGCAAAAAGACCTCTCTTATCTGTTGAATGTCGTTTGGTATCAGGCGTCCATGGCGTCCGCGGCGGCGCGGTCGGCCGTCTCATTCAGCGCCAGACCCTCGTTGTTTTCCATGGCCAGACGAATCGACCATTCGTTTTCAAACAGCAGAACGTCGCGCCCCGCGCGGTCAATGGCGGGCACAGTGGTGCTCGTCAGGCGCAGGCGGTCGACGGGCCTGGGCGTCTGGGCAATCCAGCGCACGAAGCGGTAGGGCAGCGTTTCGCGGGTGATGTCCACGCCGTATTCGCTCTTCAGGCGGTATTCCAGCACGTCCATCTGCAAAACGCCGACCACGCCCGCGATCATTTCCTCGCGGCCGATGTTCGGGCGCTTGAAGGTCTGAATCGCGCCCTCCTGCGAAAGCTGCGTGATGCCCTTGAGGAACTGCTTGCGCTTCATCGAGTCCACGGGGCTCACGCGCGAGAAGAATTCCGGAGCGAACAGCGGAATGCCGCTGTAGCGCACGGGGGAGCCGGTGCACAGCGTGTCGCCCAGCCGGAAAACGCCGGGGTCGAACAGGCCGATGATGTCGCCGGGATAGGCGAGCTCCACCGTCTCATGCTCCTGCGCCATAAACTGCTGCGGCTGCGCCAGCTTGATGCGCTCGCCGGAGGAGGAATGCCACACCGTCATGCCCTTCTCGAACACGCCGGAGCACACGCGCATGAACGCGAGGCGGTCGCGGTGCGCGGGATTCATGTTCGCCTGAATCTTGAAGATGAAGCCGGTGAACCTGTCCGATTCCGGGTCGATCGGCCCCTGATCGGACACGCGCGGCGTGGGCGACTTGGTGTAGCTCAAAAAACGCTTCAGGAACGGCTCTACGCCGAAGTTGTTGAACGCCGAGCCGAAGAACATGGGCGTGAGCTGGCCGGACAGGATCATGTCCAGATCGAACGGATCGCCCGCCACATCCAAAAGCTCGATGTCCTCCATCAGCTTGTCATAGTACGTCTGACCGATGCGGCCGGGCAGCGCGGGATCGTCGATGGAGATCGTCTCCACCTCGACCTGCGTCTGGCCGTGGTTGCCGCCGCGGTACATTTCCACCTCGCGGGTGTCGCGGTGGTACACGCCCCTGAAATCGTCGCCGTGCAGGCCGATGGGCCAGTTCACGGGGCAGGAGCGGATGCCCAGCACGTTCTCAAGCTCCTCCATCAGCGCGAACGGATCCTTGCCGGCGCGGTCGAGCTTGTTTACGAAGGTGAAAATCGGTATGGAGCGCATGCGGCAAACCCTGAACAGCTTCACCGTCTGCTCCTCAACACCCTTGGCGCAGTCGATCAGCATCACGGCGCTGTCGGCGGCGACGAGGGTGCGGTAGGTGTCCTCGGAAAAGTCCTGGTGACCGGGGGTGTCCAGAATATTGATGCGGTAGCCGTCGAAATCGAACTGCATCGCGGACGAGGTGACGGAAATGCCGCGCTGCTTTTCAATCTCCATCCAGTCGCTGGTTGCGTGGCGGGCGGCCTTGCGCGCCTTGACGGAACCGGCCTGACGAATCGCGCCGCCGTACAGAAGCAGCTTCTCGGTCAGCGTGGTTTTGCCGGCGTCGGGGTGGGATATGATGGCGAACGTGCGCCTGCGGCGCGTTTCGGCGGAAAGCTCGGGATGGGGCATGGATATTCCTCCTCTTTCTTTAAAATGCGGAAACGGGAAGCCTCCATGCGGTATCAATCGCCAGACATATCGTGAACCTCCTTGACAGCGCGCGCGTCCGGTCTGCCCGGGCATAAAAACACATCTTCTATTGTATTCCCATGGAAAACCCATGTCAATCAACGAAGATGCAGTTTGCGTTAAAACATAAACATCAGCCCGTCACAGAAGCGGCAGAAGCAGCTCAGCGAGCAGCGCGGCGGTGCATGCGCACACCGCGACCACCAGCAGCGAGCGTCCCCGCAGCGCCGCGACCGTCGCCGCCGCGCAGCCGGCCAGCGAGGAAGTCGTGTTTCCGGTGGCGGAAAAAATGGCAGGCAGGGTTACCGCGGAAAGCACGGCGTAGGGCATGTAGGAAAGCAGGCTTCGCAGAAACCGCGAGCGGATGCGGCGGCGGAACAGCACGAAGGGCACGGCGCGAATCAGGTAGGTCACCAGCGCCATGGCCGCGACCATGCCCCAGAGCGGCAAAGAAGCGTTCACCTGGCATCGCCTCCCTCTTCGTCCTCATCCTTCAGGGGAAAGAAATACGCGGCGGGTACCGCGGCCAGCAGCGCGCACAGCACCACCGAGAAGCCGGGCGTGATGAACGAGAAAAACGGGATCCATGTGATCGCGCAGCTCAGAAGCGCCGCGACGGCCACGCACAGCGCGATGGCGCGGCTCTTTGTGGACGGCGGCAGGATGATCGCCAGAAACATGGCGTACAGCGCCACGCCCATGGCGGCGTTCAGCGCGCGGGGCAGAATCGCGCCCGCCGCCGCGCCCAGCCACGTGCCCAGCGCCCACGCCGGAACGGGCAGGAGCATCAGCCCGTAGAAATATGTCTTGCCGATGCACCCGCGGTTGGACGCGGCCACGGCGTACAGCTCGTCCGTCATGGAAAACGAGCAGATCAGTCGGGGCAGTGTGGTGAACGAATCGTCCAGCTTCTGTGTGAGTGAAACGCTCATCAGCGCGTAGCGAATGTTGATGACGAACTCGGCCAGCATCAGCTCCATAAGCGAACCGCCGGCGGCGATGATCGTCAGTCCGGCCAGCTGTCCCGCGCTGGTAACGTTGGTAAGCGAAATCAGCGCGGCGGTCAGCGGCGAAAGCGAGGCCTGAGCCGCCTGAATGCCAAAACCGAAGGAAACCGACAGGTAGGCCAGCGCGATGGGCAGGCCGCCCTTCAGCCCGTCGCGAAACGTGAGCGAGGAACGCATGAATCGAACCTTCTTCCAAACAAATAAAACGCTCCCGTATTATACAGCGCGCCGCCCGTTTTCGCGACGGACGGCGTGTAAAATATGATTTCTGTCTCCTCAGGCGGGCAGCTTTTTGAATTTGACGGCGAACAGGATGGCCGTGAATATGACGGCCAGCGTGTCGGCCACGGGCTCGGCGAGAAAGACGGCGAGCGTCTGATCCGAAATCAGGCGCGGCAGCAGGTAGATCAGCGGAATCAGAAGCGCTACCTTGCGCGCCAGCGCCACGCACACGGACTCCTTCGCGTAGCCGATGGAGATAAACGTCATCTGGCAGGCAATCTGCACGCCGAACAGGAACGACATGGCCATATACACCCGCAGAACGTGCTTCGCGTAGCTGGCGAGCGCAGCGTCGGAGGTGAACATGCGTGCGAACACGTCCGGGAACAGCTGCACCGCGCCCCACAGGACGGAGCAGAAGACGGTGCCGGAAAGCAGCAGGTACTTGTAGCACTGGCGCACGCGGCCGAACTTCTTCGCGCCGTAGTTGTAGCTGATGATCGGCTGCGCACCCTGTCCCAGTCCCTGAATGGGCAGCATGGCGAACATCATCACGCTGGAAAGAATCGTCATCGCGCCCACGGCGGTGTCGCCGCCATATCTGGCCAGCGAGGTGTTGTAGCACACGTTGATCACGCTTTCGCTGGCCTGCATGATGAACGGCGCCACGCCCAGCGACAGGCAGCCCAGCAGGATGGACGGACGCAGGCGCATGCGGCCGCGCTCAAGCTTCAGCACCGAGCGGCGGCTGGTGAGGAAATACGTCGCCCACACCGCGCTGACCGCCTGCGAAAGCACCGTCGCCAGCGCCGCGCCCTTCACGCCCATGTCGAAGGTGTAGATGAACAGCGGGTCGAGCGCAATGTTCAGCACCGCGCCGATGGCCACCGTCAGCATGCCGAAGCCCGAAAAGCCCTGCGCGGTGATAAACGCGTTCATGCCCAGCGTCAGCTGCACGAACAGCGTGCCGACGGCGTAGACCGCCATGTAATCGGAAGCGTAGCCGATCGTCTCCGCGCTCGCGCCGAAGGCCAGCAGCATCGGGCGGTTCCACAGCAGCAGAACCGCGGTCAGGATGACCGAAAGAATCAGCTGCAAAACAAAGCAGGTTCCCAGAATGTCCTTCGCGCCCTCGCTGTCGCCGCGTCCCATGGCGATGGACGCGCGCGGCGCGCCGCCCATGCTCACAAACGCCGCGAATGCGCTCACGACCATGATCACCGGCATGCACACGCCCAACCCTGTCAGCGCCAGCGCGCCGGTTTCCGGAATATGGCCGATGTACATGCGGTCGACCACGTTATAAAGCATGTTGATCAGCTGCGCGCAGATGGTCGGCGCGGACAGCCGGAACAGGAGCCTGCCCATGCGCTCCGTTCCGAGAAATTCGTTGTTGGCGGCCAAGAGAATCATCTCCCAAAGCGTTTTCCCTATTATACCGCCGGGAGGGCATATAAGTATGAAGACAATGCGGCTTTTTTCGCAACTTGAAGCGGGCGAAGGGTTTCCACGCGCGGCGGGGCGTGTTATAATAGACACGAAATTACTGGACGGGGCGGCGAATGGAATATGAATGACGAACGGATTTGGAGCCTTGCGAAGGAGCAGCAGGCGTGGGTATCGAGCGTGCGGCGGGCGCTGCACCGCGTACCGGAGCCTGGCTTCCGCGAGGAAAAAACGAAAAAACTGATCTGTGAAAAGCTGAACGAAATCGGCGTAGCGCCCGTGTGCGAGCGCGGCTGGATTACCGCCGTGGTGGACAGCGGCGAGGACGGCCCGGTGACCGGCTTCCGTGCGGATTTCGACGCGCTGCCTGTGACGGAGCCGCGGGGCTGCCCGTTCCGCTCCGAGCACGAGGGCTACATGCATGCCTGCGGGCACGACCTGCACACGGCCATCCTGCTGGGCGCGGCGCGGCTTCTGACAGCGGCGCGCGGGGAATGGAGGGGAAAGGTGAAGCTCCTGTTCCAGCCCGCGGAGGAAACCGAGGGCGGCGCGAAGCCCATGGTCGAGGGCGGCGTGATGGAGAACCCGCGCGTCGACCGCGTGTACGGTCTGCACGTGATGCCGCGGCTCGTGACCGGGCAGGTGGAATGCCGCCCCGGCACGCTGAACGCGGGCACCGACAGCGTGAAGCTGACGGTGAAGGGCGTGGGCGCGCACGGCGCGTATCCCGATCTGGGGCGCGATGCGATTGCCTGCGCGGCGCAGCTCGTCACGGCGCTTCAGACGCTGGTGTCGCGCAACGTGTCGCCGCTGGAAAGCTGCGTGCTCACGCTGGGTACGATCGAGGGCGGGCGCGCGTCCAACATCATCTGCGATCAGGTCGTCATGACCGGCACCCTGCGCACGGCGAACCGCGACCTGCGCGCCATGATGCTCCGGCGCATCCGCGAGGTGTGCGCGGGCGTGGGACAGGCGATGAACTGCGAAATCGAAGCCGGGCTCACCGAGGGCTATGCGCCGCTGGTGAACGACGGCGCGCACTGCGAACGCGTGCTGGCCACGGCGCGGCGGCTGTTCGGCGCGGAGAAGGCGCTGATTAAGGAAGCGCCCAGCATGGGCGCGGAGGATTTCTCCTATTTTCTGGATCACGCGCCCGGCGCGTTCTTCCACATCGGCTGCTCGGCGGACGCGGCGCATCCGTGCGCGCCGCTGCACAGTGCCGAGTTTGACCCGGACGAAAACTGCATTCCCGTGGGCGTTGCCATGGAAGCGGCGCTGGCGACGGGGGAATGAGGAGAGCGATACCGTGCGACAGGGCATCATCTTTAACGAGGACGACACCCATTTCTTCTACGATCACGCGGACGGCCCCACGCCGGACGAGGCGGAGGCGCGCCGGTTTATCCGCGGCTATCAGGGCACGCAGATCACTGATTTCATGCTGTGCTGCGCCGGGAGGATTTCGGGCTTCCCGTCGAGTATCTCGGACAGCTGGATGGACAAGTACGACCAGAGGAAGGAAAACGGCCTTGACGTGGACTACCGGCAGCATCCGGTGGTGTCGTGCGCGACGCGGATGTGGCGCGAGAAGCATGTGGACTTCTACGCCGTGTGTCTGGACGAGCTGCGCAGAATCGGCATAAACCCGTGGCTGAGCGTTCGCATGAACGACTGCCACCTGAACGATCAGCCCGCGGCGTTTCTGCACCCGGCGTTCTTCCACGCGCATCCCGAATACCGGCGCATCCGTCACCGCGCGCCGGAGGGCTATTTTGACCGCTGCTACGACTACGCGCTGGAGCCTGTGCGCGCGTACATGCGCGAAATTCTTCGGGAAATCGTATTCCGGTACGACGCGTACGGGATTGAGCTGGACTGGATGCGGGAGCTGTATTGCTTCGCGCCCGGCGGCGAATACGAGGGAATCGAAATTTTGAACGGCTTCATGCGCGAGGCGCGCGCCATTCTGAACGAAGCGGAGGCCAGGTGGGGTCATCCGATCCGCATGGCGGCGCGCGTGCCCGCGTCTCCGCAGGCGGCGCTGGACAGCGGCTTCGACGCGGCGACATGGGCGCGCGAGGGGCTGGTGGATATTCTCGCGCCGTCGCCCCGCTGGGCAACCTGCGACGGAGACCTGCCGGTGGAAATGTGGACGCGCCTGCTTGCGGGCACGAAGACGCGGCTCTCGCCGTGCGTAGAAATTCTGTGCCGACCCTATCCCGCGGCGAAATCGAAGCCGACGAGCGTGGAAATCGCGCGCGGACTCGCGGCGGAATACCTGAGCATGGGCGCGGACAGCGTATACCTGTTCAACTATTTCGATATGGCGAGGCTGGACGGCGCGGAGGAGAACCATCCGCTTCGGAAGGAAAACTACCGGCCGCTTTTGAATACGCTGGGCGCGGAGGAAACCGTGCTGCGCACCGAGCGCCGCCATATGCTCACCTACCCGGATGCGGGCCCGATATGGCGGCGGAAATTCGCGGCGCTGCCATTGAAGCTGCCGGAAAACGGCGAGGGGCAGTTTCTGCGCCTGCGCACCGGCAAAATACCGGAGGGTATGCGCGTGGAAATCAGCATTGGCGTGCGCGGCGCAGCCCCCGAAGCGCTGACCGCCTTCGCCAACAGCCGTCCGCTGACCTTTGTGCGCGAGGAGCGCATCGTGCCCGCCTATACCGACGGCCCGGTGTACGTGTTCGCGCCGGAAAACACGTTCTTCTCCGGCCCGTTCCTCATCGTGGAAATCCACGCGAGCGCGCCCGCGGAGATCGACTATCTGGACGCGCGCGTATTCGAGTAACCATAAAGACTGCAAAAGGCTCGTCGCGGAAGCGGATTCCGCGGCGAGCCTTTTTATGGTTATTCAGATGGCGGCGTGTTTCGAAGCGTCAGGTGTCCATTCGTTCAAACACCAGCGCTTCGTTCAGGGGACAGTCGAAATGGCGCTCGCAGCCGCCGGGCAGGGTTTCGCCGGTGAAGAAGTGCCGCCAGCTGCCTTCGGGCAGGTAGACCATGCGCCCCTGCGCGCCTTTTTGCAGGATGGGCGCGACGAGATAGCGCCTTCCCAGCATATACTGATCATCGCAGTCGAGCGCCTTGGGGTCGTTCGGGAAGTCCAGACAGAGGTGCGCCATCAGGGGACGGCCGCGCTTCACGCAGTTCTGCGCTTCTTCCCACAGATACGGGCGCAGCCGCTCGCGCAGACGGGCGAACGCGCTGGCGATTTCGATAATTTCAGGCGCGTGCTGCTTCTCCGCCAGATTCCACGGACTGCGGTCGTTGTTGTACGCCCGGTCGTGCGTGGCGTAGAACTGTCCGCTTCGCGGCTCCGAGTGCCACTGCATCACGGGGCTGAAGCAGGCCAGCGCCGTCGCGCGCAGGTACAATTCGGCGCTGGGCAGTTCTCCGGCGAAGCCGCCGATGTCGAAGCCCCAGAAGAGCACGCCGGACAGCCCCGCCGACAGCCCCGCCGTGAACTGCGCGCGCATTTCCTCCCACGTGCTCAGCTGGTCGCCCGCCCAGTGAACCGGCACGGTCTGCGCGCCGGCATAGCCCGCGCGGCTGAACGTAACGCCGTTCACACCCTGCCGGCGCATCCATTCGTTGTAGGCGCGCACGTATTGCATCGCGTACAGGTTGTGCGCTTCTACGCCGTGCGTTCCGTCGCGCAGGAGAAAATCACTGCCGAACAGAAACTCGCCGCCGTCGGTCTTGAAGCCCTCCACGCCGTCGCGCAGCAGGTGCTCGCGCCTGGAGAACCACCATTCGCATGCTTCCGGGCTGGTGAAGTCGGGGAGCATGCTGCCCTCGAACCACCGCTCGGGAATGATGTAGGGCGCGCCGTCCGCGTGGTGAATCGCCCAGCCCTTCGCGGCGGCTTCCTCGCGATCCCTGCGAACCGTTTCCACGTCGGCACAGTCCTTCACGGCCTTCAGCACGGGAATCTGCCACAGAACCAGATGCAGACCTGCGTCGCGCACCTTTTGAATCATCCGCTTCGGATTTTTCCACGCGCCGCCCCATTGATAGAAGGTGCTTTCGTCGCTCCACGCTTCCAGCACCATTACGGACGCGGGGCAGTCGTATTTCGCCAGCGCTTCCAGCTGCTCGTCCACGTCCGCGTCGCAGCTCCAGCCGTTGGCGCTGATCCACAGGCCGAATGCCCACTCGGGCGGCAGTGCGGGCTCGCCGGTCAGGCGCAGATACGCGTTCAAAAGCTCGGCGGGCGCGCCCAGCACCCACGTGTCGCGACGGCCGGGCAGCGCGCGCGACGCGATGCGGATGGAAGAGCCGAAGGTCATTTCCACGTCGCAGGCGGCGTCGCGATAGAAGCCGAAGCCCGCGTCCGTCAGGAAGAACGGCGTGGGAAGATACGCCCACTGTCCCTGCCGCGTGAAATGCTCCACGACCTTTCCACACGTGCCGTGTCCCTGCTGATTCACATGGTCGAACCGCTCGCCCGTGCCCCATACGCGCGTCTGCGCGCCGTCGACGGTGAGCGCGTGCCACGCGACGGAGCCGTCCGCGCGCAGTCCCAGCTCGATTTCGTGGCACGCGGCAATGATCTTTCCGTCCCTGCGCACGCGCCACAGACCCGGCTCGCCCAGCTCGACCGTCCAATCGCCGTTTCGCGCCGGAGCGGCTTCCTCCGGATGGTCGGCCAGAACCGTGGAAAAGGACGCGCCCGCGAACGAGAAATTCAGATAGACGTTTTCATGCAGCCGAAGCCAGCCCGCGCTCGTGCCCGCCGCGGCGGCAACGCGCACGCGCCGCAGCACGTCTACCGGAAACCACGCGGTGTGCTCCTCACCGCAAACGAAGCGGTATTCCAGCGACGCGGCCGATTGAAAGGGCGGCAGCTCGAACCGCCAGCGGTTTTCCCTGAGGGGAACCGCCTTCGGAACGCTCGCGGATGCGCCGCGCAGCTCCAGCGCAGGCGCGCCGGAATCGCACAGGCAGTCCAGCGCAATCGCCTGTTCCGCAAAGGGAATGAGGGGTGTTCGGGCGTATCCGCAGTCGTCAAAGGGGAAAACGCCCTCGGGAATATGTCGAATCATTGCTTGCTTCCTCCTTCTGCCGTTTCGAAGGCGCGTATCCAGCCTGTTTTCTTTTGCGAGACGGCGGATGCGAATGGCTGTTCCATCCACATCCGCCGTCGCAGGTGGGCAGAATCAATTCGCCCTGTGATGCGTTACTGCGCCTGCTGGTAGCGAGCGTACGCGCCCAGGTAAATGGCGTTCATCTCTTCCAGACCCATGACGTTCAGCTGAGCGACGTAAGCGTCCCATTCCTCGTCGATGCCGCCCTCGGTAACCCACTTGGCGCGCATGGTGTCAACGTAGGTATTGATGTCGGCGCCCAGGAAGGACAGCTCGCTGTACTCCTCGGGGGTGTACTTCAGCTCGGGGAAGCAGTCGTGCACGTACTGCGCGGTTTCCGCGTCCATCGCGACCTTCAGGCCGTCGCCCTGCGTGGGATCCAGCACGATCCTGCTGTCGAACTCGAGGGAGGAATACTTCGGACCGAAGTCGCGCAGGGAGCGCGCCCAGTACCACGCGTCGGCGCTGGTGCCCTCCGGCGGATTGTTCAGGGAGTAGGTGCCGTCGCCGTTATCGCTGGTGACCTCGCCCAGGCCGCCCCAGAAGTTCTGGATGCTGGCTTCGCCGGTGTAGAACTGATCCGCCCAGCGGAGCACGACCTCGGGATATCTGCAAACGGTGGTGATCGACAGCTGGTTGGACTTCAGAGAGGATACGCCGTTTTTATCGCCCTGCTGATAGCGCACGCCGTCGGGGCCGGCGAGCGGCGCGATAACGGCATATTCGTTCATCCAGCGGCGGAAGATGGCGTCGTAGCTCCACGCGTAGCCGAAGCCGACGCGGGAAACCTCGGGATCGTCGCACTTCGCGTCGCGGATGATCTGATCCTGCGTGAAGGTCTCGTTGTCGATCAGGCCGGCGGCGTACAGCTTATGCGCCCACTTGAGGCCTTCCTTATACTGTTCGCTGGTGTAGATGTAGCTGGCGGAGCCGTCTTCGTTGATCAGGAAGCCGGTGCCGTTCGGGTCGTTGATGCCGAAGGGCATGAGGAAGTCCGTGCCCAGACCGATGCTGGTGAAGGGGATTTCGTCGTTCGGGTCGCCGTTGCCGTTGGCGTCCTGCTCCTTGAAGGCGGTCAGAACGGCTTCCAGCTCGTCAATGGTGTTCGGAACCTCAAGGTTCAGGTTTTTGAGCCACTGCATGTTGATGACCGGCACGTTGCACGCGATCGGGCGCTTGGGCATGCGGGACGGCAGGGAGTAGATGTGTCCGTCGGCGGAGGTGGAAATCGCCTTCAGCGCGGGCATTTCCTCAAACGCCTTCATCAGGTTGGGCATGTACTTTTCGATCATGTCCTCCAGCGGGACGAAGTATTCCACGTTACTCATGATGTCGGACTCGTTGAAGGTCTGGAAACCCAGCACCACGTCCGGAAGTACTTCCGTGCCGCCGGCCAGCATGATGGGCTTCTGGTCGCCCCAGTCGTTGGAGGAGACGATCTGCCAGTCGATCTTCACGTTGGATTCCTTTTCCAGATTCACGAGGAAGGGGTTGTCGGCGAACGAATCGCCCATGTCCGCCCAGCGCATGGTGAGCACGCGAATGGTAACGGGCTCATCCACGATGGGCATGCCCTCGGCGTGGAAGCCGGGCGCTTCCGCCATCGCCGCGCACGAAAGCGCCAGCAGCGTGGCAATGAACAGAGCCATAAGTTTCTTCATACGAAAGACCTCCTTTTTATTGCTAAACGGCCATAAGACCGTTCAGGTTCGAACGCTTATCCCTTGACCGAGCCGATCATTACGCCCTGATCAAAGTATTTCTGAATGAAGGGATACACGCACATGATCGGAACCGTGGACACGATGATCATGGAATACCGCACAAGGTTCGCCTTGCGCATGGCGATAATGGCGGCCTCGCCGGTGCCCAGCGCCGCGAAGCTCTGGTTCGTAATCAGAATGTTGCGCATGATCAGCTGCAGGGGATGCAGATTGGAGTCGCGAATGTAGATCAGCGCGTTGAAGTACGAGTTCCACTGTCCCACCGCCGTCCACAGGGCGATGACGGAGATGACCGCCTTGGACAGCGGCAGCGCCATGGTGAAGAAGAAGCGAAGGTTTCCACAGCCGTCCACCTGCGCCGCGTCCCATAATTCGCCCGGAAGGCTGTTCTGGAAGAACGTGCGCGCGACGATGATGTTATACACGCTCACGGAGAAGGGCAGCACCATAACCCAGAAGGTGTTGTACAGGTGGAACTGCTGAACGGTCAGGAAGGTGGGAATCAGCCCGCCGGAGAAGAACATCGTGAACGCGTACAGCCCCATCAGCACCTTGCGGCCGACTAAATCCTTTCGGGACAGGGCGTATGCCGCGGGAATGTTCACCGCCAGCGCGATGAGCGTGCCCACCAGCGTGTAGGCGATGGTGTTCCGGTAGCCGACCCACACGTTCGTCTGCTTCAGAAGCTCCGCGTAGCCGTCCAGCGTAAAGCCCACCGGCAGCACCCATACGTGCCCGCTCGCGACGGCGGAGGGATCGGACAAGGACGCGATTACGATGAACCACAGGGGATACAGAACGATCAGAAGCAGAAGCGCGCAGACGGTGTACAGAATGATGTTGAAAACCACGTCGCTCCGCTGGGAACGAACCCTTTGACGCACATGAGACATGCCATCCGCCTCCTTACCACAGGCTGGTGTCGCCCAGCTTCCTTGTAATGCCGTTCACGAGCATCAGAAGCGCGAAGTTGATCACGTTGTTGAACAGATTGACGGCGGTGGACATGGAGTATTGATTGCTTTTAAGACCCATCTTATATACATAGGTGGCGATAACCTCGCTTTTCGTCTGGTTGAGCGGATTCTGCATCAGGAATACCTTTTCAAACCCCACGTTCATGATGCCGCCCGCGCGCAGAATCAGCATGATGCTGGCGGTTGGAAGCAGAAGCGGCAGGTCTATGTAAATCTGCTTCTGCCAGCGGGTCGCGCCGTCCACCACGGCGGCCTCGTACAGCGTGGGGTCGACGGACGAAAGCGCGGCGAGGAACACGATGGAGTCCCATCCGGCGTGCTGCCACACGTCCGACCATACGTAAATGCTTCGGAACGCGCCCGGCATGCCTAAGATGTTGGGCGCGGTTTTGTGAAACAGCCCGTAGAACGCGCCGAGCAGGCCGCGGGAGGGAGACAGCCAGATCAGCAGCAGGCCGACCATGACCACGGTGGAAATGAAGTGCGGAAGATAGAGAACTGTCTGGAAGCCCTTGCGGAAGCGCCTGGCGGTGATCTGGTTGATCATCAGCGCCAGAAAAATCGGAATCGGGAAGCCGACCAGCAGGCTGTACAGGTTCAGCGCCAGCGTGTTGCGAATCGTCGCGCCGAACTGAAAGGATTTGAAGAAGCGGGTGAAATACTTAAGCAGGGGATCCGCCCACGGACTGCCCGTGATGCCGAGCGAGTTTTTGTAGTCCTTAAAGGCGAGAATTACGCCGTACATGGGCTTGTAGGAGAAAATCAGCAAAAGCAGGAAGGAGGGCAGCAGGAGCAGGTACAGCCCCCAGTTGTGACCCACCTGCCGGCACGCTCTGCGTATGTTCGCCTTCATGGAAAAGCCTCCTAACAAGTTAAGCGCTTAATCTGGCTAAAATATACCACAGCATGCCTTATCTGTCAAGCACTGCCGGAAAAATCAATTTAAAAATTAACATTTACCGCTGAATATGGAAATTAGACTCCATTATATGTATCAATGACCGCGGTTATTCCGGAAATTTCTTAATGATGCGATTTTCTGTATGGACGACATTTGATTAAACGTTTAACTTTAATGATACTTGATTTTCGGGCGGGGAGATGGTATAGTGAATCCTGTAATACGCGATCAGAGGGATGCTTATGAAAACGCTGAAGGAAATCGCCCAGGCGGCCGGTGTGAGTACGGCGACCGTATCAAACGTCATCAACGGAAACCACAACCGGGTTTCCGCGGATACGGTGGAGCGCATTCAGGCCATTATTCAGGCTTCGGGCTATGTGCCGAATCAGGCGGCGCGATCTCTGGCGCACCGCGAATCCCACGTGATCGCGGTGATCGTTCAGGCGCACGAGGGAGAAAATATCTTCCGAAATCCCTATACGGCGGAATACGTCGGCGCGCTGACGGTTGAGCTGTATCGAAACGGCTACTATCCGCTGATTCGCTTCACGGACGATTTTCAGGCCGTTGAGAGCGACCTTCGGGGCTGGAACGTGGCGGGGGCGATCTTCAACGGCTCGTTCAGCCGACATCTGCAGCGCATTCACGCCCTGCCGCCCATCCCGACGGTGTTCACGGACTGCTATTTCCGCATTCCCGGCATCAACCATGTGGGCGTGGACGATGAAACGGGCGGGCAGATGGCCGGGGAATATCTGGGAAAAATGGGGCACCGGCGCGTCGCGTTCGTCGCCAACTATCTGGAGGACAGCGAGGTCGATCAGCACAGGCTGCACGGCTTCCGGCAGGGTCTGGAACGATGCGGCGTTACCATTCCGGACGAAAATGTGTTTCCCACGCCGCAGACCGCCGTCGACGACGCGCTGCTGGCCGCCGTGCTGAACCGGGAAAACGCGCCCACCGCGTTCTTCTGCACGTCCGACCGCGTGGCCGTGCAGCTGATGCAGACGCTGCACCGGATGCGGATTCGCATTCCGGAGCAGGTGTCCGTGCTCGGATTCGATAACCTGCCCATCTCCGAAATCGCCTACCCGCCCCTGACCACGCTGGCGCAGGACATCACCCAGAAAGCGTTTCTGGTCGTCGATATGCTCGTGCGCCATATCCGCCAGAAGACCATCCCGCCGGAGCATACCCTGCTGGGCGTGTGGCTGGTCGAAAGGGACAGCGTTCGGAAGATGTAATCGCCGCATACCGATGTTCCGGTTCAAGCGCCATCCGCGCTGCAATCTGCCATCCGACGCGCTGCGTCTCATTGAGGAGCAGGTGCGGAAGCGGGCGCGGGCGTTATTGAACTTTGAATTAAGGCGCCACCGCACAATTCGGCGGCGCGTCGGGCGATGTCTTTTTTTGCCATCTGCGGCATGCAAATTCCTCGATTTACCTCCAGTAAACCTTCGGAATTTGCACTTGCATCTGACGAAAAATCCATTCGCCGGCCGACCACCTCAGGAAGCGCAGGATATGTTCGCCCGTCAGCGGCAGGTCGCGGCGGGTCAGGACGAGCCGGAACAGCGCCGGGCGCTGCCAGTTGTTCAGCAGCTGGGAATCGGTCAGCGGGATGCGCTCGCAGGCGGCGTCGAAAACGTTCGGATCGAACGACAGGCGCACCACGCGGTTCTTCGCGTAGGGGATATACGCTTCGCCGGGCGCAAGGCGCGGCTCGGCGGACAGCATCAGGGGCAGCTCGATGGGTGCGTGCGCCTCGGTGAGCGCGAAGCGGTCGTGCACGGTAAGCTCGCCGGTGGCGCGGTCAAGGCGAATCTCGCGCAGGTAACGCTGCGCGTGCGCGTCCTCGCCGTAGGCTCCGGCCATGTCCACATGGAAGATGGCCGCGTTTCCGTCGTCGGTAAAGGAGAAATCGCGCGCGGCGTACTGCTGGCCGGGGCGCTGGTCGCTGCCGCCGAGGATGACCGTGTTGTGGTAGCGGCTCTGCATCGTCCAGATGTCGTAGCGCTCGGCGCTGAAGGTCTTGCGGCAGTAGGTTTCCACGCCTACGTCGCAGAGCACCGGCTCGCCGTCGGCGTACAGGATGTAGCTGCCCACGTCGTTGTGGTTGTGGCTTTCGCTGTTGTGGCCGCCCTTCGCGGCGAAGTACAGCCCCGTGCCGTCGGCATGCTGACGCGCGCAGGCAACCTGAATGCCGTCGAAGGCGTGGGAGAGCGGCTCGTCCGCCGCGGGCAGCGCTTCGCTCGAGCGGCGATAGGTGAGCAGGTTGCGCAGGCGGCGATACTCGGTGTGCCGGATCAGCTGATAGGGCGATGCGGCGAAGCCCGCGGCCAGCGCGTACTCGGCATAGCGCTTCAGGTCGTCCAGCCCCATGCGCTCGGCGGCGCGATGGAGCAGCATGGCGTCGGGCGCGACGAGCGCCGGCGCGTCGGCGAAATTCACGTGATAGCGGCCGTGAATGTGCGCGTACAGGATGTAGCGCGCCATGTTCTGAATCAGCGGTTCGTCATAGATCGATGCCGCGCCGCCGCTGGCCAGATCGAACAGCTCCAGCGCGTCCAGCATGGAAGCGCCCGCGACGTTGAAGTAGCTCGGGCCCTCGTCGCAGCCGCCGTCCGGCGCGTAGCCGTCCAGGAAGCGATCGAGACTGCGGGCGATGCGCGCGAGCAGCGCGTCCCGGCGCTCGGGGGAGGCTTCCTCCAGCAGCGCGCACACCAGCACGTTCGAGTTGATCCACGGGTTCCAGTTGTTCACGGGGCGGTCGCTCGCAAAGCCCATCCAGAACGGATCGTCGCGTTCCAGATAGGGGGTCAGGATGCGGCGCTCGATTTCCAGCGACATGCGCCGGGGAATGATGGGGGAAATTTCGCCCAGCTTTTCGCCGAGCAGATGGTTGACCAGCGACAGAAGCGCGCCGGTTTCCGCGGAGAACAGGTCGATGTACGGCGGCTGATCCTCCACGTCCGGCAGCGCGATGGGCGCGACGTGCCGCGCGGAGACGGAATGATTGTTGTGCGCCGGGATGACCCAGCTGCTTTCCTCGCAGATCGCCCACACGAGGTCGACGATGTCGTTCAGGCAGCGGCCGCTGTTTTCCAGACATTCGCACACCGTGAGCGCGAACAGCGCGCGGTGGCGCTCGAAATACGGCGTCTCATAGTGCTTGCGGTCGCCCACGCGCACGAACTCCATGTACAGGGAAGCGGGCAGCGAAGGAACGGGCCTGCCGATATACGCCTCCGCCGCGCCCGCGTAATAGGCGCGCGTTTCGGGATCGACCGCGTCCCACGCCGCGCGGTCATGGCAGGAGGGGAGCAGATGAAAGTCTTCGCGGGCGGCGATTTTGCCGTCCTTCAGGGCGCGGGCAACGACTTCGTTCAGCATGTGGCTTCCTCCGTTTCCTTGTTCAGCGGGTGCAGCAGGTTGAAATCGCGCGGCAGGGACAGCGGAACCCAGAACAGGCCGTAGTTTACCTGATAGCCCGTCACGAGCCCGCGCTGATTGGTGATGGGGGAGACGACGGCGCTGGTTTCCACTACCTCGATCACATGATCGCGCACGCGCTCGTCGCCGCTTTCGCTGTGGCAGTCCATGGCCAGCAGCTGGCGTTCGCCGTTCTGCTCGCGCGCGGCAATCAGGGTAACGATGTGCCCCACGCGCAGGTTGCACAGCGCGCAGCCGCCCTCCTGCATGGTTTTCCAGAGCGCTTCGTGGTCGTTCAGCAGGCCGTCGCCGTCATAGCGGAAGCCGTAGGACGCGGCCAGACCCTTTTCCTGCATCGCGGCCAGCAGCTTCGGACGGTTGGTGCCGTCGTCGCCGCGTCCGCCCTCGCGGCAGGAAAAATCGGCCAGCAGCTCGGGGCTGACGCGCTTGCCGCTCATGACCTCGGCGGCGTGACAGGCGGAAAAAATGCCGCAGCCGGAGCTGGTCAGTGTTCCGCCGGGATGCGGCGGATATTCATAGGGATGCGTCCACTCGCGCGAGCGCTGGTTCAAAAAGCGAAGCGTGCGCCCGTTCACGGTGACAAAGCCGTATTTTCCGGTAATCTGCATCTTCCGTACCTCCGTTTTTGCGCCTTCTTACGCGTTTCGGGCGCGAATCTCGTCCAGCATGTCCAGGCGGCGCTGGTGGCGGCCGCCCTCAAATTCTGCGTTCAGGAACGCGTCGATCAGCTCGAGCGCCAGCCCCTCGCCCACGACCATCGAGCCCAGCGCCAGCACGTTGGCGTTGTTGTGCTCGCGGGTTAGCCGGGCGGTGTAGATGTCCGAGCAGCAGATGGCGCGAACGCCCTTCACGTTGCCCGCCGCCAGCGAAATGCCAAAGCCCGTGCCGCAAACCACGATGCCCAGCGCGCATTCGCCGGACGCGACCGCGCGGCCGACCTTCTCGCCGTACACAGGATAGTCCACCCGCTCCGTCGAATCCGTGCCCATGTCCACGACCTCGTGACCGTTTTCGCGCAGATGCGCAAGGATGGCGTCCTTCAATATATATCCGCGATGGTCGCAGCCGAAAGCGATTTTCATTGATATGCCCTCCGAATGAATTCTCTCCTTTATATTATATATCGCGCGGGCGGCCATTGCAAACGAATTTTATGAGAGAAACGAAAATGCAGGAAATCTTGCAAATACAAAGCTTAACGCAATATGCCAGCCGAAAGGCGAAACGCGGGAAAATCGAAGGCGAGAGGAATTTTTCCTGTTAAATTTTGAAGATATACCGCGTTTGCGCCGGAAAGACCCGCGATATGGGGTTGACACGACAAAGGGATTATGATATGATTCTAAACTGCACTATTATGGAGCAAAAGCCGTTTTGCACGGCAATGATGCAAAAACGGCCGCGGCTGAACCGTCCGGCGAGCCGAAGGGCACGGGGACGGAAGCAACTTTTAGCAAAGAATTAACTGCGCGGCATCACGGATTTCCGCCGCCCGGCGGGCGGCTTCAGGACAGGTAAGGAGTGAGGGCGAATATGGTCCATCCGGTGAAACAGGGAAAGCGTACAAGAATGAGCTTTGCCCGCATTGAAGAGGCGCTGGGCGTACCGGACCTGATTGAGGTTCAGAAGAACTCATACCAGCATTTTCTGAAGGAAGACCTCAGAGAGGTTCTGGCCGACGTGTCTCCGATCACGGACTACACCGAGAGTCTGGCGCTGGAGTTCACCGACTACACGCTGGACGACACCCCGAAGAATACGCTGGAAAAATGCAAGGAGCGCGATCAGACCTACGCCGCGCCCCTGAAGGTAACCGTCCGCCTGACCAACCGCGACACCGGCGAAATCAAGGAATCCGAGGTCTTCATGGGCGATTTCCCCATCATGACCGACTACGGCACCTTCATCATCAACGGCGCCGAGCGCGTAATCGTATCGCAGCTCGTGCGTTCCCCCGGCGTGTACTTCTCCCGCGCCATCGACAAGACCGGCGCGTTCCTCTATTCCGCGCAGATGATCCCCAACCGCGGCGCGTGGATCGAGTATGAGACCGACGCGAACAACGTGCTGTACGCCCGCATCGACCGCGCCCGCAAGCTGCCCCTGACGGTGCTTCTGCGCGCGATGGGCGTGGAGTCCGACGCGGAGATCATCGACCTGCTGGGCAACGACGAGCGCGTGAGCGCCACCATCGCCCGCGATTCCTCCGAGGACAGGAGCGAGCGTTTCAAGTCCCGCAGGGAGCAGGCGCTGATTGAGATTTACAACAAGCTGCGTCCCGGCGAGCCGCCGTCGGTGGAATCCGCCACCAGCCTGATCAACGCCCTGTTCTTCGATCCCAAGCGCTACGATCTGGCGCATGTGGGCCGCTATAAGTTCAATAAGAAGCTGGCGCTGGCCGCGCGTATCCGCGGACAGGAAGCCGCCGAGACGATCACCCATCCCTACTCCGGCGAAGTGCTGGTGGAGGCGGGCGGCCGCATTTCCCGCGAAATGGCGGAGACCATTCAGAACGCCGGAATCAACCGCGTGCTGATCATGGTGGACGGCCACGAGGTGAAGGTCGTCGGCAACAACTTCGCCGCGCTGACCGGGTTCCTGGCCGGTTACGACGCGGAGCTGTACCGCGAGTTCGACGAGAGCGCCGTGCGGGTGCGCGAGCGCGTGCACGTGCCGACGCTGCTTGCGCTGCTTGAAAAGGTGAAGGCGGACGGAAGCCCGCTCAACGAGGCGCTGAAGGCCGCGATGAACGACCTCGTGCCCAAGCACATTCTGGTGGACGATATTCTGGCTTCCGTCAGCTATCAGTTCGGCCTGTTCTACGGCATCGGCGAGATCGACGACATCGACCATCTGGGCAACCGCCGCCTGCGCAGCGTGGGCGAGCTTCTGCAGAACCAGATTCGCGTGGGTCTGTCCCGTCTGGAGCGCGTGGTCAAGGAGCGCATGGCCATTCAGGATCTGGACAAGGTTCGTCCGCAGGATCTGATCAATATCCGCCCCGTGTCCGCGGCGATCAAGGAGTTCTTCGGCTCCTCGCAGCTGAGCCAGTTCATGGATCAGCCGAACCCGCTGGCCGAGCTGACCCATAAGCGCCGTCTGTCTGCGCTGGGCCCCGGCGGTCTGAACCGCGAGCGCGCGTCCTTCGCCGTCCGCGACGTTCACTATTCGCACTACGGCCGCATTTGCCCGATTGAAACGCCTGAAGGCCCGAACATCGGTCTGATCGGCTCGCTGGCCACCTATGCCCGCATCAACGAGTACGGCTTCATCGAGGCGCCGTACCGCCGCGTGGATCACGAGACCGGCACGCTCACCGACGAAATCGTATATATGACCGCCGACGAAGAGGATCAGTTCGTCATCGCGCAGGCCAATGAGCCTGTGGACGCGGAAGGACATTTCATCAACGACCGCATCACCGTCCGCCGCCGCGACGAAATCATCGAGATCGACAGGGACAAGGTCGACTACGTCGACGTCAGTCCCCGTCAGCTGATTTCCATCGCCACCGGCATGATTCCGTTCCTTGAGAACGACGACGCCAACCGCGCGCTGATGGGCTCCAACATGCAGCGTCAGGCCGTGCCGCTGCTCAAGCCGGAAGCGCCCATCGTGGGTACTGGCATCGAGTACAAGGCCGCCTGCGACTCCGGCGTCGTGATGCTGTCCAGGCAGAAGGGCGTCGTCACCCGCGTGACCGCCGACGAAATCGTTATCCGCGACGAAAAGGGCGAAAGCCACGCGTACCACCTTTCCAAGTTCGCCCGCTCCAACCAGGGTACCTGTATCAACATGCACCCCGTGGTTTCGCAGGGCGAAGAGGTCGACGTTCGTCAGGTGCTGGCCGACGGCCCGAGCACGGACGAGGGCGAAATCGCGCTGGGCAGAAACGTGCTCATCGGCTTCATGACGTGGGAAGGCTACAATTACGAAGACGCCGTTCTGATCAGCGAACGCCTGGTCAAGGATGACATGTACACCTCGATTCACATCGAAGAGTACGAATCCGAGGCGCGCGACACCAAGCTGGGCAGCGAGGAAATCACCCGCGACATTCCCGGCGTGGGCGAGGACGCGCTGAAGGATCTGGACGAGCGCGGCATCATCCGTATCGGCGCGGAGGTTCGCGCGAACGACATTCTGGTCGGCAAGGTCACCCCGAAGGGAGAAACCGAGCTGACCGCCGAGGAACGCCTGCTGCGCGCCATTTTCGGCGATAAGGCCCGTGAGGTTCGCGACACCTCCCTGCGCGTGCCGCACGGCGAGTTCGGCATCATCGTGGATGTGAAGATTTTCACCCGCGAGAACCACGACGAGCTGGCTCCCGGCGCAAACAAGATGGTGCGCGTCTACATCGCCCAGAAGAGAAAGATCTCCGTGGGCGACAAGATGGCCGGCCGTCACGGCAACAAGGGCGTTGTGTCCCGCATTCTGCCGGAAGAGGACATGCCGTTCCTGGCCGACGGTACGCCGCTGGACATCGTGCTGAACCCGCTGGGCGTGCCTTCCCGAATGAATATTGGTCAGGTTCTGGAGGTGCACCTGGGTCTCGCCGCCCGCGCGCTGGGCTGGCACGTGGCCACGCCTGTGTTCGACGGCGCGAACGACGAGGACATCAACGACATGCTCACCCGCGCGTCGCAGGTGGAGGACGGCCCGCTGTTTGACGAGAAGGGTCGGCCGACCATTCAGTTCGGAAAGATCGGCATAAACCCGCAGGGCAAGCTGGACGTGTATGACGGCCGCACCGGCGACAAGTTCGATAACCCCGTCACCGTCGGATATATGTACTACCTCAAGCTCCATCACCTGGTCGACGATAAGATTCATGCCCGCTCCACCGGCCCGTACTCGCTGGTTACCCAGCAGCCTCTGGGCGGCAAGGCGCAATTCGGCGGTCAGCGCTTCGGCGAAATGGAGGTCTGGGCGCTGGAGGCCTACGGCGCGAGCCATGTGCTTCAGGAGATCCTCACCGTCAAGTCCGACGACGTCGTCGGCCGTGTGAAGACCTATGAAGCCATCGTGAAGGGCGAAAACATCCCCGATCCGGGCGTGCCGGAATCGTTCAAGGTATTGATCAAGGAGCTTCAGTCGCTGGCGCTGGATATCAAGGTGCTCTCCACCGACAAGCAGGAGATCATCATCCGCGAGCTGGAGGACGAAGACCTTGCGCCGGAAAGCGAGTTCAAGGACGAGCTCACCGCCGCCATCGCCTCCTTCGACGAGGGCGAGGAGGACGCCTCCGCCGAAGACTTCGACTTTGAGAATCTGGATCTGGACGACGGCCTGGACGATATCGACGATCTGGGCGACGAATAAGGGCGGCATCAGCGCCCCACGCATGACGAGTGCCGATTGCACGCGGTCACTCCACGGATACCGCGCGCGCGTTTGAGAAGGGAGAGGACATCTCTTGTTTGAACTGACGAATCTCGATTCCATTCAGATCCATCTCGCGTCTCCCGAAAAGATCCGCGAATGGTCGCACGGAGAGGTAGAAAAGGCCGAAACCATCAATTACCGCACGCTCAAGCCGGAGCGCGACGGTCTGTTCTGCGAGCGCATCTTCGGGCCCACCAAGGACTGGGAGTGCAACTGCGGAAAATACAAGCGCACGCGCTATAAGGGCGTTGTGTGCGACAAGTGCGGCGTCGAGGTCACCAAGGCCAAGGTTCGCCGCGAGCGCATGGGTCATATCGAGCTGGCCGCGCCGGTCAGCCACATCTGGTACTTCAAGGGAATCCCGTCCCGCATGGGCACCCTTCTGAAGATCAGCCCCCGCGCGCTGGAGCAGGTGCTGTATTTCGCGGCCTACATCGTGCTCGATCCCGGCGAGACGACGCTGGAGAAGCATCAGCTGCTCACCGAAGCCGAGTATCAGCGCAAGCTGCAGGAATATCCCAGGGACAGAGAAACCGGCGAGGCCGCGTTCCGCGTGGGCATCGGTGCCGAAGCCGTGCGCGAAATGCTGCGCGAGATCGATCTGGATCAGCTGGCCGAGGAGCTCAAGGCCGAGTTTGCCACGCTGTCCCGCAGGGAAACCTCCCGCGAGACCGAGGGTCAGAAGCGCCAGCAGCTGGTGAAGCGTCTGGAGGTCGTCGAAGCGTTCCGCAAGAGCGGCAACAAGCCCGAGTGGATGATTCTGGACGTGGTGCCGGTCATTCCGCCGGAGCTGCGCCCCATGGTTCAGCTGGACGGCGGCCGCTTCGCCACCGCCGACCTCAACGATCTGTATCGCCGCGTGATCAACCGCAACAACCGTCTCAAGAGAATGCTTGAGATGGGCGCACCGGACATCATCGTGCGAAACGAAAAGCGCATGCTTCAGGAAGCCGTTGACGCGCTGATTGACAACGGCCGCCGCGGACGCGCCGTGACCGGCGCGGGCGGACGTCAGCTGAAGAGCCTGTCCGACCTGCTGCGCGGCAAGCAGGGGCGCTTCCGTCAGAACCTGCTGGGCAAGCGCGTCGACTATTCCGGCCGAAGCGTTATCGTCGTAGGCCCGAACCTCAAGATGTATCAGTGCGGTCTGCCCAAGGAGATGGCGCTGGAGCTGTTCAAGCCCTTCGTCATCGAGCGGCTGGTCAATCTGGGTCTGGCTGCCAATGTAAAGACCGCCAAGAAGTACGTCGAGCGTCTGCGTCCCGAGGTGTGGGACGTGCTCGAAGGCGTGATCAAGGATCATCCGGTCATGCTGAACCGCGCGCCGACGCTGCACCGCCTGGGCATTCAGGCGTTTGAGCCGGTGCTGGTGGAAGGCAAGGCGCTGAAGCTGCACCCGCTGTGCTGCACCGCCTTCAACGCCGACTTCGACGGCGACCAGATGGCTATCCACGTGCCGCTGAGCATGGAGGCGCAGGCCGAGGCCCGCTTCCTGATGCTCGCCGCTAACAACATCCTCAAGCCCGCCGACGGCAAGCCCGTCGTCTGCCCGACGCAGGACATGGTTATGGGCTGCTACTATCTGACCATCATCCGCGAGGGCGCGAAGGGCGAGGGCAAGTACTTTACCGACGTGAACGAAGCCAAGATGGCCTACGACTGCAAGGAGCTCGATCTGCAGGCGGTCTGCAACATCCGCATGACCCGCGAGATCGACGGCGTGACCTACAGCCGCATCGTCAAGACCACCATGGGCCGCGTGATCTTCAACGAGGCCATTCCGCAGGATCTGGGCCGTCAGCCCCGCGAGACCATCGACGATATGTTCCGTCTGGAAATCGACGAGGTCGTGGGCAAGAAACAGCTGGGCAAGATCGTTGACGACTGCTACCGCGTGCACGGCGTGACCGTCACAAGCCAGATGCTCGACCGAGTGAAGGCCATGGGCTTCAAGTATTCCACCATCGGCGCCGTCACCGTTTCCGTGGCCGACATCAAGGTGCCCGCCGCGAAGAAGACGATTCTGGCTGAGACCGAGCAGAAGGTACACGAGATCGAGCGCCAGTTCCGGCGCGGCCGTCTGAGCGAGAATGAGCGCTACACCAACGTGACCGAGCTGTGGGAGAAGGCTACCAACGAGGTTACCGCCGAGGTTATGAAGAGCCTCGACAAGTTCAACCCCATCAACATGATGGCCGATTCCGGCGCCCGTGGTTCTACCAACCAGATTCGTCAGCTGGCCGGTATGCGCGGTCTGATGGCGTCTCCGTCCGGAAAGATCATCGAGCTGCCGATCAAGGCGAACTTCCGCGAGGGTCTGGGCGTTCTGGAATTCTTCCTGTCATCCCACGGCTCCCGTAAATCTCTGGCCGATACCGCTCTGCGTACCGCCGACTCCGGTTACATGACCCGCCGTCTGGTGGACGTGTCTCAGGAGATCATCATCCGCGAGATCGACTGCTTCGAGCGCCGCGGCGAGAACATCCGCGGCCAGAAGGTGCGCGACATCACGGCGGACGGCGAGAGCATCGAGAAGCTCGAGGAGCGCGTCCGCGGCCGCGTGGCCGCCGAGGACGTGTACAATCCCACGACCGGCGAGCTGATTGTGGCGCAGAACGAGCTGATCACCCATGATCAGGCCAAGAAGATCACCGCGGCCGGCATCGAAGAGGTCATGATCCGTTCGGTTCTGACCTGCCAGTGCGAGAACGGCATCTGCGCGCGCTGCTACGGCGCGAACATGGCGCACGGCCGTCTGGTCGATGTGGGCGAAGCGGTCGGCATCATCGCCGCGCAGTCCATCGGCGAGCCTGGCACGCAGCTTACCATGCGTACCTTCCACACCGGCGGCGTTGCGACCGGCGAGGACATTACCCAGGGTCTTCCCCGCGTCGAAGAGCTCTTCGAAGCCAGAAAGCCCAAGAGGGAAGCCACGCTGGCGGAAATCAGCGGTATCGTGCGCATGTCGCAGGACAGCAAGAAGCGCCGCGAGCTGATCATCACCTCCGACGACGGCGAGGGCGAAACCAAGAAGTATCCGATCAACTACGGCAGCAAGCTCAAGGTCTCCGAGGGCGACCACGTGAGCGCCGGCGACGAGCTGATCGAAGGCTCCATCAACCCGCACGACCTGCTCCGCATCCTCGGCATCCGCGCCGTGCAGGACTATCAGGTTCGCGAAGTGCAGTCGGTATACCGCCGTCAGGGCGTTGAAATTTCCGATAAGCACATCGAGGTTATCGTTCGTCAGATGCTCCGCAAGGTCAAGGTGGAGGACGCCAACGATACCAACCTGCTGCCCGGCTCGCTGGTGGACATCTTCACCTTCGAGCAGGAGAACCGTCGCGTGATGGAAGAGGGCGGACGTCCCGCCACCGCAAAGCGCATCCTGCTGGGCATCACCAAGGCCGCGCTGGCCACCGAGTCCTTCCTGTCCGCCGCGTCCTTCCAGGAGACGACGCGCGTGCTGACTGAAGCCGCGATCAAGGGCAAGACCGATCCGCTGCTCGGCCTGAAGGAAAACGTCATCCTCGGCAAGCTCATCCCCGCTGGTACCGGCATGAAGCGGTACTCCGACGTGGACGTGCACGAGGCGTACTGATAAGCCAATGGGCTCCTCCGATGCGGAACTTAACGTTCCGTGCCGGGGGAGCTTTTTCGATGTATGGGAGGAATGGGATTTTAGACTACGCGGTTCTGTTTTCGCTCCGGTTGACGGAGGCTTTGGCGACGCATAGGAGAAGGGGACTTCGCTGGTATTTCTTTCGGCATGGGATAATGTTGGATGTTATACTCCTGATTAAATGCACCATAAGAAGCATTCTGCCGATGTGTGTAAAACGGATACGTTGCCTTCCTGTCGCAACAGGGGGTGTCCCCATGAGGGCAGAGGAACGCTGACGCGTCCTCCTGCCCTCATAGGGACTGGCAAAAAATTTTCGCGGACGCAAGCGTCTGCGAAAATTTTTTGCCGCTCCGCGCCCAGCGCTCCGCGCCCAGCGCTCCGCGCCCAGCGCTCCGCGCCCAGCGCTCCGCGCCCAGCGCTCCGCGCCCAGCGCTCCGCGCCCAGCTCCGCGCCCAGCGCTCCGCGCCCAGCGCTCCGCGCCCAGCGCTCCGCGCTGTTTGCATTCGTGAGCGAGTTTACAGGATTGAACTTGATTTGGGGCGGTGGAATGTGGTATACTAATAGTATACTTTAAAGAACTGGAGTATACGCAAATGGAAGACAGGAAAACGGCGGTTGAGACGCTGCACAGGGAGCGGATTATGGACGCTTCGGAGAGGCTGTTTTTGGAAAAGGGATTTCAGGGAACGACGATTTCGGATATTTCGGAGGCTGCGGATTACAGTCGACGCACGATTTACGCGTACTTTGAAAGTAAGGATGAGATTTTGTGCGGCGTTGTGGCGCGCGGGCTGCGGATGCTGCGGGATGAGCTGAGGGCGGTGCTTGGCGAGAAGCTGACGTTTTCCGAGATGTATGGGAAGGTTTGCGCGGCGATGCGGGCGTATCAGGAGCGGCATCCGCTGTCGGCTTCGCGCATCAACGCGGCGCAGGCGGAAAAGCTGGCGGGGGACGAGTTAACGAATGGGCAGCGCACCGTTCTGGAGCTGGGAAGCGAGATCAACGAGCTGTTGGAGCAATTCCTGCGCAAGGGAATTGCGGAGGGCGTCGTGCGAAAGAGCCTGCCTGTCAGGCTGGCGGTGCCGGTGCTGTGGGCGGGAATGACGTCGCTGCTTTCGCTTGCGGCAGCGAAGGGCGCATATTTCGTGCGGGCGTTCGGCGTTTCCGAGGAGGAATTCTTGAAGTACGGATTTGAACAGCTGCTGGGCGGGATATTGGAGACGGGCGTTTGACGGAATTTTGGGTGCAGGTTTCGTCGGAGACGGAAGGGGCGCGTATTTTGTGCGAGCGTTCGGCGTTTCCGAGGAGGAATTTTTGAAGTATGGATTTGAACAGCTGCTGGGCGGGATATTGAAGACGAGCGTTTGACGGAAGTTTTGGTGCCGGTTTCGTTGGAAACGGCGTATTTCGTGTGCTGTTTTCGAGGAGGAATTTTCGCGGTGCGGCTTTGAACAGCGATTAGGAAGCTGGGGGTGAGCGTTTGACGGATATGTTTTTGATGTCGGTTTCGCCGGAGACGGAAGCAGGCGCGATTGTGGCTTTGAATCGAGAGACGGAGGGGAATGGGCTTCGGCTCACGCACGCACAGGCGGAACAGCTTGTGGAGGTACGCGCGCAGTCGCTTCGCCGCACGGGGCGCGTCGAGTTTGCGCTGGGGCGGGTGGAGCGCATCATCCGCGCGTTCTGTGATTCGCCATATCTTTCGCAGGAGGACTATGCGGATGCGCTGAGCGCGCTGATTGAGCTTTTTGATGCCGTGAAAACGGAAACCGACGACCGCATCAGCGACGAAGCGCTGATCGAGGAGATGCGCGCGGCGTTCGACGGCGTATGCCATGGTTCGTTGGAACTGCTTGCCGACGAGGTGCTTTCGCGGGTGGTTCGTCGAGTGAACGCGCGCGGCGGCATGGAATGGAAAATGACGGAGGATGTGTGAGCAGCCCGCGAATGTAAAAATGGAGATGGATGACGGCGCTGACCCGTTGAGGCGGAAAGGAAGGGCGAAGGATGACGGAGGGGTTGGACCGGGTACATGTAATCGATTCGTCGCGGCTGAATGGCCGGGCGTATTTTTTATCGCTGGCGACGCAGGCGCGGACGTGCGGACTTCTATCCGACGGCGAGCTTGCGCGGCTTGAAACGGAAAGTCTGGCGCTGCTTGCGCGAAAGGCGCGGGCGTACACGGGCGGGGAGAGCACGTCGCTGCGGGCGGAAACGGCGCGGGCGCTGCTCGACTCCGTGCATTATACCGTCGGGGTGGCGCTGAAGGCGTGCGTTAGCCCGGAGGACGCGGTTGAGCGTCTGCGCCGGGAGCCATTGGAAGCGCTGGAAGCGGCGGGGCAGGCACTGATTTCGCGAAAGCTGGACGCGGCGCGGCTTTTGCACACGCGGCTGAAGCAGAATCTGTTCGATTCCGAAAACGTGTTTTACCGGGGGACGATCGTGGATGGCATCGAGGGCTTTTTCCGCGCGTACCGGCCGGCGTTCTTTGCGCAGGAAACGCATATTACGGCGGATTATCCGCCGCTGAACGCCGTGGAGGGCACGGGCATTGAGTTTGTGGAGGGGTATCTGCGCGCGCTGACGCACGAAAACCGCTTTCTTCTGTATTTCCCGCCGGAGCGCGTGCGCAGGCTGCTGACGGCGCGGGACGAAACGTGGCGGCTTCAGCCGATGAATCTGGTTGGGCCCGTGCTGGCGGCGGCGCTTCTGTGCGAGCTCGCCGGAAGGCCGCCGCGGAATTTGTTCTGCACGGAGGAGGACGCGGCGCGCGCCGTGGGTGGGACGACGCGGGAGACGCTTATAGAACGGTTTTCGCAGGCGCTGGAACGGCTGGTGGACGCGCTGGACTGTCTGCCGGGCTTGGCGGCATACCTGCGCCGCGCGCTTTTGCAGGTGGTGGCGGAGGTGGAAAACCTCATGCGCGAGAACGGCGCGGGACGGCTGGCGTTCGGCGCGTCCGAAACGGAGGTCTGTTCGCAGACGGTGCTGCATCTCGGCGAACGCATGCCGGACACCGCGTATGCGCGTCTTTTGGAGGAACTGGCGCGGTGCGCGGACGCGGAGGGGCGCGCGGAGGGAATCCTGCGCGGCGTGCGGTCGCCCGCTGATCTGTTTGACGTGCTTCGGGACGCTTCGCTCGACGGGGAGAGCCTTTGGCGGGTCTTTTCGGCGCTGCCGGAGCCGGTGCTTGCCGCGCTTCGCAGACAATATCCCGCGCCGGAGCTGCTGACAGACGAACACGAGCGGATGCTGTGCGAGACGCTTTCGGAATTTCTCGACTCGCTTTCGCCCGACAACCGCGCGCGACTGGAAGAGACCGCGCGCAGGATGCAGGTGGAGATTTAATAAATGAAGGAAAAGCACGCTGTGTCGGCCTCGCGCCTTGAAAAGGGGCGCGGAGTTTTGTATAATGAAATTGGAGATGTGGGATGGGATGATCCGCTTTTTACGCGGCTGACGAAGACGGACGGGCGAGAGAAGCCGTTCAGGCGCTCGGCGGGTTTTCTTCAGGTACACTGTAGCTTTCGTGGAAATGGCAGGGGGATGTTTCTATGAGAATACGGCGGCTGGCGGCGATTTTGTGCGCGCTGATGCTGGCGGCAGGACTCGGCGCGCGGGCGGAGCGCGTGACGGCGGCGCAGCGCGCGCTGGAGGAACAGGGGACGCGGGCGTTCTGGGCGCTGGTCGCGGGCGATTGCCGCTGGAAGCCTGAAGAAGCGGACTGCGCCCGCGTTTCGGTGCAGTCGCCGGACAGTCCCGTGCGTCCGACGATCGACGATACCTACGCGCCGCAGTATCTCTATCGCGTGCGCCTGCAGGAAAACGGCGGCGTGGGCTTTACGATCGACCGGGTGGACAGCTATGTCTATCTTCCGGGAGACGACGCGTTTCTGTTTGACAGGCCGGCGAACCTTTCGTCCGGCACATATCTGCCCGCCTACGGCGCGATGGAGCTGAGCTGCGGTGACCCGTGGGTGAATCCGCTTTTGCGCGTGGTGGTCGTGAGCGGCGTGGACGATGCGGGACACGAGCTGGAATTCTATGGAATCGTGGAATGCGTGGACTATCTCGAAAAGGTGGAACAGGATTTGACGTATGACTCGCAGAACCTGCGCCGCGGCGCGGCGTTTGAGGTTCCCGCGGCGGACGATGTGTGGTGGGTTCCGGCGGTAAGTCTTGGTGACACGCGCTACACGAACGCGGAAATCGCCGCCATGGCCGCAGAGAGCCCGGAGGAAAAGCAGCGGAAGCTGGCGACGCTGTATGAAGCGGTGCAGATGTTTCAGATTTCAGGCTTCGCGGAGGCGGACGACAACGTGCGCATCCGCGAAAACGGCGTGAACTGGGAGCATCACAAGCCCGGCTTTCACGCGGTGCGCACAAACGAGGGCTGCTGCGCCAGCGACGCGAACTGGCTGAATTATATCCTGCGCGGCGATTACGACGAGGTGGGCTTTCTCGCATGGTCGCAGACGGACGGAAGCGGGCACATCATCAACTACATCCGCTCCGAGGGCGACTGGTATTTCATCGACCTTACGCACTATCGCGCCGATTCCTTCGGCATGGGCGCGCCGGAAACGGGACGGATGAGCGACTATTGGAGGTCGGACTTCGTGACCGGCAACCTGCACAGGGCGGCGTCGCCCGAGGCCTACGTGCGGTATTGTCTGGAGAGCTTCAACGATCCGCCGGGGCTGTTCTTCCTCTATCAGGCGGAGGACTGCAAGCCGCTGGACGGAATTTTTGAAAACGGCGGCGTATGCGTCGTGTATCCCGATGATTTCGCGGTTACAGTGGTGTATGACGATCCGGACGATAAGCTGACGTATCGCTTCGCATCGCCGCCGCGGAAAACATACGACTGGGCGGCACTTCCGACGGCGGCGTTCCATGTGGATGAGGTTTATACGGCGGCTTCCGGAACGGCGGGCGCGAGCCACGCCGTGGGCGACGTGCTTTCGCTGAAGGACGAGGGGAAACGCGGCTTCGCGGTGGTGGACGGGGAAACCTATGCTTCCTGCGACGGGACGCGCTTCCTCGCGTCCTTCAAGGCGGAAATGCGGCTGTACGGCGGGAATTTCGGCTCGTATACCGACGTGACCTTCCCGCTGGAGATGCATGGCGCGGAATGCGAGGGGCTCGAGAGCGTGCGACTGGGCAACATGCTCATGAGCGTCACCCGTCGCGCGACGGACGTGGAGATGCTGTATTGCGTGCGCGAAGGAGACGCGCTGTGTGTGACGGACGTGTTCACGGGCGAACACGAATTTCTGGAACCGATGCGCCTTGCGCGCGCGGAAGACGGCGCGTGGCAGGGGACGGAGGAATACTGGTATCTGGTTCGCTATCGCGCGGAGGATGGCGAGCACGCGGAATTCGCGCGGTTCCGGTGCGGGGTGGAGTGACTGCGCGGCGGTTGATTTGCCGCTTCGCGGTTCCGGTGCGTCGAGGTGGTTCGCTGTCGAGCGGAAAACGGGGAACAGGCGGAGTTCGCGCGGTTCTGACGCGGTGGTATGCTGTCGCGCGGAGGATGGAGAGCATGCGGAGTTTGCACGGTTCCGGTGCGGGATGAAACAAAAAATTCGCGCGCATCGGTTGCATTCGGTGACGGAATATGGTATGATTGTGTCGAATTCAAAACAAAAAGGAGAAACGAACGATGAAAAAGCTTCTGTCTGTCCTTCTGGCGCTGGTACTCATGCTTGGCTGTGCGAGCGTACTCGCCGAAGCCACGCCTGCGGAGAGCAACCTTGAAACCTTCGAATTCGACGGCTTCACCATGACCTTCGACGCCGACATGGCTGGCGAGATTTACGACAAGGCCGAAAACCAGGTGTATTTCCAGCTGTTCCCCTTCTATGACGAGAACGCCGCGTTCAACTCGAACATCAACTGCGTGTGGAATCCCGCTGTGGAAGACCTGACCAAGATCGACGCGAACGTGTTCGCTGCTGCCGTCATGCAGGCTATGCCGGCGCAGTATGAGACAATGGGTCTGAAGGTTGAGAACGCGAAGGTTCTGCTGGCTCAGCCCGACGAGCAGGACGGCAAGTACGCGATCTCCTATATGGCGCAGTACGACCTCGAAGGCATCACCCTGTACATGATGCAGGCCGTGGTGTCCGACGCGGCGTTTGGCACCTACACCTTCACCGTGACCTTTGCCGATCTGATGCAGGCGGACGCGCTCACTGAAATTGTCAACACCATCGAGTGGACGGAGTAAGCGCTTGGTGTAGAGACGGAATTTGATTCAAGTCGCAGTCTTTTTCACTTCTGTGAGAAATGCTGCGATTTCTCCTTTTTTTTGATAATTGACATTAAGAAAATCTCAAAGCGTATGTGATTCTTTAAATGGTTTGTTGTGCTATAATTAATTGAATAAATGAGGGAGAGACAAACGAATGAAGAAGAGAATAATGCTGATTGCACTGACGTTAATATTTATAATTGGTTCTATGGGAGGATTGAGTGAGAATTCCGGCGATTATCTGACTGTACATGATTTTGGAGACTTTAAAATGACATTCGGGTCGGATATGAAATGCGTGATGTACGAAAAGGGTAGCGAAGATGTGTGGTTTGAACTTTATCCAGGCTATTATGGAGACGACGATAGTTTTGAATGCATTTATTGCTTTTGGTTACCGACGCGTACAATTTTGGCAAATGTTGGACTTGACAATTACGCAAACAAGATTATGCAAGAGTGTTTGAAAGCAAGGCGGATAGATGACGAACTAATAGAAGTGGAAAGAGCAGAAATATTGGAGACGAATGATTCTGAGCAAGATGGAGAACCTATGTACAGCGTTGTTGTAAAAATGGATATTCAAGATTGGAATATGTACGCGAATTATAGAATGATTTCGACTATTAATAGTGGAACATATTTGTTTTGTATATTTACCACTGATCGAACGAAGTTGAATAAATACGAGGATATATTAAATACGATTACATGGGTTCAAAATGGTGATAAAATCGAGTGCAGTTTAGAAGATTTCAAGTTGTTTCATTTGATATTGGAGGAACATTATTAGAAGATTCTCATGATAATCCTAATAATTATAATTTGAAAGAACTTGCA